>NZ_JAHBRW010000003.1 GCF_018398315.1 Chelatococcus sp. YT9
TCCATCACCCCTGATTTTAGTGAAAAGGCCACTAAGCGGGATGATTCGACTCCGCCGTTATGCGGCGTCAACAGTTTTTTGATCAAATTTTATTACCACAAAGCGCGGTGTAACGGACGCCTCGTTATCATGCTTAGAACGAGTAAGGTCTCGGAGCCAGTCAGGAATCGAAGGCACGGTCCATCCCGGCCAGGCACCAAGGTCAGAATCACCCCCAAAACACCCCACCGAACATGTACCGATCATGTTCATGAAAGGCCCACAAACCAACCCGAAGCCAGAACCGCCATGTTCAGCACAGGTTGACGTCAAGTGGGGCAGGAAATCCTCCAATCCCAGCAATCTCAGACGCTAAGCGAAACAGACAGCGAGAATGACACTCTGGATTAGCGCTAGAATGAGCAGGGACACGTCACAGAGACGCACGAGCTAAATAGCTAGAGCGAGATAGCGCAAACAGACAAAGAGCGCTCAGAAGCGATCCCACCGACATAAGCCCTGGCCAAAGGGAAAAGCAAACCGAGTGATCCGCACGAAGCGTCTCCCAAGTGAGAGATCCGGACATAGGGAGCAAGAACGGGGAGTGGGAAGGGCAGGGGAGCGCGTAAAGAGGGGTGAAGTGGGGGAGAGGTTTGGAGGGTAGAGAGGGGAGGGATGTGTGAGGTGTGGGGAAGCCACCATCTCCTAGCCTTCCCACGCATACCCAAGGATAACATCCCCGACAGACACCGATTCACAACCTGCAGCTTCTGATGCACTCTCAAACAGTTAGGGTTCTCGACATCGGCATAGAGCGCGGCGGAGCGGTCGCTATAGTTCGGCTTCATGGCTGGACTTCCCTCGCAGGGCTTATGGGAAAGCGCGTTGTGAAGGCGCCCCGGCGCACTCGCCGGAGCGCCGCTCCATCAGCCCTTCACGAAGGCGAGCAGGTCGGGGTTGATCACATCGGCATGGGTGGTGAGCATGCCGTGCGGATAGCCCTTGTAGAGCTTCAGCGTCCCGTGCTTCAGCAGCTTGACCGACTTTTCGGCCGCATCCTGATAGGGCACCACCTGGTCGTCATCACCATGCAGGACGAGGGTCGGCACGGTGATCGCCTTCAGGTCCCCGGTCTGGTCGGTCTCCGAGAAGGCCTTGATGCCGTCATAATGCGCCTTGGCCGAGCCGATCATCCCCTGCCGCCACCAGTTCTGGATGGTGCCGGGGATCGGCGTCACGCCGGGGCGGTTGAAGCCGTAGAACGGCCCGGAGGGCACATCGAGGAAGAACTGGGCGCGATTGGCAGCCAGGGCGGCGCGGAACCCGTCGAACACCTCGATCGGCGTGCCCTCGGGATTGGTCGCGGACTTGACCATGATCGGCGGGATCGCCGACACCAGAACCGCCTTCGCGACGCGCCCCTGCGGCTGGCCATGTTTCGCAACATAGCGTGCAACCTCGCCGCCACCGGTCGAGTGACCGATATGGACAGCATTGCGCAGGTCGAGGTGCTCGGCCACGACCGAGGCGTCGGCGGCATAGTGATCTATGTCGTGGCCTTCGCTGACCTGCGACGAGCGGCCGTGACCGCGCCGGTCATGGGCGACGACGCGATAGCCGTGCTGGAGGAAGAACAGCATCTGGGTGTCCCAGTCGTCAGACGACAGCGGCCAGCCATGATGGAACACGATCGGCTGCGCGGTCTTCGGACCCCAGTCCTTGTAGAAGATCTCGACACCGTCCTTGGTGGTGACGTAAGCGGAAGTCATGTAGTGGGATCCTTTCGCGGTCTGGACCTGTAGTGATTGCGCGATGCTCTCTCCCATCGGCAGGAGAGCCGCAGCCGAGATGCCGGCTGCTCCGGCAAGGAAAGTGCGCCGGCTATGTACGGATGCTGGAAGATCCATCGGGAACACCTCGTCTATTCGTTCTGAGATCAGCTATACCGGCATTCCGGGGTCCCGGTCGGACATAGACACTCAAGATCAGGACATTCTGAAGTGCCGCTTTATGCGCAAGAAATAACTATAAGAGAAGTGTGCATTCAAAATATCGTAATATTATAAAAATGAACTAGACGAACTGAATTCAGAATCATAATTCTAATCTAGAAGCCTATTCGGTTATTTTAACATAACCGCTTTGCACGAGCTCGATCGTACGGGACATGGCGTCGGTGTTCACCGGGATGGACGGAAGCAGGTCCTCATTGCCCCAGCCATGAGCTTTGGCCGTTGCGCCGCAAAGTTCGACGCGAACACCACGATCCTGCAGGTCCTTGATCATGTGGTTGTAGGGATTGCCGGTCGAAATATTGCGATCGGCGTGGTAGGCATCATCGTGCAGCGTGACGTGGCCGGCATTGGTGTGGAAGACCGCGACCACGTCGGCGCTGACTTTCCAGTCCGCAGCGTCGCCCGTGATGAGTCGCATATGGAATATCGAGGCGGGAAGATCGCCCTCGAATGCCAGGCTGCCGACGCTGAAGACGGCCTTGACCGATTTCAGGACGACCGGGATGTCGATGGTCAGAGGCTTTGCGGTGGAGGTCATCGGATGGCTCCTCATTGAGTATCTTGACTGCCGCGGCTCAGCGCCGGGCTGATGGCGCCTTGCTCGCGCCGAGCGGGGATCGCAGGCCGGAGCGCGCACGTTCCGGCCGGGTCGTCAAACGCCCTCGAAGACAAGCCGAGTGAAGAACGCGGGCGAGATCACCGCCTTGCCCCACTTCTCGTCGAAGGCACGTGTCAAGCCGGCTGATGTGAAAAGTGCGGAAAAAAGAGTATTGGAATACAAGGGTTTACAAGGGTTGCACGTAGGGGCTTAACACCTGCACAAAATCCGCGTAAGCACTACGTAAGCGGTAAGCACCCGTAGCTCAGCTGGATAGAGCGTCGCCCTCCGAAGGCGAAGGCCACACGTTCGAATCGTGTCGGGTGCGCCACTTCCGTTCAAAACTGCGAACACCCAGATTGCGCGCGGCATTGCCCGCGATCGCCTGCTCCAGGGTGGATTTATCCCCGATGATACGGACGAGATCGTCATCGACTTCGATACGATCGACGACCGCCTGGATGTAGGCCTTGCGAAACGCGATGTCGCCGGAGGTAACGCTTTCGCGCATCAGGCGTCCGAACCGTTCGATGGCTTCCGGCTCCAGGACGGTCGGCGGAGCGGCTTGGGCCTTGATCCGCTCGAGCGCAGCGGTTGCGCGATCACGCTCCAGCTTGAGGGCGGCGATCCGCTCCTTCAGCAGGTCGTCAAGATCGGTCACGCCGTCCTCGACCATCTTGTAGAGACGCTTCAACCGATCCTCGGCCTGGCTCGCCTCGCTCTGGAGCGTGGTGATCCGACCATCGACCTCAAGCGCACGCTCGGCGCGCCCCGCCGCGAGGCCCGCGAGCATGGTCGTGAGCCGGTCCCGCTGGAACAGGTGGTCGACGAGATGATCGGTGACGAGCGTGTCGAGCCTGTCCATCCGAATGGCTCGTCCCCTTGCAGGCCGTCTTGCCCATCCGGCCATGGACAGAGCATGAGTAGTAGCGGTGGACCTGCCCCGATTTCGAGGTGCCGGTCCGCAGCGTCATCGCGCCCGAGCAGGTGGCGCAGGTCGCAAGACCGGTCAACAGGATCGGGCCGGTGACGACACGCGGCGGCGTGGTCATCGGGGCGTTGACCTTCATGCGCGTCTGCACCGCGTCGAATTCGTCGCGCGGGATAATGGCCGGCACCTCGACAACGATGTGCTCGCTCGCCGGTTTCTGGGTCAGCGTCTTGGCCTCGCGCTTGTTGAAAACCCATTCGCCGATATAGACGGTGTTGGTCAGGATGCCGTGGACGGTCGCGACGCCGAAGCGGGCTCCCTTGCGCGTGCGGTAGCCGCGCTCGTTCAGCCAGCAGGTCACCTGCTTGATGCCGAGCGGTCCGCTCGTCCCGTCACCCGACCGGTAGAGCTTGAAGATCTGCCGCATGGTCTCCGCTTCGACCGGATCCTCGACGAGCTTCTTCTTGGTCCGGTTGCCGCGCTTCTCGACTTCAGCGGTGGTGAAACCGAGCGGAACCGGCGAGCCATTATAAAAACCTTGGCGTGCATTTTCTTTCATTGCACGTAAAACGTGTTTTGCGTTCTCCCGGCTCTGATATTCGTCGAAGAGTGCAATCACCTGGCGCATCATCACCTGAGCCGGATCGTCTCCCAGTTCCTGGGTAATAGAAACAAGGCGCACGCCCGCCTTCGCGAGCTTGCGGATATACATCTCCAGCCCGAAGGCATCGCGGAAGAAGCGGCTGAACGAGTGGACCAGGATCATGTCGAACGGCCGATCGTCGTCGCAAGCGCGCTCGATCATCTTCTGGAATTCCGGCCGGGCATCGTCGGTCGCCGAGGCGCCGGGCTTGACATATTCGGCGACGAGGTTCCAGCCTTTGCCGGCACAGAAAGCGAGGATCTGCTTGCGCTGATCGAAGATCGACAGGTCAGACTCGGCTTGCCTTCCGGTCGACACACGAAAGTATCCACACGCTCAAACGGAGCCGTCCGATATCGTCGACACAAAATTCGACTTGTGGAGATACTGGTTCATCTTTGCCTTCCCGCGCAGATCGATTTCAGATTGGAGCATAATTCTTGTTGTAGATCAAATGTTTACAACGAGACGACGAACGATATCCTCACTCGGATTGATCTCGCGCCAGTGACAACGGGGGCAAACCGGCGCTCGCTATCTCTCAGCCCCAGTTTGGCGGCGCCTGACCGCCGCCTCGTCGTCATCCGCTTGCCGGTGTATCCAACAAGGAGCCGATACGGGTCGGCGCCGTGCCCTGCATGCCCCGAGGGGAGCCCGGCCCCAGCGTCGAGCCAGGCCGACCTTCTCTCTGAGACCGCGAGCATACCGGCAGGCGGCGCGCGTCAAGGACGGGCGGTTCCCCCACCCGCCGGCAGGCCGGTCGCTGCGCGATCCCTGACCCGATCCTCCAACACCCGGTCAGCGACCTCCGTTATCGAGACAACGGAGGTTCACCATGACCAACTTCTTCGACATCCATGCCGAAATCGCCGAATTGCGCGCGGAACTCGCCGAGTGCATCCTCACCCGCAAAGAGCGCGCCACGACCCTTCGCCGCCTCGAAACCTTGCTCGTCGAGGTCGAGCGGCACCGCGAAAAGGAGGAGGGAGCATAAGCTCCCTCCTATTCTGACGCCGGTCGCGTCAGCGCGACCGGCGTCGTCTGTTCGGCCGGCGATGGCGATGCCCCACCGGAAGTGCTCCGCTGGGCAGGCGTGCTGCTCGCCTCGGCGCCGTCAGGCGAACGCAGCGCGGCGACCGATCACGTCATCATCGTCATCAAAGGGCGGGCAGGTCGATGGAGAGCGGGATCGACGTCTCCCGCCCATCCCGACAGCGCAGAGCGTTGGGCGCCGGGCGTCAGCATCATCCCGGTCGGACGGAGACAGGCGAACCGGCAGCATCTCCGTCGCAACGTCTCACCATGATCGCGCTTCACAGCCCGGACCGGATCGAGGCAGGCCGGCAGCCGGCGAGCCCCGGTGACGGTTATCGTGAACCCGCCGAGCCCGGCCAGATTCTCCTTACCCTGCCAGTTGCCGCGCTCCGAAACGGCCTCTCCAATGGGCTGATCTGGCCGAAGGACGGCTGACGCCTCGACCGCCTCAGGCGCAACAGCTCCGTCAAAACTTTCTTCCCCTGAGGGGTCACCCCACGCGACAGGTCGCGCGGGGACCCCGAACCCCTCATTCCTCGCGAAACAAGAAACTTCCTCCTCTGCTGTCAGGCCCCCTTTCGGGGGTGCGCCGGCGCTCGCCTCCGGCCTGCCGATCGCCATCGAGGCCGCACCGGTGCGGGCTCGAAGCAGACATCGAGGAGAACCACCATGGCCACCATCGGCACCTTCAAGCAGACCGCCACCAACGAGTTCGCCGGCGACATCGTCACCCTCAGCGTCCAGGCCAAAGGTGTCCGCATCGTCCCGGAGACCCGCATCACCGGCGAGAATGCTCCCAGCCACCGCGTCTTTGTCGGCCGCGCCGAGATCGGAGCCGCCTGGTCCAAGCGCTCCAGCGAGGGCCGCGACTATCTCGGGCTCAAGCTCGACGATCCCAGCTTCACCGCCCCGATCTTCGCCAACCTCTTCGACGACGAGGACGGCGAAGGCTTCAGCCTGATCTGGTCCCGCCCCAGCCGCCGCAGCGGCGAATGAGACCGGCACCCCAGCCCCGCCGGACATATCCGGCGGGGCATCGCCCAAGCTGTCGCGGAGACGGACCGGGCCGCGGAGACGCGCCCGGCTGATGTCATTGCTCCCGCCTCAGGCGGGCGGCTCGTTTCATATAGGCGAGAAGCGCATTGCCCTCCGGCTGCGCGGCGGGGCTTCCATCGGGGCCTGCGCTGCCGGCAGGCGGTTTCGGCAGAGCCCCTGGGAAAGCCAGCGTTCCCTCCGCAGGCTGCGGCTTTCGTCCGCGCGCGGGCTTGGTGCTCTTGCCCGCCGCAGGCAATCGAGCGGGGCCACAGGGCGGACGGCCGCCCTATGGCTCATGCTGATGCCGAGATCTGGTGATTCAGACGATGCTGCTCGGCTATTGTCCGATCTTGGCGAGCTCGGCCTCGAGCTCGGGCAGGACGGTGAAGAGGTCGCCGACGAGGCCGTAATCGGCGATCTGGAAGATCGGCGCCTCCTCGTCCTTGTTGATGGCGACGATGACCTTCGAGTCCTTCATGCCAGCGAGATGCTGGATCGCGCCGGAGATGCCGACGGCGATGTAGAGTTCGGGCGCGACCACCTTGCCGGTCTGGCCGACCTGCCAGTCGTTCGGGGCATAGCCGGCATCGACCGCGGCGCGCGAGGCGCCCATCGCGGCGCCGAGCCGGTCGGCCACCGGCTCGATCACCTTGCCGAAGTTCTCGGCCGAAGCCAGCGCCCGGCCGCCCGAGATGATGATCCGGGCGGAAGCCAGCTCCGGCCGGTCGGACTTGGCGACCTCCTCGCCCTTGAAGGACGAATTGCCGGGGTTCTCAGCCGCCGAGACGTTCTCGACCGCAGCCGAGCCGCCTTCGCCCGCCGCCGCGAAGGAGGCGGTGCGGATGGTCAAGAGCTTCTTGGCGTCGGTCGACTGCACGGTCTGGATGGCATTTCCGGCATAGACCGGGCGCTCGAACGTGTCGGGCGAGACGATCGCGCTGACATCCGAGACCTGCATCACGTCGAGCAGGGCGGCGACGCGCGGCAGCACGTTCTTGCCGGTCGTGGTCGAGGGCGCGACGATGGCGTCGTAGCCAGCGGCCAGCTTGGCGATCAGCGCGGCGAGCGGCTCGGCCAGCGCATGGCCATAGGCCGCGTTATCGGCAAGCAGCACCTTCTCGACGCCGGCGAGCTTGGCGGCCGCATCGGCCGCGCCCTTGGCGCCCTGGCCGGCGACGAGGACATGCACGGGGCCGCCGAGCTTGGCAGCGGCGGTCAGCGCCTTGGCGGTGGCGTCCTTGACGGAGGCGTTGTCGTGTTCGGCGATCAGCAGCGTGGTCATCAGATCACCCCGGCGGTCTTGAGCTTGGAGACGAGTTCGGCGGCGTTGGCCACCTTGACGCCGGCGGAGCGGCCGGCGGGCTCGACCGTCTTCAGAACCTTGAGGCGGGGCGCGACATCGACGCCGAGCGCATCGGCCGAGGTCTCGTCGAGCGGCTTCTTCTTCGCCTTCATGATGTTCGGCAACGAGGCATAGCGCGGCTCGTTGAGGCGCAGATCGGTGGTGACGATCGCCGGCAGCTTCAAGCCGACCGTCTGCAGGCCGCCATCGACCTCGCGGGTGACGTCGACCAAGCCGTCGCCGACCACGACCTTCGAGGCGAAGGTGCCCTGGCCCCAGCCGAGCAGGGCTGCGAGCATCTGGCCGGTCTGGTTGCAGTCGTCGTCGATCGCCTGCTTGCCGAGGATGACGAGGCCGGGATTCTCCTGCTCGACCACCTTCTTAAGGAGCTTGGCGACGGCGAGCGGCTCGACCACGCCGTCGACCTTCACGAGGATGCCGCGATCGGCGCCCATGGCCAGCCCGGTACGGATCGTCTCGGCCGCCTGCGCCGGGCCGATCGAGACAACGACCACTTCGGTCGCCTTGCCGGCTTCCTTCAGGCGCAGCGCCTCTTCCACCGCGATCTCGTCGAACGGGTTCATCGACATCTTGACGTTGGCAAGCTCGACGCCAGAACCGTCAGCCTTCACGCGGATCTTCACGTTAAAGTCCGCTACCCGCTTAACCCCGACTAGAATTCTCATCGGATCACCTTTATTTTGTCATGGAAATCAGGGACGATCGACTTTGTCGAACGCGGCCAAGGCCATCACACCCGCGCCGGCAGGCCGCGCGCAGCTATTTGCGCAGCACACTCCATATCTCGCCGATCTGCTCCACACGGTCTTCTGCGTGCAGCTTCTCGAGATGGGCCAGGACGTTGCGCTCGGCCGCCCGCCGCAGCCAGGGATCCGTCTTGGAGTAAAGCCGATCCATCAGATCCCAGGCGTTGGACGGCCCTGAGCGCAACGCTTCGTAGATCGCCTCCTCCCGTTCGATCCGGCGATTGAGAAGGTCCGCGACATAGGGCGCCGGATCCGGCAGCGGCGGGCCATGGCCCGGGAGGTAAAGACGATCGTTCCGCGAGAGCATCAGGCGAAGGCTTGCGCAATAGGTGGCCATGTTGCCGTCGGGTGGAGAGACGATGCTGCTCGACCACGACATCACGTGATCCGCGCTGAAAACGATTCCGTCCCGAGCTACGAAGCACAGATGGTCGCTCGCGTGGCCCGGCGTGTGAAGCGCGACCATTCCGGCCACGACGTCGCGATCCTGGACGAGAACATCCGGCTCGAAGGCCGGATCGGCCACCCGATGGAAGGCGAAGGTCGGTGCTCCCGTTTTGGCCTTGAGGGAGGAGGTGGCACCCAGATGGTCTGAATGCGTGTGGCTGAGGAGAATGGCGCAGACCTTGCCGCCCGTCGCCGTGATGATGTCGTCGAGGTGACCGGCGTCCTCCGGTCCGGGGTCGAGCACGATGACGCCCTCATCCGCCTCGATGAGGTAGGTATTCGTGCCGTGATAGGTCATGAGGCTCGGATTGTTCGCGACGATGCGCCTGATACCCGGCAGAACGGGCAAGGCTACGCCTCGTTGTGGCTCCGGCTCCTCGAGAAATGCCAATCTTCAGTCCCTCCGGGGCATATCCAGGGCTCCAGCCCGACGCGAAACGCTCCGAGCCGCCGGCGTCTGGGCGCGTTGAAATCACGCGGCGGGGAGAACCTGCCGACCATGGCGATGAGGCTGGCCCGACAGATCGGTCGAGGCAAACAATAGTTCAGGGTGGGTCAATTCAACGGGGTTAGGTCATTGTCGGTACGTCCATGCGCGGCCGGGCCGCAAATCCGTCGTGCGCCAGAGATCTGCCATCATCATCGCTTGTCGCCAGGCGACCGCGAACACGTCGAGTACTGGCGCGCCGGCAACGCTGGAAAGGCCCGCACCGGTGATAAGTCGGGCCAGTACCCCTTCGGCCGGGACGATTACGTCGGCACCCTTCGCGACAAGGCGTTCCGCAGTGGCGCGGAAATTGGCGACGATGGCCTGCGGATTGCCGTAGGCGCTCGCCAGTTCGAACTCGTCCACCGGCGGCTCCAGCGACGCGACTTCGATGACGCGGCTTGCAAGCGCATGTTTTTCGACAGAGCTCCGCGCCATCCACTGCACGTTTGGCGCATTGGAAATCAGCCCCGCAAAGCGTCCCAACGAGCATGAGGTGGTCAGCGCCGCCTCGGTCATCGAAACGACCGGAATATCGACGGCGGTGCGCGCCTCGCGCAGAAAAGGTTCGCTGAACGAGCCGATGACGAAGGCATCGAAGCCCTGGCGCTCGGCCTCGACGGCCAGATCGACGATTTGGGACAGCGCGCGGTGATAGGTCGCGGAATTACCAAGGGCTTCGGTCGGCGATTTTCCGCCATACGTCCCGGATGCGAGGCCGTTGACCGTCACGGTTACATCCATCGGCAAGACGTTTGCGGCATGCTGACTAATGGCCGCCCGATAGGCGGAGATATGGTCGAGTTCGTTGACTGACTGATGCCAGATGCGTGTCATGCAGTGTCCCTTTTGAGAGCCGGCGCGGTCGACAGGTCCAGGTCGCGCAGTGAGGCCAGCGTGGTGAGATCACGCAGTTGCGCCCATAGACGAGGGGCTGCATCCGCTCCCAGTGCCAGTGTCACGCAGGCGGTGAATTTTTCCATGAGTTCCGCATCGCTCAACGGCCTCTGCCAGCTACCCCGCGCATGGCTGACGGGTGGGCTGGACACGGTGTCGCCCGTGACCGTGGTCACCGCGACCTGGTCGAATGGCGCAAAAGTCTCGTCCCCCGCCATGCGTTCGTCGGTCGTCGTGATCGACACTTTTTCGAACTGCGACTGGACGTCGGCACGCTGGACGAAGGCGTCCGTCAGTTGATCCAGCCCGACCATCCGTGCCACCAGCGCCGAGGCCATGGCAAACTCCATGCTGAACTTTGCCTCCAGCCCGGTCCGCGGGCGGGCATTGCGCAACATGCCGTGCTGTGTGGAGCCGGTTCTAACCTGGATAAGGGCGACCTGATCCGGCGTCAGTGCCCGATCTTCGACGAGGCCCAGCATGGCATCGATGGATCGGTGGGTGGCATAACAGGTCGGGTATCGCTTGATGTTGACGCCGTTGCGCTCCAGCCGCCAGGGGCGGCCTGCATCGAGCGGCTGATGGAGCAGGGGCGCGCCGGAAGGCGAGTGGGCCTTCAGAAACCCGGACCGATGCTCGATCGTGTCAGGCGAGGCGGTAAAGCCGTCGCGGGCCAGCCGAGCCGACATGATGCCGGACTGTGCGGCGCGACCGACATGCAGCGATTTCGTCATGCTGCCAAAATTCGAGACAAGGCCCGATGCCAGCGATGCCGCGAGCGCCAGGGCGTGCGTGGTCTGCTCCGCATCGAGCCGATAGAGCCGGGAGGCCGCAGCGGCGGCGGCGATCGTGCCCATCACCGCTGTCGGGTGAAAGCCTCTGTCGTGCAACTGGCCGGTTTCGAGCGCCTGCAACTGGGCCCAGACTTCGTAGCCGGCGGCATAGGCGGCAAGCGCCTCTCGCCCGCTTGCCCCTTCGGTCTGTCCCACGGCGAGAATGGCCGGGGTCAGCGCCGCGCTCGGATGCCCGGACAAGGCGACGTCGTCGTAGTCGAGGACATGGGCGGCGGTGCCGTTGACGAGCGCCGCATCCGCTGCCGAAAGCCTGCCGCCCGTCACCGCCTCGGTGGCAAAGTTGTTGCCCGTCGCCGCGGCCACGGTCGCGGCGACCAGTTTCGGCGCCGGTTCTCCGGCGCCGGCAAGCATCGTGCCGATACAGTCCAGCATGCCGATATTGGCCGCTTCCAGTGCCAGTGCCGGAATCTCCTCGAAGCGGAGCCGGGAGACGAACTGGCCAAGCCCGCGTGTAACCTCGGTCATGAATTGCCCAGCTCAATAGGATCGCGGCAGGCCGAGCACATGCTGCGCCACATAGGCCAGCACCATGTTCGTGGATATCGGCGCCGTCTGGTAAAGGCGCACCTCACGCCATTTGCGCTCGATGTCGTATTCCTGCGCGTAGCCGAATCCGCCGAAGGTCTGGAGGGTCGTATCGGCGGCCTTCCATGTGGCTTCCGACGCCAGCATCTTGGCGATGTTTGCTTCCGGCCCGCAGGGCAGGTGCGCATCGAACATGGCGGCGGCCTTGCGGCACATCATGTCGGCCGCCTCCAGTTCCGCATGGGCGCGGGCGAGCGGGAACTGGATGCCCTGATTCTGGCCGATCGGCTTTCCGAACACGACGCGCTGTCCTGCATATTCGACGCCGCGCTTCAGGAGCCAGCGACCATCGCCGACGCATTCGGATGCGACCAGGATCCGCTCCGCGTTCATGCCATCGAGGATATAGCGGAAGCCCTTGCCCTCCTCGCCGATCAGGTTCTCGGCAGGTACGACGAGATCATTGATGAAGACCTCGGTGGTGTTGTGGTTGATCAGCGCCTTGATCGGCCGGATGTCGATGCCTTTGCCGCATGCTTCGCGCAGGTCGACGAGGAAGACCGACAGCCCGTCCGTGCGTTTCGTGACCTCCTCGGCTGGTGTGGTGCGCGCAAGAAGCAGCATCAGGTCGGAATGCAGCGCCCGCGATGTCCAGACCTTCTGGCCGTTGATGATGTAGTGGTCGCCATTGCGCACGGCGCGCGTCTTCAACTGGGTCGTGTCGGAGCCGGTGTTCGGTTCCGTGACGCCGAATGCCTGCAGGCGAAGCCGCCCGGCGGCGATCTCCGGCAGATATTTGCGCTTCTGCGCAGGGCTGCCGTGGCGCAGAACAGTGCCCATGATATACATCTGAGCATGGGCGGGGCTGGCGACGCAGCCGCTGGCATTGATCTCCTCGAGGATGACGGCTGCCGCCCGCAGCGGCAGGCCCGACCCGCCATAGTCCTCCGGCACGAGTGCGGCCAGATAGCCCGCCTCCGTCAATGCGGTGACGAACGCGGTCGGGTAGCCGCGTTCGTCGTCCAGATTGCGCCAGTAGGCGCCGTCGAACTTCTCGCAGACTTTGCGCACGCCTTCGCGCAGTTCGGGATAGTCCTCGCCTATGGCGATCGAAACGCTCTCCGGCGCCGGGCTGGAATCATGCATGCGCTTGGCTCGTCTTTCCCGAATAGGTTTTCGGAAGGCCGGCGCGGGCGATGGCACCGGAAAAGCGTTCGCCTGGCAGCCAGTCCTCGACCCGCCCGCGCAGGGCGATGAGCTTTCCGATATCGATACCGGTGTCGAAGCCCAGCTGTTCGAGAAGAAACGCTGTGTCCTCGGTATTGATGTTGCCGGTCGCGCCGGGCGCGAATGGGCAGCCGCCCAGCCCGCCGAGCGAGGAATCG
The DNA here is from genome assembly GCF_018398315.1 of Chelatococcus sp. YT9. NCBI lineage: Bacteria > Pseudomonadati > Pseudomonadota > Alphaproteobacteria > Hyphomicrobiales > Chelatococcaceae > Chelatococcus > Chelatococcus sp. YT9. The sequence continues at coordinate 12,941 of NZ_JAHBRW010000003.1, forward strand.
AACGCCCGGACGCCGACTTCGAGGGCTGCCGTAACATTGGCGAGGCCGAGACCGCGCGTATCGTGGAAATGACAGGAGACCGGCAGCGGTGAAACGGCTGCGATGACTTGGGCCATGATGCGGCGCACGGCACCGGGATCGCCATAGCCGACCGTATCGGCAATCACGATCTCGTCGGCGCCCATCTGCGCATAGCGCGCCGCGATCTCCACGACCCGCTTTTCCGCCACCGCGCCCGAAATGGAACAGCCGAAAGCCGTCGCCACACACCCTCCGAGGTCGATCCGGGGGCCGTCTCGCAGATTGCGCTCGGCCACGATCCGCTCGAACTCGGCGAGCGATTCGTCGGTGCTGCGGCGTACATTCGCCTGATTATGCGCCTCGCTGGCCGAGAGCACGAAATTGACGAGCGGCAGGCCGCTTGCGAAGGCGTCGCGGGCGCCGCGCAAATTCGGAACCAGCGCCGCCGCTCGGAACGTGCCGATGGCCAACGCACCACGGGCCACCTCGCCGGCATCGGCAAATTGCGGCACGACCTTGGCCGGAACGAAGGAGGTGACCTCGATCTCCCGCATTCCGGCCTCGGCAGCCAATCTGCACCAGTCGAGCTTTCGCCCGGTGGACAGGATGTCATGGGCCATCTGCAGGCCGTCGCGCGGGCCGACTTCGCGTATATGGACCTGGTCACGCATGGGCTCGTCGTCCTTCCGTCTGCAATGCCGCGCGGATCGCATCGAATATGTCGGCAACCGGCATCGGTCTCTCGCCCGCCGCAGCGCCCAGTATCCGGGCCGCGAGATCTCCGGCCGCATCGGCTTGCAGGCCCGCACGCGAAAACCGCTCCCTGAACACCTCCACGGCGCGCGCTTCGTTCTGGAAGAGCAGTGTCTCGGGCGCCTCTTTCGCATCCGCCGTGACAATGGACCCGTCCTTGAGCGTGACGGTGACGGTCGAATCGAGTGCGCCGCGTTCGTCGTCGGGCACGATGGTCGTCTTCGCGACGAGCGCGTTCAGAAGCGGATCCGAGCGGCCGGTCGTGCCCATCTCGTAGGTCAGGTCGCCATGTATCAGCATGGCGGCGACGGCAAAGGCCGTGCTGGCCTGCGTCTGCACGATCCGTTCGAACGGCCCCTTGAAGGCCGTGCCGGGATACTCGCTGTAGGGGCGCCAGAGGGTGACACGGATCGAGCAGATGCGCGCGGGCTCGATGCCATGCGCGCGTGCGGCACGCGCCGCCATCACGGCCGGCATGTTGTCGCCCAGCGTCGCGAAGGGTTTTGCCATGATTTGCAGCATGATCGACGGGTCGGGATCGGTCTTCCAGGCGTCCGGCGGAGCGTCCATGCCGGCAAGCGCCATGAGGAAGCCACGCCGGCCGCAGAGCGCATCCGGCGCGCCGACCACGCCCTGTTGCGCCATCAGCGCGGCGAGCAACCCGCCCTGCGCCGCGCGACCGTTCTGGATGCGCCATTCGTCCGAGCCGCAGCGCACCGGCTCCAGCGTGCCGCCGGTGGTGGAGGCGGCAATCGCGACAGCGGATGCCGCCTCGTCAGCGCCGAGACCCAGCGCGGCAGCGCCTGCCGCCGCCGCGCCGATCGTCCCGAATGTCGGGCTGGTGCGCATGCCGCGCGCAATCAATCGGCGCGAGACGATCTCGTCCACACCGAGCCAGTTCATCACCGCATAGCCGGCGACCAGTGCCCGAAGCGCCTGCGCGACCGAGCCGCCCGACGCTTCCACGAGCGCGATGGCGACCGGGGGCACCAGCGAGCCGGGATGCGACCACGAGACGTGATCGGTATCGTCCTGGAAATGCGCGTGCACCGCGATGCCGTTCGCGAACGCCGCATCGGCTGGGCTGGCACGGGTTCCGTCCGCCCAGATGCTGGAAACGCCCTGGGACGTGGGCAAGATGACCCGGCGTGCGGCTTTCGCCGTCGTTTCCTCGCGCGCGACGACCGCAAGTCCAAGCGCGTCGATGAGGCAGATAGCAGCCTTGGTGGCGACATCGTTTCGAAGCGGCCGGGTCGCGGCCTGCGCCAGATACTGGCCGAGCCTTTGTGTGGACGTGAAGGTGCCGGTCGTCATCACAGATATTCCTCGGAAAGCGCGACGTCCCGGATCTCCGCAACGGTGCCCTGGCGCCGCACGGCCCCGCCTCGCATGACGTAGCCGCGTGTCGCGAGCTTCAGCGCCGGACGCGCCATTTGTTCAGTCATCAGGATGGTGATGCCGCGCGCCTGCATCTGCCGGATGGCATCGCTGATGCGGGCGATCCAGACCGGTGCGAGCCCGAGAAACGGCTCATCGAGCAGGAGGAGCTTTGGGAACGAACTCATGGCGCGGGCGAAGGCGACGATCTGCTGCTGGCCGCCGGATAATTGTCCGGCCGGTTGCCCGGCGCGCTCCTTCAGCATGGGGAAGACTCCGGAGAGCCATTCCCAGGCTTCGGCCTGCCGGGCGCGGCCGCGGCCGATGGCGCCGGCCATGACATTGTCGTAGACCGACATGCTGGCGAAAACCCGACGGCCTTCGGGCGAATAGCCGATGCCAGCCAGAGCCCGCCGGTCGCACGAAAGCCTGCCGATATCCTGCCCGTCGAAGCGGATGCTGCCTTTCTGCGCGTCGGTGAGCCCGATCACCGCGTTGATGAGGCTGGACTTGCCGGCTCCGTTGGCGCCCACGAGAAGCACGGTCTCGCCCTTGGCCACCTCGATCGAGACGCGCCGTAGCGCGACGATGCCGCCATAGCGCACGTCGAGACTGTCGACGGACAGCATCACGCCTCCTCCTCTTCCTGCGCGCCGACATAGGCGTCGATGACGTCCTTGCGGCTCAGCACCTCCGCGGGCGGTCCCGATGCGATCAGCCTCCCAGCATCGAGCACGAGGATGTTCGGACAAAGCCGCTTCACGAGATCCATGTCGTGCTCGACGATCATCACGCTGCATCCGAGATTGCCGCAGGCACGGCCGACGAAACTGTCGATACGCGTGCGCTCCCGGCCCTCCAGGCCGGCGGCCGGCTCATCCATCAGAAGCACGCGCGGCGAGGTGACATAGGTCAACATCAGGCCGAGCATCTTCTGCAGGCCATAGGGCAGGCTGTCGCTTCGCTCGTCGAGGCGCTGCGACAGTTCGAACTCCTCCAGCATGTCGGCGATCGACGCCCAGGCGACCTGCCGGCTGCCGGCAAACCGCATGGCGCGGGAGATGTTTTCCCTGACCGAGGCCGTCTTGAACGTGTTGGTCTGCTGAAACGTGCGCACCACGCCCGCACGCGCCATGCTGTGCATTTGGGCGCCGGTTACGTCCTGCCCTCCCAGCCGCACGCTGCCGGTGCTCGGCGGCAGCTTGCCGCAGACGATGTTGATCAGGGTCGTCTTGCCTGCTCCGTTCGGCCCGATGACGCCGAGGATCTCGCCGGGATCGAGCGAGAAACTGATCTCGTCGAAAACGAGCACGCCGCCGAACCGCTTGGAAATGCCGACGATTTCGAGTTTCGCCTTTTCGGTCACGGGCGTTCCTCCGTGGCGGCAAGGCGCAGGGGCTGGTTTCGGCCCTTCATCAGCGTCGCGAGGTTGAACAGAGTGCCGACGATGCCGGCGCGAGCGCTGAGCACGACCACGACGATCAGCAGGCCGAAGAGCATCTGCGAATATTCGCCGCGCAGCGAGAACAGTTCCGCCGCCCAGACCAGCACGCCGGCGCCGACCAGCGGCCCGAGTATCGAGGCCTGTCCGCCGATGAAGGCATAGGCGATGAAATTGACAGAGGAGAGTGGCGCAAACGAAGTGGGATGGGCAGTCAGAAGCATGTTGACGAGCGCGAACCCGGCCAGCCCGGAAACGCCGCCTGCGATCACGAAGCCGAACGCCTTGTAGTGCCAGACCACCAGGCCGAGGCTCTGCGAGAGCATCTCGTTTTCCTCGATTCCGGCGAATTGCTGGCGAAAAACCCGGGTCACGACGGCGGTAACGATGGCGGCGACCAGGGCAAGGCCGATCGTGGTCTGCACGACGGCGCGGTTGTCGGCGAGGCTTACGCCGAAAAAGGTCAATGCCGGCATGCCGATCAGCCCGTTCGATCCGCCCGTCAATGTCGGTGTCTCGAACAGCAGAAGCTGGGTGATTTCCGTCAGCACGAAGGTGACGAGCACGAAGTAGACGCCACGCAGCCGGAGCACCAGCGCGCCGATGGGCAGGGCAAAAAGCGCTGGGATGAAGAAGCACAAAAGGCCGATGACGATGACGTCGGTCATGCCGTAGTTGAGCCCGCAGATCGCGGAGGTATAGCCGCCGATCGCCATGAAGGTCGGCACGGCGAAGGTCATCAGGTTCATGCGCAGCATGATGTAGACGCTGAACGACGCCGTGGCCGCGATCAGGATCTGGTTGGTCAGGGAATAGGCGAGTGGGTTTGCCGTCAGTACCGGCACCGCGAAAGCGGCGGCGATGATCACGATGACGGCGATTTCGGCGGCTCCGGCTTTGCGCAGGAGCGTGGTCAGCGAGGTGCTCATGGGTCAGGCCTCCCGCGCCGTCTGGCCCATGAGCCCGGAGGGCCGGATGACCAGGACGATGAGAACCACGACGAACAGCAGCAGCGCACCCTTCGAGCCGCCGAGATAGACTGCGGAATAGGCTTCCACCATGCCAACCGCGAAGGCGGCGATCGTGGCGCCGGCAATGCTGCCCAGCCCGCCCAGGATGACCACGAGGAAGGAGATCGCCAGGACAGGATCGCCGACATGCGGCGCAAGCGAAAGGATCGGCGTGACCAGCGCGCCTGTCAGGCCGGCAAGGCCGGTGGCGAGCGCGAAGGCGAGCGGAAAGAGCAGGGTCGGACGCATGCCCTGGGCCATCGCCACGCGGCGGTCGTCCGCAAGCGCCCGCAGCGCCCGGCCGAAATCCGTCTTGTAGATCACGAGGTAGACCAGCACGATGGCGGTCAGGCAGACGCCGATGACCACGATATTTTCCAGCGGCAGATAGAGCCGCCCCGCCCGCAAGACGCCCTGGAGCGGGAAATCAAAGGCCGGCGATTCCGGACCGAAGGTCGCGAGAATGCCGCTCGACATCATCAGATACAGGCCAAGCGTCAGCATCAGTGTCGCCAGATGATCGTCGATCACCCGTTCGAGCAGGAGACGCTCGAACAGGAAACCGAGGACGGCGGTCGACGCTGCGGCTAGGGCGACGGCGAGTGCGTAGGGAAGGCCGAGGAATTGCACGGCGGAATAGGCGACATACCCGCCGAGCACATAGAATCCGCCATGAGCAAAGTTCACGACGCCGAGGATTCCGAAGATTAGCGTGAAACCTAGGGCGAGAAGCGCGTACTGCCCTCCAAGACTGATGCCGATGAGCCCGGTCGATATGATGCCTTCCACGTCATGCCCTCCGAGCTATTCGCGGGCTGCCGGCATGGACGTGACCGGCTGCACGGTGCCGCCGGAGACCACGCCCATCCCGAAGGGGAAGGAGAGTTCCTGGTTGATGCCGAAGAATTTCTGGCCGACCCAGTAACCGTCGCCGATCTGCTGGTCAGAGACCGGCATCTTGCGGAGAATCTCGGCGATCTTTGCCGTGTCGGTGACGCTCTGGGCTTCGATGGCCGCCTTGACGACCATGCGGGCCGAAATAACCCACTGGTAGAACAGATTGTTCTCCGGCCTGTCCTCGCCCATCAGCGCCTTGTAGTCGCTGTCGAGCTTGCGGGTATTATCGTCGATGACGATCGGCTCGAACCAGTAGAAGTCCTTGAGAACCGCGTCGCCGCCAGCAATGCGCGAGATTTCGCTATAGCCCGGCCCGCCGAGACGGCCGATCGCGCCTTGAAAGCCTGCCTGCCGCAACTGTTTGACCAGAGTGCCGGCATCGCCTGGGGGCGAGGAGGCGAGATCGACCGAGCCAGGGTTGGCGTTCATGATGCGCGTGACGATCGGCGCGAAATTGGTTGTGCCGCGCTGGTAGTATTCCTCGGTCGCCTTGACGCCGTTGGCCCTGAACGCTTCGGCGTTGACTGACGCGATGTCGGTGCCGCCCTGGTCGTTCGGCGCGACGATGACGACGCTGTCGAATTTGAACTTCTCTTTAGCCACCTTGATGATCGGGTCCGCCCAAACGGAGGGGCCGGGGCTCATGTGGAAGACCAGCGGCCATTGCGGCCCGATCGCGTTCTTGGCGTAGCTGCTGACCATCAGGAGCATGTTGTTGCGGGTCGCGATCGGCTTCATGCCGGTGACTTCAGGCGAGCCTGCACCGCCGATGACGATCTTGACGCCCTGGCTGGCCAGCGTGTTGGCGCCGGCAGCCGCCCCCTCGACCGTGTATTTGCCGTCGATCGATACAACTGAGAGCTTGACGGGCTTGCCGTCGATCTTGAACAGGTTGTCGCGATTGGCTTCCGCTACGGCGAATTCCGTGGCCTTGCGGGCGGCGATGCCCCATTGCGCCGCGGGGCCGGATTGAGCGGCGACGACGCCGATCTTGGCCTCCTGCTGCGCAAGCACCGGGGCGCCTGTCAGGCCGAGCAGAGCCATGACGGCTGTCCCGGCAGTCAGCATTCTGCGTGTCGGTTTCATGTCTTCCTCCCATTGAAGAATGGCGTTTTGTGTGGGTTGCCGGGACCTGTTCTTGAATTCGATTCGGTCAGGTCTCGCGGCGGGGCCGTCTCAGCGCCCGATGAACACCGCCTCGCGCTTTTCGTTGAAGGCGGCGATCCCCTCTCGCCTGTCTTCGGTTGGGATCAGGCGGCTATAGGCTTCGATCTCGAAGTACATGCTGGTGCGTAGGTCCATCTGCAGGCCGTGGGCGATGGATTTCTTGGCCTGCGCGGTCGAGAGGGGGGCGTTCCGGCAGATGGTCGCGGCGGTCGCGTTGGCCTCGGCCATAAGCTGGCCGGCCGGCACGAGCCGGTTGACGACCCCCCATTCAAGCGCGTCTTGCGCGGAAAACAGGCGGCCCGTCAGCACCATTTCCTTGGCGCGCGCCGAGCCGATCCGGCGCGGCAGATGCTGCGTCCCGCCACCGCCGGGCATGATGCCGCGCAGGACTTCCGGAAAGCCGAACTTGGCGGTGTCCACCGCATAAGCGAAGTCGCACTGGAGCATCAGCTCCAGCCCACCGGCGACGGTCGCGCCGTTGAGCGCGGCGATGATCGGCACCGGGCAATCGTATATCGCCCGCATCATCCGCTCGAACAGATAGTGCTGGCGGGTGAAAGCCTCGTCGTCCATGCCGTTACGCTCAGCGAGATCGGCCCCGGCGCAGAACACGCGTTCGCCGGCACCAGTGAAGACAACGCAGCGATAGTGCCAAGGCTCACGCTCAAGAGCGGAGAACACGGTGATGAGATCGCGGCCCATCTGGGTCGTCAGCGAATTGGCGCGGTCGGGCCGGTTCAGCGTCACCTGCAACTGGTACTCGCCGCTCTCTTCCACCAGCAGCGTTTCGAACGGCTGCTCAAGCTCCTTCAGTCGCATCCTGTCCTCCCAAAATCGCCACATGCTCGCCGAGCTTCGGAGAGCGGCCTGCCACTGGCGGCCTCACCCCGTCGAAGGACAGGGGAATACCGACGATCTGCACGCCGTCGCCGGGAGTTTTTTCGATGATGCCGAGTGCCTCCGTCTGCGGCGATGCGGCAGACGTGGCGATCGTGTTGATGGGGCCCGCGGGGACGCCATTTGCCTCCAATCGCCTCTCGAGCTCCGCGACGGGGAACTTTGCGATTGCCGCTTGAAGCAGGGCGACAAGTGCCGGCTTGTTACGAATCCGCGCCGAATTGGTGGCATAGAGCGGGTCGGTGCCGTATTCCGGCATGTCGATGGCCACGCACAACGCCCGGAAGAGCCTGTCGTTGCCAGCGGCGATCAGAAGTTCGCCGTCGAGGCAGCGGAAACTCTGGTAAGGCACGATATTGGCATTGCCCGACCCGTGCTTGCCGGGCAGCTCGCCGGACGCCAGATAGTCCGAAAGCTGCACCGTGATCCACGCGAGCGAGGTTTCGTAGAGGGACGTGTCGATCGTCCGGCCGAAGCCGCTTCGCTCCTGTTCGAGGCAGGCGGACAGGATGCCGATGACGGACCACATGCCCGAGCCCATGTCGTTGAGAGACACAGGAACGCGTACCGGCTCGCCGCCCGGATTTCCGGTCAGGCTCATGAGGCCGCTCACAGCCTGCACCAGCGGATCGTAGCCCGGAGCGTCGCGCAGCGGCCCGACTTGCCCGAACGCGCTAATGTTGCAGTATATCAGCCCAGGCTTTTTGGCGCGCAGCGTCTGCGCATCCAGACCGATCCTCTCGACGGTGCCGGCCTTCATGTTCTGGACGACGATATCGGCCTCGTGGAAAATGAAACGCTTCAACCGCTGGACTGAAAGCGTGTCGCGCAGGTCTGCGACTATGCTCTTCTTGCCGCAATTGATGGCGTGGAACATCACGGCCATGCCGCCGGACGAGGCCACGCCCCAGTCGCGGGCATAGTCGCCGCTGCCAGCCGGCTCGATCTTGATGACCTGCGCACCGAGATGCGCAAGGATATGTCCTGCATAGGGAGCCGCAAGACTATGGCCCAGTTCGACCACCGTCTTACCCTCAAGGGGGAGTTTGGAGGAGAATAGGACCATCTCAGGCGATTCCCTTAAGGGCCTGCTGCGCCACTTCGACCTGGTAGTCGTCCTCCATGGCCGCCTGCGTGATGTAGCCGTCGTCGAGATCGGCCAGCACCTTCGCCTGCTGCCGCTCGCGGGGATCGCCGTAACCGCCGCTCCCGGCCGGCTGCACCATGACACGGTCCCCCTTGTGCACGACGATATGGCCGCCGCGGGCGGTGACCGGATGGACGGAGCCGTCGGCCCGTCGCACTTCGGCTTTGAAGGCGCTGCCGGTTGCCCCTCCGAACTGGCCGCGCGGCGGCTGGTGCTCGCGCTCGCCCGATACCGTGAAGGTCGCCTCGTCGAACAGGATTCGATATACCCGCCGCGCCGCAAGCCCGCCGCGATTGCGGCCGGCGCCGCCGCTATCGGCCACCAGCGACCATTCGTCGATGGCGAGCGGATAGGTCTGCTCGATCGATTCCACCGATTGCGCGCCGGCATTGCCGACATAGACGCGCACGGCGCTGATCCCGTCCTTGCCATGCCGAGCGCCCATGCCGCCGGCATGCACGTCGATCATGCTGAGATATCTGCGGCCGGTGCGCTTGACCCGGTCCTCGTCGGGATCGGCACCGCTGAACACGCCCGCGCAAGCCGCGCAGTTGCTCTGGCCTACGACCCGTTCCGGCACCGCCGTGGCGAGCGCCTGCAAGAGCAGGTCGATGACGCGCGGCGACGTCTCGGTGACGCCCGAAACGACCGAGGCCGGGAATTCGCAGTTGAGCACCGAGCCCTTCGGTGCGGTGATCCTCACCGGCCGATAGCAGCCCTGGTTGATCGGAATCGTGGTGTCGGTGATCGCCTTGACCGTGAACCAGGTGCTGTTGCAGGTCACCGAAAACGGGCAGTTCACGCCCCCGCGAACCTGTCGGCCGCTGCCGGTATAGTCGAACTCGATCTCGTCGCCGGATTTGCGGATCGTCACCTTGAGCGGCACTTTGGCGCGCACGCCATCCACCTCGAAGACACCGTCGATCTCGTCCTCGGCGGAGTATTCGCCGTCCGGGATCTTGCGCAGCGCGTCGCGCATCAGCTTCTCGGAATGATCCAGAGAGCGCGACATGGCGGAGGCGATCGCTTCGGTCCCGTATTTGCGCGTCAGCGAGGCAATGCGCTGGTCACCGACATAGCAGCCGGCATATTGGGCCAGCACGTCGAGAAGCCGGGTTTCCGGATCCCGCGTGTTCTGCAGGATCATGGTCTGGACGTCGGTCACGACCTCGTCGTTGCGGTAGAGCCTGACCGGAGGAATGCGCACGCCTTCGCCGAAAATGTCCCAGGTGTCGGCCGCATAGCTACCGGGCGACTGGCCGCCGATATCGCTCCAGTGACCGCGCGTCATGGTGAAGGCGACGATCTCGCCATCGACGAAGACCGGTCGCGTGAACTGCACGTCGGAGTGATGGTTGCCGCCGCCGAGATAGACGTCGTTGGAGATGATAACGTCGCCGGGTCTCAGGTTCTCCCGGCCGATCGCCTCCACGGACACCCGCGTCGAGACCACCGCCGAGCCGAGCATGGTGGGAATGTCGTTGCCCTGCGCGACGAGCTGCATGTCCGCGTCGAAGATGGCCGCCGATGCGTCGCCGCCGGAATGGATGATGGGGCTGCCCGCCGTACGGGTCATCGCCACCTTCATCTCGCGGGCGATGGCATAGAGGCTGCTGCGGATGATTTCGTAGGTAATGGTGTCCATCTCAGAGCTCCACGATGAGATTGCTCTGCGCATCGATATGCGCCCTCTGGCCTGCCTCGAAGACAAGGCAACTGCTGGCTTCCTCGATGACCGCGGGTCCGTCTATGCGGGTGCCGGAGGCAAGACCTTCGCGGCGGAAGACCGGCACGTCGCGGATCTGGCCGGAGAGATAGATCGCCCGAGTGCGCTTCTCCCCGCTGGCTGCATGTCGCTCGATGCTCGCGTCGATCGAGCCACGCCAGCCGGTTTCCGCCTCGCCCTTGACGCGGATATTGTTGCAGACGAGCGGATGGTCGCGCCGCACGAAGTTCCAGTGGCGCATATGCGCCTCCTCGAAGCTCTTGCGGATCTGCCCGAGATCGATACGGCCCTTCGGCACGTCCACCGTGATCGGTTCCGGCTGGCCGGCGTAACGGCAGTCGATCTTGCGCTGGAAGGTGAGCGCCACGTTGGCGAGCGCGCCGCCGAAACGGCCGCCGACCGTTTCCTCCAGATTGCTGAACGCCTGTTCCAGCCCTTCCGGTGCCAGCCCGTCCAGCTGACGCTCGATGGCCACCTGCTGGTCGCTCGACTGGTCTGCCACTGTCATGCCGAACGCACTGAACAGGCCGGGCAGGGCAGGCACCACAACCCGCTTGATTTCAAGCTCGCGGGCGAGCTCGACGGCATGCACGGGGCCCGCGCCGCCATAGCATACATAGGTGAAGTCGCGCGGGTCGTAGCCGCGCTCGACGGTCATCAGCCGCATCGCCTGCGCCATCAGCGCGTTGGCGATGGCGCGTACCGCATGGGCGGCCTCCACGACTGAAACGCCGAGCGGCGTCGCCAGGTGCTCCTCGACCGCGCGGTGCGCAGCCTCGCGGTTCAGTTTGAAGCTGCCGTTGAGGAACGTGTCCGGGTCGATGTAGCCAAGGATGACGTTGCAATCGGTCACAGTCGGACGCTGGCCGCCACGGCCATAACAGGCCGGGCCTGGGTCCGCCCCGGCGCTTTCCGGCCCGATGCGCACGCCGCCGCCCGCATCGATCCAGGCGATGGAGCCGCCGCCGGCGCCGACCGAGTCGATGTCGATGGTCGGGGAGCGGACAGAATAGGTGTGCAGCAGGCCGCCGTTGCGGATTTCCGGTCGCCCCTCGCGGATCAGAGACACGTCGAAGGTGGTGCCGCCCATGTCGCCCAGCAGGATGTTTTCGACGCCGATCTTCTGCGCCAGCCGCGAGGTCGCGCTGACGCCGCCGGCCGGGCCGCTTTCCAGAAGCACGACCGGGCGCGACTCCACCAGTTCGGCCGAGGCCAAACCGCCATTCGACTGCATGAACATGATCTCGCCACGGAACCCGAGGCGCCGCAATTCTTGCATGAACGATCGGATGTAGCGGTTACAGACCGGACCGAGCATGGCGTTGATGACCGTCGTGCTGGTCCGCTCGTATTCCATCAGCTCAGGATTGACGTCGAAGGACGCCGTCACGAACTGGTCGGGCAGGCGGGCGCGCAGCGTCTCCAGAACCTGCCGCTCATGATCTGGATTGACGTAGGAATGGATCAGGCAAATGGCCACCGCCTCGATGTCCGAACGGCGGATCTCCTCGGCCAGGGTCTCGACCTCTGCCATATCCAGCGGCTTTTCGACCGCGCCCGTGGCGGAAATCCGCTCGTCGAGTTCAAGGCACCAGCGGCGGCGCACCAAGGGCTTGGGCGCATCGAACTGCAGGTCGTAGAGATCGGCGCGATCATGGCGATAGACGCGGCGGATCTCCAGGATATCGCGAAAACCCTTCGTCGTGATCAGCGCGGTCCTGGCGCCCTTGTGCTCGACGATCATGTTCGTGGCCATGGTCGTGCCGTGACCGATGAAGTCGATCTCGCCACTCGACAAGCCGCTGATCCGGAGGATTTCGTTGAAGCCGTTAATGGCGCCGATCACCCGGTTAGCGGGAGTAGTTGGAACCTTGACTGACCAGTGCCGGCCGCTTTGATCGTCGATCAGCACGACGTCCGTGAACGTGCCTCCCACGTCGATTCCAAGTCTCCTCATGAACTTCCTCCAACGTAGAAACGTTTCCACGAAAGCCCCTCAAAACGGGCAGCCGGTGGCTTGATTATCAGGCAGGTACGGGACCGCAGGAATCCCGCACGATGAGTTCCGTAGGGAAGATCTGGCGCTGCACCGGGCAGTCGGGCCGCTTGATGCGGTTCAGCAGGAACCGCGCCGCTGCCGTGCCCAGGCGGTCGTGATCCCAGCGGACGACTGTCACGGACGGCGAAAAAAGCGAGGCCAGTTCGCTGTCAGCGCCGCCGATCACCGAAATATCGCGCGGAATCTGCAGCCCGCTGTCCTTGACCGCGCGCAACACCCCAGGAAGCATAGCCGTGCCGCCCGCGAAAATGGCGGTTGGGCGATCCAGCAACTGGAGCAGTCGCAGCGTCTCCTCGTAGGTGTAATCCGCGCTGAACGATCCCATGCGCACGAGATCCTCCGGAACGGAAAGCCCGCGCTCGGTGAATGCTTGCCGGAACCCTTCAAGGCGCTCGACGACCGGGCGCACGGCTTCCTGACCCGAAAGCACGGCGATCCGGCGGTGTCCGAGGTCGATCAGGTAGCGGATCGCGTGCTTCACGCCCCGCAGGTGGTCGATGAGCACGGAATCCAAATGGACCGGCGTCTGCCGATCGAGAAGCACCACAGGTGCATTGAGCTTCTCCAACGCCTCATTCAGCGCGGCATTTCCTTCGGTCGATGTCGCAATCACCATGCCGTCCGTGCGGCGCATGGACAGCTTATGGAGCATCTCCACCTCGCGCTGGGGATCGTGATAGGACGAAGCCACCATCAGCCCGTAGCCTTCCGCGTCGACTGCGGTTTGCATGGCGTTCACGAAGACGCTCAGGACAGGGACCGTAAGATCTCTCACGATGCATGCAAAGGTTTTGGTTTGGCCGTTGCGCATCGACTGCGCGATCGGATCCGGGTTGAAATTCAAACGCTTGATGGCGCCGGACACCCGTTCCCGAATATCGTCGCCGAGTGCGCCGTTACCGTTGATGTAACGGGATACCGTGCCGACGCCGACGCCCGCTTCCATGGCGACATCCTTCATGGTCAGCCGCCCGCTGCGCGCGCGCCCTGCTACCCGGTGCTTCGGCGTCTTCGGCTCGTCCGGGGCGTCAGGCCGGCCTTCTGGATGCTTGGTGTCTGCCACGGACGATCCCGAAAATCTGTTGGCGATGCAGTCTTGCTGCGTCAGGTATTTCATGCAATGGCTGGAAACGTTTCCACACTGGTAGGTCATCGATAGGGCCAAGTCAACGGCTCCGCCGAAATTATCGGACCAGCCACCAGGCTTAGGAGGAGTTCATGGAAAAACGAACCCAGGTAGCGATCATCGGCTCGGGTAATATTGGCACCGACCTGATGATCAAGGTCATGCGCAACTCCAAACGGCTCGAAATGGGCGCCATGGTCGGCATCGACCGGGAGTCGGAGGGTCTCAAGCGGGCGGAAAGGCTGGGCGTTGCCGTCACGCATCAGGGGCTGGAGGGGCTCCGTTCGCTGCCGAATTACGGCGATATCGACATCGTCTTCGACGCCACCTCGGCCTCGGCCCATGAGCGGCACAGCGAGGTCCTGCAGAGCGACGGCAAGATGGTGATAGACCTGACGCCGGCAGCCATCGGCCCTTATGTCATCCCGGTCGTCAATCTCGAGCAGCAGCTCAAGGGGCGGAACCTCAACATGGTTACCTGCGGCGGCCAGGCGACGATCCCGATCGTCGCCGCGATCAGCAGCGTCACTCAGGTTCACTACGCCGAGATCGTCGCGTCCATCGCCTCCAAATCCGCAGGCCCCGGAACGCGGGCCAATATCGATGAATTCACCGAAACCACGTCGCGCGCCATCGAGAGCGTCGGCGGGGCGACGCGTGGCAAGGCCATCATCGTTCTCAACCCGGCCGATCCGCCGCTGATCATGCGCGATACCGTGCTGTGCTTCGTCGACGAAGCGGACACCGCGGAAATTGCAGCCGCTGTGGAGGCGATGGTCGCGAAGGTTCAGAGCTATGTGCCGGGTTACCGGCTGAAGCAGCAGGTCCAGTTCGAGCGCGTCGGCGGCAACAATGCCGCCGGTGCTCCCGTTGGCGGTCCGAAATCGGGCATCAAGGTCACCGTTTTCCTGGAGGTCGAAGGTGCTGCGCACTACCTGCCCGCCTATGCGGGGAATCTCGACATCATGACCTCGGCGGCCCTCGCCACCGCCGAACGCCTGGCCAGTTGAAGGGAGCGCACACATGAAGCGGAAAATCTTCATCCAGGACGTCACCCTGCGTGACGGCATGCATGCGATAAAGCACCGTTATTCGCTCGATCAGGTTCGCGAGATCGCCCGAGCGCTCGACGAGGCCGGTGTGGACGCGATCGAGATCGCCCATGGCGACGGCTTGTCGGGATCGAGCTTCACCTATGGCTTCGGCGCCCACAGCGATCTCGAATGGATCGAGGCCGTGGCGAGCGTCGTCACGCGAGCCCGGGTGACGACCCTGCTTCTGCCCGGCATCGGCACGCTGCACGATCTGCGCGAGGCCTATCGGGCGGGCGCCCGTTCGGTGCGGGTCGCGACGCTCTGCACCGAGCCGGATGTCGGAAAGCAACATATTGAGATGGCACGCGAAATCGGCATGGACGTGTCGGGCTTTCTGATGATGGCGCACAAGCTCGATCCTACGCAACTCGCCAAGAACGCTAAGTTGATGGAGAGCTATGGCGCTCATTGCGTCTACCTGACGGACTCGGCTGGCGCGCTGGTCATGAATGGCGTGGCCGAGAGGATCAAAGCTATGGCGAGCGCGCTGGATTCGAAGACCGAGATCGGTATTCACGCCCACCAGAACCTGTCGGTCAGCGTCGCCAATTCGATCGTTGCGGTGGAAAATGGCGCCTTCCGGGTCGATGCCTCGCTGTCGGGTCTGGGCGCCGGTGCCGGCAATACGCCGCTTGAAGCCTTTGTGGCGACTGCCGACCGGATGGATTTCGACCACGGCTGCGATCTCTTCAAGCTCATGGACGCGGCCGAGGATATCGTGCGCCCGTTGCAGGACCGGCCGGTGCGTGTCGATCGCGAAACGCTTTCGCTTGGCTATGCCGGGGTCTATTCGAGCTTCTTGCGACATGCCGAACACGCCGCCCAGCAATACGGTGTCGATACGCGCGCCATTCTCGTAGAACTCGGCAAGCGCAATGCCGTCGGTGGGCAGGAGGATATGATCGTCGATGTGGCGCTGGACCTATTGAGCAGAGCGCAAGCCGCCGCATGACAAGTTCAGGAAGCCTCAGGTCGGGACATGCCGGAGGCTTCGGCGCGGACCTGGATTATCCTCGCCGGCGAGGTTGACCGCGCGTCTGCCGATTGCATTTGCTGGCGAACGCCCTTCGGAAGGCTCGCGGGCGAGGATGGCTGGGTTAAAAACATGCTTGACAAGCACCTGGAAACGTTTCCATATCAGGCAAAGAAATAGAGCAGGGACGGTTTGCGAGCCGGCCCGAAAAATGCGGTCTTGCGTGGCGCTGTCGGCATTTTGACGCGCACGCAGGCATCAAAAAGATTTGGGTAATCAGGAAACGTTTCCAGATTCACTGGAACTTGCTTCGGGAGGGAATTGGGATGAGGACGCTTCTCACGATGGCGGCAGCGGTATCGATGTTTGCCGGCTCCGCCGCGGCTGACGTCAAGGTTGCCTATCTGGACACGTTGTCGGGTCCGTTCGGTGCGATCGGCGAAAACGGCCTAACAACGTTTCAACTTGTCGCCGAGCAGATCAATGCGGCGGGCGGGATCAAGGGCGAAAAACTCGAGATCAAGGCGTATGATAACGGAGGCACGCCGGAGGGAACGCTGCTGCAGATGCAGAAGGCGATCGATGGCGGTGCGCGCTTCGTGATGATTGCCAATGGCTCCGCGCTCGCTGCGGCGCTCGTCGACGGCGTCAACAAATACAATGCCCGCAATCCCGGAAACGAGGTCTTGTATCTCAACTGGGGTGCGTCGGCGCCCGAGCTCACCAATGAGAACTGCTCCTTCTGGCATTTCCGCTTCGCGCCGCATTCCGGCATGGCGGTCAACGCGCTGACGGATTTCGTCAAGAACCGGACGGATATCAAGAAAGTCTACCTGATCGGCCAGGACTACGTTTTCGGCCGCTCCGTGCTGGAGGCTGCGGTCGAGCAACTCAAGGTGAAGCGCCCGGATGTCGAGATCGTCGGCAAGGAGTATCATCCGGTCGGCAAGGTGAAAGACTTCACGCCCTATGTGCAGAAGATCATCACCTCCGGCGCGGACGCGGTGCTGACCGGCAACTGGGGCCAGGACATGGTTCTTCTGGTCAAGGCCGCCGCGGATTCCGGCGCCAAGATGCCGTTCCTGACGGTCTTCGGGGGCTCACGCGGCACGATCGCGGCACTCGGACAAGCCGCGGTCGGCAAGCTGCTCTTCGTCAACGAAGGCAACAACAACATGGACGTGCCGAAGGACCAGTCGGATCTGGTGGCCGAATACAAGAAGCGCTTCCCCGAATACGACTATCTCTACCACCGCAACCGCACCACGCTCGAGATGCTCAAATTGGCCATCGAGAAGGCCGGTTCCAGCAAGGCGCTCCCAGTCGCCAAGGCCCTGGAAGGGCTGACCTATAATGATCCCTACGGCCCGGTGACGATGCGCGCGTCGGATCATCAGCTGCAGCTCAACCAGTATGTCAGCGTGGTCGCTGAAGGCGTGAAGGTGACGTCGGACGGCACGCCCTATGGCTGGAAACTGGTCGAGGGCGGCGAGGTCCCGATGGCGGCCGGAGAGATGGAAACCACCTGCAAGATGAAGCGGCCCAACTAAGGCCGTTCTTCATGCGCGACGCGGCCTCGCATGATGTGCGGCGTCGCGTTCACCGAGCGAAAGCTGCCGGGGCGCTGCCCGGTCTGGCAGGGAACCCATGCAGACGATTATTTTTTCTCTTATGAACGGCGCGATCTACGGTCTTTTGCTGTTCATGCTGTCCAGCGGATTGACGCTGATCTTTTCGATGATGGGCGTGCTGAACTTCGCGCATGCGAGCTTCTACATGCTCGGCGCCTATCTGGCCTTCACCGTGACCGGCGCGACCAATTACTGGATTGCCCTGTTCCTGGCGCCCATCGTCGTCGGCATCGTAGGCATGGGGGTCGAGAAATGGGGATTGCGCCGCGTCCATGCCAACGGGCATGTCGCCGAACTGCTTTTCACCTTCGGGCTGGCCTACGTCATCGATGAGGTGGTGAAGATCATCTGGGGACGCAATGCTGTCAATTACCGGGTTCCCGATGCGCTCAACTTCCCGCTTTTCAATCTCTATGGCGCGGACTTCCCGGCTTATCGCATCTTCATCATCGTCGTCGCAGTAGCCATGCTGGCCGGCCTGTGGTTCATCCTCCGGCGCACCCGCGCAGGCCTGATCATCCAGGCGGCGCTGACGCATCCGCAGATGGTCGGACATCTCGGCCATAATGTGCCAGCCGTTTTCACGATGGTTTTCGGCGTCGGTTGTGCGCTGGCGGGGCTCGCGGGCGTGATCGGCGGGAACTATTTCATCACAGAGCCGGCAATGGCCTTGCAGATGGGGCCGATCGTCTTCGTGGTCGTCGTCCTCGGCGGTCTCGGCTCGCTGAGCGGCGCCTTTATCGCCGCCATGCTCATCGGCATGCTCCAGACCTTCGCGATCTCGATCAACCTGTCCGTCGCCGACATATTCGGCTTCACAGGTCTGTCGCCGAGCAGCGAACTCGGACGCATCACCATTTCGTCGCTCTCGGCCTCGGTGCCGTTTCTGCTTCTGGTCGTGGTCCTGATGGTTTGGCCGGCCGGCCTGATGGGGGAGCGTGAGGCATGAGCGACGCATCCCTGGCCATGTCCGAGCAAAAGGCGTCCGACATGAAGAAACATGCAGGCGCCATCCTGGGGTTCGGCCTGCTCCTGGCTGTCATGATCGTCATCCCGATGTTTGGGCCTTCACGCGGCGCCTATACGCTGCTCAATCATATCGGCATCAGCATCGTCTTTGCGCTCTCCTTCAACATGCTTCTCGGCGGCGCCGGCATGCTGAGCTTCGGACATGGGGTTTATTTCGGGCTGGCCGGCTTTTCCTGCGTGCATGTCATGCAGTGGATTGCCGCTGGCGAGGGCATCTGGGCCCATGTCCCGGTTGCCTCCATGCCCGTTATCGGCTTCGCCATGGGGGCTCTGGTCGCTGCGGTGATCGGCTGGCCGTCCTGCCGGCGCTCGGGCACGGCATTCGCCATGATCTCGCTCGGCATTGCCGAATTGGTCGCTGCCGCCGGCTATCTGTTCGACAGCTTTTTCGGCGGAGAGGTGGGCGTCGCCGGCGATCGTATGGCGGGACCGGTTTTTGCCGGCCTGACGCTCGGTCCTGTGAGCGAGGTCTACTGGTTCATCGCCTTCTGGACGTTTGTCGGCTTGCTCGGCACCTATCTCTTCACCCGCACGCCGCTGGGCCGCCTCAGCGAGGCGACACGCGACAACGCGCAGCGCGTGCAGTTCGTCGGCTATGATCCGACCCGCATCCGCTATCTCGTGTTCATCATCGCCGGCGGCTTTGCCGGCTTGGCGGGCGGTATGGCAGCGGTGCAGAACGAGATTTTCACGCTCAGCGCCTTTTCTCTCCAGGCGTCAGGCGCGGTGCTGATCGCGGCTTATCTCGGCGGTATCCGCTATTTCAGCGGCCCGATTCTCGGCGCCGTGCTGATGACCTGCATCCAGTCCAGCCTGTCGGATTATACCAGTGCGTGGCTGCTCTATATCGGCCTGCTGTTCATCGCTGTCGTCATGTTCTCGCCGAACGGCTTCGCTGGCATCGCCTACGGCTTCTGGCAGGGGCTGCGCTCGCCGGCGCCGCAGCAGTTCCTGCGGCGTTCGGCGGTTCTGGCCGTGGCTGCGACCGCGATCGCCACTGCCGTCGTCATCTTTTCGGAGGTCGCGATCCGCTGGTCGGAGGGCAAGGGCGAGGTGTTTGCGCCCTTCGGCCGGGCTCTGCGGCATGACGGCATGCTGACGTTGGTCGCGATCGCCGTTCCGCTGGCGATCGGGGTTGCGGCGATCAGGCGCCTGAACCTGCTCGAGGGCCGCAAAAGATGAGTGATCACATTCTCGAACTGCGCAACCTCAGAAAGAGTTTTGGCGCGATCAACATTATCCAAGGTGTCGACCTTGCGGTGCGTCGCGGCGAGCGTCACGCGATCATCGGCCCGAACGGGGCCGGCAAGTCGACCTTGTTCAACCTGATTTCCGGGCTCCTGCAGCCGAGCTCAGGCGAGGTTCTTCTGAACGGCCAGTCCATCGGCGGGCAGCCGGCCTTCGAGATCAACCGCAAGGGGCTGTCCCGCTCGTTTCAGGTCTCCAACATCTTCGCCAACATGTCGGTTTACGAAAACGTGCGCTGCGGCGTGCTGCGTTCGGCCCATACAGGCTACGCCTTCTGGAAGTCGGTCGACGGGTTGCAGGAGGTCGCGGACAAGACGCGTGCCATCATCGAAGAGGTCGGCCTGTCCGACAAGTCGGCGCAGATGGCGGCGCTCCTGCCCTATGCGGACCAGCGAACGTTGGAAATCGCCATGACCATTGCCGGAAACCCGGATGTGGTCCTGCTCGACGAGCCGACCGCCGGCATGTCCAACTCCGAGACGGAACGGGCCGTGGCGCTGATCGACAAGGCGACGAGGAACAAGACCCTGCTGATCGTCGAGCATGACATGAGCGTGGTCTTCGGCCTGGCCGATCGGATTTCGGTGCTGGTCTACGGCAAGATCATAGCCACCGGCACGCCGGCCGAAATCCGCGGCAACCCGGCGGTGCGCGAAGCCTATCTCGGCGAGGAAGCCGACCATATCGACGCGGGGTATGCGGCATGACCGCGGTTTCCACAGCCGAGCCGATCCTGTCCGTGCGCGATCTGCATGCCTATTACGGCAAGTCGCATGTCCTGCACGGGGTCAATATCGAGGTCATGCCGGGTGAGGTGATCGCACTTCTCGGCCGCAATGGCGTCGGCCGCTCGACCACCGCCAAGGCGATCATGGGCGAGGTCGCACCTCTCGGCTCGATCCGCTTCAAGGGGCGCGATATCGCCGGTCTCGCCAATTACCAGATCGCCCGCCTAGGGCTGGGCTATGTGCCCGAAAGCCGCGACATTTTCCCAAGCCTTACCGTCCGGCAGAACCTGATGCTCGGCATCAAGGACCTGCGCAGGCCCGGACGCTGGAGCGTGGCACAGGTGCTGGACATGTTCCCGAACCTGAAATCGCGCGCCGACAGCCCGGCCGGCGTCCTGTCCGGCGGCGAGAAACAGATGCTCGCCATCTGCCGCACGCTGATGGGCGATCCCGACCTCGTCATCATCGACGAGCCGACGGAAGGCCTTGCGCCGAAGATCGTGCAGCAGGTGGGCGACATGATCGCCGGCATCGCAAAGGCCGGAGTGGCCATCCTTCTGGTGGAGCAGAAACTCTCCATCGCGCTCAGGATCGCCGACCGGGTCTATGTCATGGGCCATGGCGACATCGTCTATGCCGGTACGCCGGAGGCGTTCCGCGAGCGCGACGACGTGCGGCGGGAATGGCTTGAGGTTTGAGAGCGGCCTGCAAGGCCCGTGGGGAGCGTTCGAAGCCAACGTGTCCGCCACATACCGGGATTTCAGAGGAAGAGTCTAAATGAAATTGCTGCGCAGTGAGGATACGCAGGAACAGGCGATGTTCCGCCGTAGCGTCCGCACCTTTATGCGGGGGCTGGCGGAGCAGGAGGCCGGTTGGGAAGAGGCCGGCATGGTGCCGCGCTCGGTGTGGCTGGAAGCCGGCGAGCTCGGCATTCTCGGGCCGACCGTCCCCTCCGAATATGGCGGGCTCGACCTCGACCGGCGGTTTGCGGCCATCGCCATCGAGGAGCAGGCACGCGCTCTTCTGGGCGGCCCCGGCTTTTGCGGCCATTCCAACATGACCACGCCCTATATCACCCGCTACGGGTCCGAGGAGCAGAAGGCAAAATGGCTGCCCAAGACCGTGACCGGCGAGATCGTCATGGCGCTGGCGATGACGGAGCCGGATGCCGGTTCTGACCTGCAGAACATCCGCACCACGGCGATCCGCGACGGCGACGATTATGTCGTAAACGGCTCGAAAATCTTCATAACCAACGGCATTTCGGCGGATCTGGTGATCGTCGCATGCAAGACCGATCCGGCGGCGCGGGGACGCGGCATCTCTCTCTTCGTTGTCGAGGCGGATCGCGCGGGCTTCCGCAAGGGCCGCAACCTGAAGAAGCTCGGCCGCAAGATCCAGGATACGGCCGAGCTGTTCTTCGACGATGTGCGGGTGCCGCATACCAATCTCCTCGGCAATGAGGGTGAGGGCTTCCGCTACATGAAGACGGAGTTGGCCTGGGAGCGTATCCAGGCCAGCGTCGAAGCGCTGGGCGCCTGCGAAGGCATGATGGATGCGACCATCGAATACACGCGCAACCGCAAGGCGTTCGGCAGGACCGTGTCGGAGTTCCAGAACACCCGGTTCAAGCTGGCGGAACTGGCGACGGAAATCCAGGTGATTGCCGTCATGGTCGACCGCTGCATGGACCTCGTCTGCGAGGACAGCCTCGATGCGTCGATCGCGGCCATGGCGAAGCTGAAATCCACCGAGCTGCAAGGCCGCGTCGCCGATGAATGCCTGCAGCTGCACGGCGGCAATGGCTACATGCTCGAATATCCGATCTGCCGCGCCTTCGCCGATGCCCGCATCCAGCGCATCTGGGCCGGAACCAGCGAGATCATGAAGGAAATCATCGCGCGCGACGTCTTCAGCTAAGGGCCGCACCCCGGCGACCATCCACAACGAAAGGCCCATTTATGACGATCAAGGGCACGGCCTGCATCGTAGGTGCCTATGAGCACCCGACGCGAAAGGCTCCCCATCTCACGCTGGCGCAGATCCACGCCGAATCCACGCTCGGCGCTCTGCGTGACGCCGGCCTCGGCAAAGCGGATATCGACGGCTATTTCTGCGACAGCGAGGCTCCCGGCCTCGGCGCCAACTCGATGGCGGATTACATGGGGCTGAAGCTTCGCCATGTGGACACGACCGAAACCGGCGGGTCGTCCTATCTCGCCCATGTCAGCCACGCCGCGCAGGCGATTGCGGCGGGCAAGTGCAATGTCGCGCTGATCACGCTCGCCGGCCGGCCGCGCTTCGAAGGGAGTTCGGTCTCGTCGCAGTCACCCTTCCTCAGTCCGACCATACCGGACGTGGATTTCGAGGTCCCGTACGGCGCGGCGCTCGTCAATCTCTACGCGCTGTGCGCCGCCCGGCACATGCACGAATACGGCACGACCAGCGAGCAGCTCGCCTGGATCAAGGTCGCGGCCTCTCATCACGCACAGCACAATCCGCATGCCATGCTGAAGACCGTGGTCACGGTCGAGGATGTCGTGAACTCGCCGATGATCGCCGACCCCCTGCATCGGCTCGATTGCTGCGTGGTCAGCGATGGCGGCGGCGCGCTGATCGTCGCCCGCCCGGAAATTGCCAGAAGCCTGAAAAGCCCGCTCGTTTCGGTCATGGGCGCGGGCGAGGCGATCAAAACGCAGAATGGCGGCCGCATCGACGTGACCTATACGGCTGCGGCGGCCTCGGGCCGCGCCGCCTTCGCGGAAGCTGGCGTTACGCCGTCCGACATCGACTACGCCTCGATCTATGACAGCTTCACCATAACGGTCCTGATGCAGCTCGAAGATCTGGGCTTCTGCGAGAAGGGCAAGGGTGGCCGCTTCGTTGCCGATGGCAACCTGATCTCGGGCGTCGGCAAGCTGCCCTTCAACACCGATGGCGGCGGACTCTGCAACAACCATCCCGGCAATCGCGGCGGCATCACCAAGGTCATCGAGGCCGTGCGGCAATTGCGCGGCGAGGCGCATCCTGCCGTGCAGGTTAAGGACTGCCGCCTGGCGCTCGCGCAGGGGATCGGCGGGCCGCTTTCGACCCGCCATGCCAGCGCAACCCTCGTTCTGGAGCGCCAGTCATGACCGAATCCGTTCCGGCCTTCGCCAATCCCGAAACTGCGACCTACTGGGAAGCGGCATCCAAGGGGAAGCTTCTGCTCAAATCCTGCAACGCCTGTGGCGCGGTGCATTTCTACCCGCGCAACATCTGTCCGCATTGCTTTTCCGACGAGACCTCCTGGGTGGAAAGTCGCGAGCGTGGGAAGATCTATACGCTCAGCACCATGCGGCGCGCCGGCGCCCCTTACGTGATCGCCTATGTGTCGCTGGAGGAGGGCGTGGCGATGCTCACCAATATCCTCTGCGACGATCCCGCCGACCTCGCCATCGGCGACGCCGTCGACGTGGAATTCATCGAGCGGGACGGCCGGTCCGTCCCCGTTTTCAGGAAACGCGAAGCAGGAGCCTCGGAATGACGATCCGGTTCGACGGACGGACAGCGCTGGTCACGGGCGCCGGAAACGGTCTGGGGCGGCACTATGCGCTGCTTCTGGCCAGCCTTGGCGCGAATGTCGTCGTCAACGATCTCGGCACCGGGCTGGACGGCAGCACCAGCGGCGACAGCCCGGCAGACCGGGTGGTGGAGGAAATCCACGCGGCGGGCGGGCAGGCGGTCGCCAATGGCGACAGCGTCACCGATCCGGCGGGCGCACGGCGCATGGTCGATCAGGCGGTCGCGGCGTTCGGCGGGCTGGATATTCTCGTATGCAATGCCGGCATTCTGCGCGACCGCTCGCTTCTGAAGATGACGGACGAGGATTTCCGCGCCGTCATGGACATCCACATGATGGGGAGTTTCTTCTGCGCGCGGGCGGCTGCGGCGGTCATGGTCGAGAGAGGCTATGGTCGCATCGTTCTCACCACCTCGCCGTCCGGGCTTTACGGCAATTTCGGCCAGTCGAACTACGCGGCGGCCAAGATGGCGCTCGTCGGTTTTGCCAACGCGGTCAAGCTGGAGCTGGGCCGCAAGGGCGTCCTCATCAACTGCCTGGCGCCGTCGGCCACGACGCGCATGACCGAGGCCTTGCTGGATAGCGAGACCGCCGAGGCGATGAAGCCGGAATATGTGGCGCCCATGGTCGCCTATCTGTGCAGCGAGGCCTGCAGTGAGAGCGGCGGCATCTTCACCGCCGGCGCGCGCCATTTCGCGATCAATCGCATGGTGCATGGCAGGGGCGTGACCTTCGGCGAGGGCACGCCTGACGTCGACGACATCGCAACCCGCATCGATGAGATCGTCTCGCTGGACGGAGCGCAGGCCTTTCCGTCCATCGGCGAGCAGACGGCACGTCTGATGGACGCCTATCGCGTCGCGAAGACCGGCATGCGGCAGTGACGACGGCGGCACAAGGAGCAGGAAACGTGCTGACCTACAAGCACCTGAGAGAATACCGCCCGCCCGAGGCGCGCGCCACGTACGGCACGCGGGAGGTTATCCTCTATGCGCTGGCCGTGGGCGCCGGCGCCGATCTTCCGGCCGGAGAGGCGCTTCCCTTCGTTTACGAAAAAGGGCTGAAACCCCTGCCTTCATTCTACAGTATCCTGTGCTGGCCGACCAATGCCTGGCTGCCGCAGCTCGGCGTCGACCTGAAGCGGCTCCTGCACGGCTCCGAACGGCTGGAAATCCTCCAGCCGCTGGCGCCGGAGGGATCGATCGTCGTCCGCTATCATATCGGGACGGTCGCCGACCGCGGCGCGGGCAAGGGCCTGATCGTCGATGTCGTCGCCGAAGTGTTTTCCGCGAGTGACAACAGTCTTCTGGCGCGTGCCACGAGCTCGCTGTTTTGCATGGGGGATGGCGGGTTGGACGGCGCGCCCAGGGCGGAACGCGTCGAGCCGGAGCCTCTGCCCGACCGCGGGCCGGATGGCATCCTGGAGGTCGAGACGCGGCCCGACCAGGCCGCTCTCTATCGGCTGTGCGGCGACGGCAATCCGATCCATATCGATCCGGATGCGGCCCGCGGATTGGGGCTCGAGAAGCCGCTTCTTCACGGCCTGTGCACGCTCGGCATGAGCGTTCACGCTCTTGCCCGGCAGGATGCCCGCGTCGCGGATGGCCTCGTCGCGGAGGTGGGTGCCCGCTTTTCGGCGCCGGTATATCCCGGCGAGCGGCTTCGCCTGGAGTTGTGGCGCGAAGAGGGGCGCATACGGTTCGTGACGAAAGTCGGCGCGGACAGAACCGTTCTCAAGGACGGTGTGCTTGGATTCAGGCGATAGGCGGAGCAGCGCACACATGTTCGAGGCGAAGTACGACAATACGCAATGGAGCCTGCCGGTCGTGGTGGCCGCGCAGGCGAAAAGCCTAGGGGACAAGCCCTTTATCGTCAGCATCGGCGAAGGCGTGCTGAGCTACGCGCAGGCAAACGAGGATGCCCGACGCGTCGCGGACTATCTCAACGGTCTCGGTATCCAGCCGGGCGACCGGGTGATCGTCATGACCCCGAACAGCCTCGATTTCATCCGCATCTGGATTGGGCTGGGACGGCTCGGCGCCATCATGGTCGCTATGAATACCGGCCTCAGCGGCCCGATCCTCGAATCGCAGGTCCTGCGTTCGAAGGCCCGCTACGCCATCGTCGGCGGCCAGTGCATCGCGCCCCTGGCCGAGGTCCTTCATCAGGCACCCGATGTCGGGACGATCGTGGTGGTTGGCGCGGAAGCATTCCCCGGACATGAGGCCCGCCGTATCCTGCCCTTCGCAGGCTGGCGCGGCGCCGGGCTTTACGACGGCCCCATGCCGCGGCCGCAGGACATTGCCTGCATCCTCTATACCTCCGGCACGACGGGGCCTTCGAAGGGCGTGCTCATGCCGCATGCCCATTGTTACCTCTACGGGCTGGGCATGGCCGACAACACGCTGATGACGCCGGACGACGTGCTCTACGACGTGCTGCCGCTCTACCATGTCAACGGCCTGTTCATTCAGGTCTATGGAGGTCTGGTTTCCGGCGCGGCGGTCGTCATCCGGCCGAAATTCAGCGCCAGCGCCTGGCTGGACGACGTGATCTCCCATGGCGTGACACTGACCGTGGTGGTGGGCGCCGTCATTCCCTTCGTGCTCAACCAGCCACCGAGCCCGAGGGACAGGCAGCACAAGCTGCGGCTCGTCATGCCCGGCCCCAATCTGACGGAGCATGAAAAGGTCTGGCGCGAGCGCTTCGGCGTGCCGGAAATCGTTTCCAGCTACGGCATGACGGAATGCAACATCCCGACCTACGAGAAGGTGGGCGACACCCGGTCCGGCTCCTGCGGCAAGGCATACGGACCCTATTTCGACGTGCGCATCGTGGATCCGGATACCGACCGCGAGATGCCGCGCAACAGCGTCGGCGAGATCGTCGTGCGCCCGAACGCGGCGAGCGGCTTCATGGCCGGCTATGACGGCATGCCGGAAAAGACGGTCGAGGCCACCCGCAATCTCTGGTTCCATACCGGCGATGCCGGGCGGATGGATGAGGACGGCTTCGTTTTCTTCATCGACCGCATCAAGGACCGTATCCGCAGGCGCGGCGAGAATGTGTCCTCCTACGAGGTGGAGGAAGCGCTTGAACGCCTGGACGCGATCAAGGAAGCCGCGGTCTTCGCCGTGCCCTCGGATCTCGACGACGGCGAGGACGAAATCATGGTCGCTGCCGTGCTGGTGGAAGGCCAGGCCATCGGGCCGCAGGACATCGCCCGCTTTGCCGAACAGGTCCTGCCGAAGTTCTGCCGCCCCCGCTACATCGAGATCGTCGACGCCCTTCCGCGCACCAAGACCGAGAAGGTGCAGCGCAATCTGCTGCGCGAGCGAGGCCTGACGGCCGGCGCCTTCGATGTGGCGCGGGCAGCCTTTGTCGGCGCCGGAAGCTGACGGAAACGCGGGCAAAACGCAGCCGGCGGAAGCGCCAGCGCGCCGCATCGGGAGGATGACATGGATCTCCATCTGCAAGGGCTCCGGGCTCTCGTGACCGGCGCGAGTATCGGTATTGGCCGCGCCATCGCGTTGTCGCTTGCCGCCGAAGGCGTGGAGCTGGCGATCGTGGGCCGCCGCCCGAACCTGCTGGACGAGGTGGCGGAGGCCTGCCGTCAGGCCGGATCGCCGAAGGTCGGCACGATCGAGGCGGACATGATGGCGCCCGACGCACCGCAGACCGTCACGGCGCGCGCCATGGAGACGCATGGCGGCATCGACATCCTGGTCAACTGCATGGGTGCCAGCAAGACGATCGGCCTGGACGAAAGCGAGGAGGATTGGGAGGCGTCCATGACGCTGAACTGGCTACGCCACCGGCAGGTCGCCAAATACGTCCTGCCCGGAATGCAGCAGCGGCGCTGGGGCCGCATCCTGAACGTCACCGGTCCCAGCGAGGTCATGGGGCTCAATTCCGCCGGCGTCGCCAAGGTCGCGGTCCATGCTTGGGCGAAGGGCGTGTCGGACCTCGTGGCGAAGGACGGGATTACCGTCAACTGCATTGGTCCGGGCAAGATCCATTCGGAGCAGATGACGCGACTTTATGCGCCTGAACGCGAAAAGCAGTTCTCCGAGGACCTCATTCCCATGGGGCGCTTCGGCGAGCCGGAAGAACTGGCCGACCTGGTGACGTTCCTGGCATCGCCGCGGGCGGGCTACATCACCGGCACGGTCATTCCCGTCGATGGCGGCTTCAAGCGCTACATGTTCTGAACCGGCAGATCGTAAAGGGATATCGATGATAAAGCTGATCTTCTGCTACCGCCGGAAGCCGGGCATGCCGGTCGAAGACTTCCAGGCTTACTGGAGTGACACCCATAGGCGGCTGGCCGCGAGAATTCCAGGCCTGCGCCACTACGAGCAAAACCATGTGAAGCCGTCAGCCTATGCCCGGACGGTCGCGCCGATTTTCGACGGCGTCGAGAAGTTCTGGGTGGATTCGGTCGAGGCGCTCCAGGCGATGCGCGCTGGCGCCGCTTTTGGCGCGGCGAGCGCCGACCTCGACATTTTCACCGACACCGCCGCGACGAAATCGATCGTCGCGCAGGAGGCCGTGATCAAGGACGGGCCGCGCTCCGACGGCATGCTGCGGCTGATCGAGTTTCTGACCCGCCGGCCGGGCATGGAGACCGCTGCCTTCCATGACCACTGGGAAAAGATCCACGGGCCACTGGTGGCAAAACAGCCGCAGATCCGGCGTTATGTGCAATCCCACACGCTGATGGAGGAATACGCCGAGCCGACATGGCCCGATTACGACGGCGTGACGGAGGCATGGTTCGACGGCACGGACGCGATGCGCGAGGCGGTAGCCGCTCCTCTCTGGGCCGAGGTGTTACAGGACGAGGAGAATTTCGTGCCTAAGAACACGCCGTTCATCCTGTCCATCGACCGGACCGTAACGCTGTAGGGACCGCAAGTATCGCTTCGCAACTGAATGGGTTCTGACTCGCTGTGTGGGCAAGTGGCAGAATTCTGCCCGGTGCAGCGCCGGACCAGCCCGACCGTACATGCGCGCTTTATGGCCTTGAGGCGATTGGCCTGCCCTTTGAAAGGGCCAGATCACTCGTCTCAAGCTTGTGAACGCCAAATGTACGGCTGCGGAAAATCGATCTCCTCCAAGCTCGTCTGATCGGTGCTCAATGACCCCAGTTCTCAGCAGAACTGCGTCGCATGCAGCCGTGAGACGCTGTGCAAGCGCGGGACTGTCAATATGGTCAAGACCATCACAAAGATCCTTGTCGCCAACCGGTCTGAGATCGCGATCCGCGTCTTTCGGGCGGCCAATGAGCTTGGCCTCAAGACGGTCGCGGTCTGGGCCGAGGAAGACAAGCTCTCGCTCCACCGCTTCAAGGCGGATGAGAGCTACCGGATCGGGCGTGGTCCGCATCTGCGGAAGGATCTCGGCCCGATCGAGAGCTATCTGTCGATCGACGAGGTGATCCGGGTGGCGAAGCTATCGCACGCCGATGCGATCCACCCCGGATATGGATTGCTCTCCGAAAGTCCGGAATTCGTCGAGGTCTGCAACAAGGCCGGCATCGCCTTCATCGGCCCGACTGCCGATACGATGCGGCAACTCGGCAACAAGGTCGCGGCCCGCAACCTCGCCATTTCGGTCGGCGTGCCGGTCGTGCCCGCCACGGATCCGCTGCCCGACGACATGGCGGTGGTGGCGCAGATGGCCGAGACGATCGGCTACCCGGTGATGCTCAAGGCCTCCTGGGGCGGCGGCGGGCCCGGCATGCGCGTCATACGCGCCGCCGCCGATCTCGCTCGCGAGGTCACCGAAGCGAAGCGTGAGGCCAAGGCCGCCTTCGGCAAGGACGAGGTCTATCTGGAGAAGCTCGTCGAGCGGGCCCGCCATGTCGAGAGCCAGATCCTCGGCGACACCCATGGCAACGCGGTCCACCTTTTCGAACGCGACTGCTCGATCCAGCGGCGCAATCAGAAGGTCGTCGAGCGGGCGCCCGCCCCTTATCTCACCGACGCACAGCGGGCCGAGCTCGCCGACTACTCCCTGCGCATCGCCAGGGCGTCGAACTATGTCGGCGCGGGCACGGTCGAGTACCTGATGGATGTCGACACCGGCCGATTCTACTTCATCGAGGTCAATCCGCGCATCCAGGTCGAGCATACGGTCACCGAGCTCGTCACCGGGATCGACATCGTCAAGGCGCAGATCCACATCCTCGAAGGCCATGCCATCGGCACGGAAGCCTCAGGCGTGCCGCCCCAGGAGGCGATCCGTCTCAACGGCCACGCACTCCAGTGCCGCGTGACGACCGAGGACCCCGAGCAGAGCTTCATCCCGGACTATGGCCGCATCACCGGCTATCGCGCGGCTTCCGGCTTCGGCATCCGGCTCGATGGCGGCACCGCCTATCCCGGCGCGGTGATCACGCGCCACTACGACCCGCTCCTGGAGAAGGTCACCGCCTGGGCGCCGACGCCGCATGAGGCGATCGCGCGCATGGATCGCGCCTTGCGCGAGTTCCGGATCCGCGGCGTCGCGACGAACCTGACCTTCCTCGAGGCGATCGTCGGCCACCCGTCCTTTGCCGATCTGAGCTACACGACCCGCTTCATCGACACGACGCCCGAGCTTTTCCGGCAGGTGAAGCGGCAGGATCGTGCGACCAAGCTGCTGAGCTATCTCGCCGACGTGACGGTGAACGGCCATCCCGAGACGCGCGACCGCGACCGCGCTCCGGCCGATGCCGCCGCGCCCGTGCTGCCTTTCGTCGACGCGCCGATCATGCCGGGCACCCGCGAGAAGCTCGCCGAGCTGGGTCCGCAGGGATTTGCCCGCTGGGTGCGCGACCAGAAGCAGGTGCTGCTCACCGACACCACCATGCGGGACGCCCACCAGTCGCTTCTTGCGACGCGGATGCGGACGTATGACATCGCCCGGATCGCGCCGGTCTATGCGAGCGCGCTGCCGAACCTGTTCTCGCTCGAATGCTGGGGCGGGGCGACCTTCGACGTCGCCATGCGCTTCCTGACGGAGGATCCCTGGGAGCGTCTCGCCCGTATCCGCGAAGGCGCGCCCAACATCCTGTTCCAGATGCTGCTGCGCGGCGCCAACGGCGTCGGCTACAAGAACTACCCCGACAATGTCGTGCGCTATTTCATCCGCGAGGCCGCCAGGGGCGGGATCGACGTATTCCGAATTTTCGACTGCCTGAACTGGGTCGAGAACATGCGCGTCGCGATGGATGGCGTTCTCGCCGAGGGCAAGCTCTGCGAGGCGGCGATCTGCTATACCGGCGACATCCTCAACTCCGCCCGGCCGAAATACGATCTGAAGTACTATGCCGGCCTCGCCGCCCAGCTGGAAAAGGCGGGCGCGCATATCATCGCGGTCAAGGACATGGCCGGGCTGCTCAAGCCGCGCGCCGCGCAGATCCTGTTCAAGGCCCTGCGGGAGGCGACGGACATTCCGATCCATTTCCACACCCACGATACCTCGGGCATCGCCGCCGCGACCGTGCTGGCCGCGGTCGAAGCCGGCGTCGACATCGTCGATGCGGCGATGGACGCCTTCTCGGGAGGGACCTCGCAGCCCTGCTTGGGCTCGATCGTGGAAGCCCTGAGCGGCACCGACCGGGACCCCGGGCTCGACACGGCCTGGATCCGGCGCATCTCGTTCTATTGGGAAGCCGTCCGCAGCCAGTACGCCGCCTTCGAGAGTGACCTGAAGGGCCCCGCCTCCGAGGTCTATCTCCATGAGATGCCGGGCGGCCAATTCACCAACCTCAAGGAACAGGCCCGCGCGCTCGGGCTGGAGACGCGGTGGCACGGCGTGGCGCAAGCCTATGCCGATGCGAACCGCATGTTCGGCGACATCGTCAAGGTGACCCCCTCCTCCAAGGTGGTCGGCGACATGGCCTTGATGATGGTCAGCCAAGACCTCACCGTCGCCGATGTCGAGAGCCCGGACCGCGATATCGCCTTTCCGGAATCTGTCGTCTCGATGCTGAAGGGGGATCTGGGACAGCCGCCGGGAGGCTGGCCCGAGGCCCTGCAGACGAAGGCCCTGAAGGGCGAGGCGCCCTTTACCGCTCGCCCCGGCTCGCTCCTGCCGGACGCCGACCTCGCCGCCGAGCGCAAGACCGTCGAGGCACAGCTCGGCCGCCCCGTCAGCGGCCCCGAATTCGCCTCCTATCTGATGTATCCGAAGGTCTTCACCGACTTTGCGATGGCGGCAGAGAAATACGGCCCGGTCAGCACCCTGCCGACGCCGGCCTATTTTTACGGTGTGGCGGTCGGTGAAGAGGTGCTGCCCGAGATCTACACCGGCAAGACGCTCGTGATCCAGCACCAGGCGACCGCGGAGCCCGACGAGCAGGCGATGGTCAAGGTGTTCTTCGAGCTCAACGGCCAGCCCCGAATCGTCAAGGTGCCGGACCGCAACCGCGTCGCCAGCCGGCCGGTTTGCCGAAAGGCGGAAGCAGGCCATCCCGGCCAGGTCGGCGCGCCGATGCCCGGGGTGATCTCCACCGTGGCCGTGTCCGCAGGACAGGCGATCAAGGCCGGTGACGTCCTGCTGTCGATCGAGGCCATGAAGACGGAGACCTCGCTGCATGCGGACCGCGACGGTACGGTGAGCGAGGTGCTGGTCAAGGCCGGCGACCAGATCGACACCAAGGATCTGCTACTCACACTGAGCTGACCGGACGCACTCTCTCAGGTGACTCCGTCAGCACTGCTGCTGATTTCAGGAGTCCGCACCGTCATCCAGGCCAGACTATTGCTGCTGGGATTTCCGATCAAACTAAGGGATCGTGCTTGTCACCTGCGCCGCCCGCCACACGTCTGGGCGAGCATACGGCTGAGTTGGTGAACCTGAGCGGCCCCCGATGAGTCGATCGCTAGATGGCCACTAGCCCGGAACGCGACCGGAAATGCGTCTGCAATATCTTCGCTCGAAAAACTATACGGGAGGCGGCGCACATTGCCGCCGCACCCCATGGCAAGCTCACGTCTTAAGGTTCCGAAGATCAATCGCGATCTTGCCGGCCGCGGCGCGAGCCTTGATCAAAGCGATGCCATCTGACGCTTTATCGAATGGAAGGACAACGGTGGGCTTGGGCCGCAAACGGCCAGCCTTGATGTGCTCAAGCATGGCGCCCACTTGGCTCGAAAAAGCATTCGGATTTCGCCGCAGAACTTCACCCCAGAAGACGCCGCGAATATCGCAACCCTTTAGGAGCGGCAAATTGAGAGGCAGGTTCGGAATCCCTGCGGTAAAGCCAATGACGAGATATCGACCTTCCCAACCGACCGCCCTCAGCGCCGGCTCGGCGTAGAGGCCGCCCACCGGATCCACGACCACATCAATCCCTGACGGGCCTGCGCTGCTCTTCAAGGCCGCGCCCAATGGCCTTTGGTCCGTGGTCGTCATTTCGGCCGGATACTCGATCACGACATCCGCGCCCGCTGCCAACGCGGCGTCGAGTTTCTCGCGGCTACTGGCCGCTGCTAGCACGATACCGCCGAGCGCCTTTGCGACCTCGCAGGCAGCTTGTCCAATTCCGCCTCCTGCGCCCAGCACAAGAACTCTCTCCCCTTCCTTCAGGCCTCCACGTTCGACAAGGGCATGCCATACGGTGCCGTATACGAACGGGAAAACAGATGCTGAAATCAGGTCGAATTCTGCAGCTATCGCGGCGCAGTTTGAGGCATCGATCACGACGAGCTCTTGCAGAGCGCCGAACAATGTTACGGCGACCACCGCATCACCGACACGAAAGCCAGCAACGCCCTCGCCGACCATCTCCACCATACCTGCCAGTTCCCCACCCGGCGAGAAGGGTCTCTCGGGCTTGATCTGATAGAGGTCTTCAATGATCAAGCCGTCCGGGAAATTGAGCCCGACGCCGGCCGTTCGAACCAGCAGTTGTCCCGGACCAGGTACAGGCGCGGGTATATCGGCCCAGTGGAGAGTGTCTGGGCCGCCGGGCTCGCGGCTAAGCAACGCCTTCATAGTATACTCCAGAGAACTGTTTTTACGGGTGAGCTTCAGCTTTGTGTCGAGGCCTCAAGCTCCGCAGCAAACATCGGACCACCGCGATGGCGCGGAAAACCGTATCCATTCAGATAGACGACATCGATGTCGGTTGCAGAAGCGGCATGTCCTTCTGCGAGAATCGCGGCCCCCTCCTTTGCCAATGCCTCGGTGAGCTCCGCCACGATCTCCCCGCGTGAATATGAACGCGGTGTGCGCCCGATGCTGCGTCGCGCCTCTTCAAGGAGTTGTTCAGCTGCCTTCGCAGGCACCCCTCTGGCTTTTCCAGGCGTGAAATCGTACCAGCCGGCACCCGACTTCTGGCCCAGGCGACCAGCCGGGGTCATGATCTCTCCGATTGGAGAGATATACGTTTCCGGGAACCGTCGGCGTCGATCTAAACGCACGCGATGGGAAACGTCGTTCCCTACCAAGTCGAGCATCCGGAACGGCCCCATAGCCATTCCCCATTCCTCCAGAGCATCGTCGATCTCATAGGGGCTGACACCCTCTTCGACCATAAGGTATGTCCGGTCCAGGTAAGCCTCGAGCATCCGGTTGCCGATGAATCCGTGGCAACTACCGGCCACGACAGCGACCTTCCCGATCCGTTTTGCAAAATCCAGTGCTGTTGCAAGGGTTTCTCGAGAGGTCTCATCACTCCTCACAACTTCGAGCAAACGCATGACGTTTGCTGGAGAGAAGAAATGCAGTCCTACGACACGCGGCGGATCGGATGTTCTCGATGCGATTTCATTGATGTCGAGCATCGAAGTGTTCGAGGCCAGGATCGCATCGGGTCTGCAGATCTTATCCAGCATCGAGAATACCTCGTGCTTGACATTCATGTCTTCAAACACCGCCTCGATCACCATATCGACCGACCGCAAGTCTGGAAGATCTTCATGGTATGTAATGCGGGACAATGCAGAGTCTCGCTGCGGAGCGGAGATGCGATTCTTCTCCACGTCGCGATCAAACATTGTACCGATCGCGTTTTGGGCGGCGGTGAGCGCCGCGGGATTGGCATCAACCAGTCGAACCGAGATCCCGGCTCGGGCGACTGCTATCGCAATGCCGCGGCCCATCGTCCCGCTGCCGACGATGCCGACGGTTTCGATGCGTTTCGCTTGGACCGTTGGTCCGTCAAGCTTGCCGGCGGCTCGCTCCGCAAAAAAAGCATAGCGCAGAGCCTTGGCTTCAGGGCTGTTTTCAAGCTCATTGAAAATGCGGCTTTCGAGCGCAATTCCTTCCTCGAACGGCAACTTCGCTGTCGCGGTGATGGCCTCGAGCGCGGCGATTGCAGCCGGACGCAACCCTGGAGTTCGACGGGCTTCAACTGCTGCCATTACAGCTTCGGCGTCGACAGCTCGGTCGCGGAGCAGAGACTGCTGCCGAGCGCCGCTAGCGAGGTCCTGGGCAATTTTAGTGGCTGCGTTGACGACATCATCGTCGATAGCATCAAGCAATCCGCTCCCGGCCAGGTCACGAGCACTTCGCACGCGCCCGGTGACGATCATGTCGACCGCATCGGCCGGTTGCACCGCCCGCGGAAGCCGTTGGGTGCCGCCGGCGCCCGGGATGATGCCGATATTGACCTCCGGCAGTGCCAATCGGGCATCGGGTTTTGCGGCACGCGCATGCGCTGCTAGGGCGAGTTCAAGACCGCCACCCATGCAGATACCTGAAATTGCAGCGATTACCGGTTTCGCGCTGCCTTCGACAGCCTGGAGTATCTGCGGGAAATCCGGTGCAGCCGTTGCTTTCGGAGTGCCGAATTCGCTGATGTCGGCGCCAGCCGAGAAGGTCTTCTCAGACCCGAGAAGAACAATCGCTTCAATTGAGGGATCGTCATTAGCACTTCTCAGTTGTTCCACGATCGAGGCGCGGAGAGAATGTGAAAGCGCATTTACAGGCGGATTGTCCAACTGGACGTAACGGATCTTCTCGCTGCTCATGGAGTCCTCGTCTTGATGGGCACGTCACGAATAGCCTCCTGATCGAGGCCGTTCGCCCGTGGCTATTAGTTTGGATGGGTCAGCTCCCTGGCGGCTTCCCATGCTCTTTCCGCAAAACGCACCGCCAGTGGTCCAACCGCAGCCGCGTCGGCGGAGGCCGCGTTGCCCGCGCGAGCGCGGTCGGCAATGCCGACGAAAATCACTGCGAAGCGGAAAAGCGCAAAGCATACGTGGAATGGAGTCAACGGCACTGTCGGCACGGCGCTCCCATAATAGCGGCGCACAAACTCGTTCTCGGTCGGAAGTTGCAAAGACTCCAAATCGAGACCCAGCATGCCTCCATACTCGTCGGGAGCGGAGCGCCACGGCATACAGCACAACCCCAGGTCTGCGAGGGGATGACCAAGCGTAGAGAGCTCCCAATCAAGGATTGCGACCACCTCCGGCCGCGTGGGATGGAAGAGCATGTTTCCAACCCGGAAGTCGCCGTGAGCGATCGCGATTCGACCGTCTTCTGGTGGCTGGTGATCGCTTAGCCAGGAGATCACTCGGTCAAGGGCGGGAATGCGATGCGATGGGGATTCATGGTACTGACGTGACCAGCGCGTAATCTGGCGCTGGAAGTAATTCCCGGGTTTCCCATAGTCCGACAAGCCAATTGCATTTGGATCGACCGCATGCAGTTTCGCCATGGCGTCGGCTGTTGCGTAATAGAGCGGCCGGCGTTCTTCTGGTGCAACGTCCGTGAGCGAGCAATCGTGAAAGACGCGACCTTCTACGCGCTCCATCAGATAGAAAGGTGTCCCAACGACCCCAGTATCTTCGCACAGCATCAATGCCTTCGGCGCCGGCACATCGGTCTTCTCCAGTGCCTTGAGCACGCGATACTCGCGCTCAACCGCATGTGCGCCCGGCAGGATTTCGCCAGGCGGCTTCTTACGGAGGACCAT
This sequence comes from Chelatococcus sp. YT9, assembly GCF_018398315.1. Lineage (NCBI taxonomy): Bacteria > Pseudomonadati > Pseudomonadota > Alphaproteobacteria > Hyphomicrobiales > Chelatococcaceae > Chelatococcus > Chelatococcus sp. YT9. The sequence goes on from NZ_JAHBRW010000003.1 coordinate 49,743, forward strand.
GCGGCGGCCCCCGTGGTCGACGAAGAAGGTCGGGTTGGACTGACCGCCGCCGACCCGGTCGAGTTTGAGGGCCCCCCTTCCAAATGCGGCATCGAGATAAGCGCTGAGCCTCTCCATCGAGAACTCGACGGATCCGGCTCGAGCCGCCGACCCTTCATGAACCTCAGTCATTTGAAGACGCTTCCCAGCGCCAGAAGTCTGCGCCGTGCTTCTCAAGATGATTGTTCAGAACCATCTTGTGCACTTCGTCAGCGCCATCGACGAGGCGCGCCTGTCGGGCGTATCGGTAAATCCATTCCAGCACAGTGTCTTTTGAATAGCCGCGTGCACCGTTGATCTGGATGGCGATGTCAGCGGCTTCATGGAGCAAATTGGCGACGTGAACCTTCGCCATCGAGACCTCTTTGCGGGCGAAACGACCGCGATCGAGTTCCCAGGCAGCCTTCATCACCAGCAATCGGCCGATCTCTACTTTCATGGCGAGACCGCCCAGCATCATTTGGATCGACTCGCGATCCGCTAGCCGGACGCCGAACCCGGAACGTTCGGAGGCGTAGGCGCGGGCGATCTCAACGCAGCGCTTCGACAGGCCGAGCCAACGCATGCAATGGGTTAGCCGGGCTGGGCCCAGTCGGATTTGCGTCGCCTTCAGCCCGTCACCCTCGTTCATAATGACTTCGGAGGCCGGGATTTCCAGGCCATCGAACACGAGTTCGCAGTGGCCTCCGTGCTCCTCCGGCCCCATGATTTCGATCCGGCGTTCAATGCGCCAACCCGGCTGATTGCGATCGAACAAGAAAGCTGTCAGTCCCTTGCGGGGATCGTCAGAGGTTTTGGCGATCAAAATGAAGTGCTGCGCTTCGTCCGCACCAGTGATGAACCATTTGCGGCCGGTTATGATGTATTTTCCGCCACGTTTCTCAGCCCTTGTTTGAATCATGGAAGGGTCCGAGCCCCCGCCGGGCATCGGCTCCGTCATGGCAAAGGCGGAGCGGACTTTTCCCCCCACGATTGGTTTTAGCCAGCGCTCCTTCTGAGTTTCCGTGCCCACGGCTTCCAGAAGCATCATGTTGCCATCATCGGGCGCCGCGGAATTGAAAATGACGGGCCCAAAGATCGAACGGTTCATGGCCTCATAGCAAACCGCCATGCCCATCTTGCCGAGGCCTTGTCCGCCCGTGTTCGGCTTGAGCTGAAGGCACCATAAGCCCTCAGCTCGCGCCTCGGCGCGCAGTTTGTCCGCGAGATCGAGCCGGATGTTGTCGTGCTCGTCGTAGCTTGAACGGTTAGCTTCTAGCGGGAGCACCTTGCTCTCAACAAAAGCGGCGATGCGCGTCCGAAACTCTTCGATGCGCGGTGATACAGTGAAGTCCATGAGACGATCCGCAGTCAGAGACTAGAGACGAGGTGGCCGCCATCGACAACGATCGACGTCCCGGTGATGTAGCGACCCGCGTCGGAGGCAAGCAGCAGCAGCGCGCCGTCCAGATCAGCTGGCCTTCCGAGCCGGCGATGCGGAATGCGCTTGATAAGAGCCTTGCCCTGCTCGCTTTCGAAGAACTCGCGGTTGAGATCTGTCTCTATGTAACCAGGGCAGAGCGCGTTGACGCGGATGCCGTAGCGAGCCCATTCGAGCGCGAGTGCCTCGGTCAGCCTGACCACGCCTGCCTTGCTGGCCGTGTAGCTCGCCACACCACCAGCGACGCGGTGCCCCAGAATCGAGGCCACATTGATAATGGACCCGCCGCCATTTGCTTTCATGCGCCGTGCCGCGGCTTGCGCCATCAGGAAGACGCCGCGCAAATTGGTATCGACAACACGATCCCAATCCGCAGCGGTGATATCCAGCGCGGGCTTTGCGTCGGTCACACCTGCATTGTTGATCACAACGTCGGCGCGCTCGCCCGAGTCGTGGATCTGCGCAAAGGCCCGACCGATCGAGTCCTCCTCGGACACGTCCAGCCTCACTGAAATGGCCCGGCCGCCATTTGAGGTGATTTCGTCTTTGAGCGCTTCCAAAGGCTCGAGACGCCTGGCAGCGAGAATGACGCTATGGCCATTTTGTGCAACCAGGCGCGCGAAATGCGCGCCTAGGCCCGATGAAGCACCCGTCACCAAGACGGACAGGGTTTCGCTGGTCATCAAGCGCTTCTCCGTCAAACAATTTCGAATAGGCCGGCAGCACCCATCCCGCCGCCCACGCACATCGTGACCACGGCATATTTGGCGCCTCGGCGATTTCCCTCGATCAAGGCGTGCCCCGATAGGCGCGCGCCGCTCATGCCATAAGGATGGCCGACGGCAATCGCCCCGCCGCTGACGTTGAACTTCTCGGGGTCGATACCAAGGCGATCGCGGCAGTAGAGCGCCTGAACCGCGAAGGCTTCGTTCAGTTCCCAAATCCCGATGTCGTCAATTTTGAGGCCATGCCGCTCTAGCAACCTCGGAATGGCGACGACCGGGCCGATGCCCATCTCGTCTGGCGCGCAACCCGCGACGTTGAAGCCGCGGAAAATACCGAGAGGCTGAATTCCCCGGCGCTCAGCCTCCAGCGAGCTCATCATGACGTGAGCCGAGGCGCCGTCCGACAGCTGAGAGGCGTTGCCCGCGGTGATAACACCGCCATCTCGGACCGGCTTCAGGTTTGCCAAGCTTTCAAGAGTGGTTTCGGGACGGGGGCCTTCATCCTGTGCGAGGGTAATGTTCTTGTATGAAACGTCGCCGGTCTGCTTACCGACAGTCGCCATTCGGACCGAAATCGGCGCGATTTCTGCGTCAAAGCGATTGGCTTCCCGAGCTACAGCCACCCGACGCTGGCTCTCGAGCGCAAATTCATCCTGCTGTTCGCGAGATATATTGTAGCGCTTGGCGACGACCTCCGCCGTATCGATCATCGGCAAGTAGACGTCTGCGGCTGGACCGCTGGCCTCTTCGTCGACAAGGCGAAAGCGGTTCTGGTGGTTGTTTTGAACGAGGCTAATGGACTCCAGGCCGCCAGCGATGCCGATCGACAAGCCATCGTTCCGGATCGCATTCGCAAGGACGGCCATCGCCTGCAGACCAGAGGAGCATTGGCGATCGATGGTGGTGCCAGACGCGGTAACCGGTAGGCCAGCCGTCAGCGCTGCGCGGCGTGCGACGTTCAAGCCAGTCGTGCCCTCCGGAAGTGCAGACCCCATCACAACATCCTCGATTTCCGCGCCCTCAATATTGGCGCGCTCCAGGGCATTGCGAATTGCGTGTGCGCCGAGCTGGGCACCGGATGTGTCATTGAAAGCGCCGCGATAGGCCTTGCCGATCGGCGTGCGGGCGGTCGCGACAATTACTGCTTCTCTCATGACCTGTCCTCTCAGGAAATTTGGCGCTGGGTGAGTTTGGACATGCCGCCGATCCAGCGATCATAGTTTTCAGATTTTTTGCTGCAGTATTCCGCCACGATCTTGTGCGGAAGGATCAGAAAACCTCCCTCATCAAGGCCCTTCAGGGTGGCCTGGGCGACGTCCTTAGCGCTCAACACGCCATCGGAGCTTTCCGGCCCCTTCGGCAGATTATGCAGAAGTTCGGTATCGACCCCTTGCGGGCAGAGAACCGCAACACGGATGCCCTGGTGACGATGGGAAAATGCTATGTTTTCGGCGAAGCCGATGACCGCATGTTTGGTCGTGCCGTACACGGCGCTTCCCACTTGGTTCAGCAACCCCGCCGCAGAGGCGGTGACGACAAAAGTCCCCCCTCCACGGCCGATCATCCGAGGCAAGAGGAAGCGCGCCGCCCTGACGTGCGCTAGGACATTGATTTCCCAGGAACGCTGCCAAATATCGTCCCCAGCGAAGGCCGCATTGTCAGACGGCCCGCCAAAACCCCATGCCACACCAGCATTGGAGCAAAACGTACCGATTGCACCTTCTTCGGCCTCGATGCGCTGGAGAACAGCTTCAAATGCGCTGGCATCGGTTACATCGACGCCGAAGGCACGGCCCCCGATCGATTCTGCAACCGCTTCTGCCGCCTCGGCATTTTTATCGAGTACGACGACTTTCGTAGCGCCGTCTCCCGTGAAGGCTTCGCAGAGTGCGCGCCCGATACCCTGGGCGCCCCCTGTAACGACTACGAGGCCGTGGCGATTACTCATTCCGCCGCCTCGGGTAGCTCAGCCCAACCGGTCAGGCTTTCGCCCCGGTTCCGGAGCGAAGACCCCCATTTGGTCAACCACCAGCCGTACTGTTCCGGCCAGTCTTCAAATCCGCCGGTCAGGCCGAAATGTTCTGCGGCATGGTGCGCCCAGAAGGGGTTGAACAGCATCTGGCGCCCCAGGAAGATCAGATCGGCCCGTCCATCTTGAAGAACCTTCTCTGCAAAGTCCGGGGTGCGGATCATGCCGACGGCGCCGGTAGCTATCTCGGCCTCCCGGCGGATGCGTTCGGCGAAGGGCACTTGATAGCCGGGTCCGCGGGCCAAATTGGCGTTTGTGGATCCTGCGCGCAGATTGCCGCCTGTCGAGCAGTCGATGAGGTCGACGCCGAGTTCCTTCAGTTTGCGCGAGAAGATCACACTGTCTTCAATCTCCCAGCCGCCCTCGATCCAATCGACGGCAGAGATCCGAACGAAGAGGGGCATAGAATCGGGAATGACCGCGCGCACCGCGCGAGTGACCTCCAGCGGAAGGCGCATGCGATTCTCGAGGCTGCCGCCATACTCATCTGTGCGCATGTTGGTGAGCGGGGAAAGAAATGTTTGAAGCAAATAGCCGTGCGCCATGTGGAGCTCGACGATGTCGAAACCTGCGAGCACCGAGCGGATCGCCGCAGCGACGAATGCGTCGCGCACCCCCTCAATGCCGCTATGGCTCAGCGCGGTCGGCGTCCGGTAGCCTTCAGCGAATGCGATCTCCGAAGGACCAACGGGCGGCCAAGTTTCCTCTCCCATTTCGATATCTCGATCGGAGAGCGGCCCGTTGCCGCGGAATGCTCGCTGCTGGCCCGCTTTCCGGCCTCCGTGGCCGATCTGGATCGCAGACTTTGATCCATGCAGTCTGATCGCCTGCGTGATCTGGCGCAGCCCGTCGATGTGTCCATCTTCCCAAATGCCGAGGTCGCCATTGCTGATGCGGCCTTTCCGGACCACGGAGGTCTGTTCGATAAAAACGAGACCGGCTCCGCCCTGAGCGAATTTTCCGTAGTGAACGAGGTGAAATGGCGTGACGTAGCCATTATGGGCGGAATACATGCCCATTGGTGAAACGACGATCCGGTTGTGTAGTGGGACGCCTCGGAAGACCGGCTTTTCAAAAAGCTTGACCATGATGTTCCTGCCTTGATCAGCGCGCCTGGAATTGGGCTGGGCGGCGTTCGGCAGTCGCGCGAACACCTTCGGCAAAATCTTCCGTCTCACGGAGCCACGACTGTTCATCGAGTTCCCGTTTCAGGCGTTCCTCCACGCGATCCGCCAGACCAAGGCGAAGAGTTTCGCGTGTAGATTTTACGCCCAAGGGTGAGCTTTCTGCGATCTCCTGAGCGAGCTTCATGGCTTCGTCTCGCAGGCTTTCAGCCGGGGCGAGCACATCACACAGGCCGATGCGGAAGGCTTCCTCGCCCTTGACGCGGCGCCCGGTCAGCATGAGCAAGGAGGCCGTCGTGTTACCGACCAGCTCCGGCAACGTGACGGTCAAGCCGAAGCCGGGATGAAACCCGAGGCGGGTAAAGTTCGCTGAGAAGCTTGTTTCCGGTGTAGCCACTCTGAAATCAGCCGCGAGAGCCACTCCGAGACCGCCGCCGATCGCATGACCTTGCACAGCAGCGACGATCGGCTTCTTGCCACGGAAGATCCGAAGCCCTTGGTCATAGAGCTGTCGCGAATCTGCTCGACGTTCTTCTGGCGTTTCAGGCTGGTTGCCGGTGAAATTCGCTCCGGCGCAGAAAGATTTTCCGTTTGCGCAAAGCAAGGTGACGCGCACGTCCTTGTCGGCATCCGCCACGTCGAGTGCGTCTGCGATTAGGGCGAGCAGCTCTTTATCGAAGTAGTTATGTGGCGGCCGGTTGATTTCTGCGACCTGAACATAGCCGGCTCGTGAGATGAGAAGATCGGACATTTTTATATAATCCCGAATGTTCAGCGAAGACCGAGGCCGCGAGCGATGACGCCACGGAGGATTTCGGTCGTCCCGCCCTGAATGGTAAGCTTCGGCGCAATTCGGGCCGTGAACTGGAGCACATGCTCGAAGTCGTCGTAGAGAGCAGTATCCCGGGATACGAAAGCAGCCGCATGGCGCACGCGCTGCGGCAACTCCTGTTCCCACAGCGTACCCAGATCCTTCACAATGGCGGCTTCGGACACGGGCTCGCGTCCTGCCTCAAGCATGCCGGCGATCGAAACCGACATGCGCCGAAGCGAATGCAACTCAGCGACCAAACGGCCGATGGAGTCTGCTAGCCGAGGGTCGGGGCGGTCGCCTGCGAGTTCAACAAGCTTGCGGAGCGCTGCGAACGTTTCGAGAAAGCGCTCAGGGCCACTGCGCTCGTAAGCAAGCTCGGTCGTTGCCTGCTTCCAAGCTCCATCGACTTCACCGATCAGTCGCTCATCTGGAATAAACGCGTCGTCGAAAACGACTTCATTGAAATCACGGATGCCGCTCATCTGGTGAATGAGATTGCACGTAATTCCAGGCGTTTTCATATCGACCAGAAACGACGTCAGGCCATGCCGGCGGTTCTCGGTAGTCGGCGGGCTGGTCCGAAATAGACCAATCATGTAATCGGCGTGGTGAGCGTTTGTGGTCCAGGTCTTGGAGCCGTTGATTTTCCAACCCCCGGGCGCTCGCGTGGCCTTGCACTTGGCGGCAAAAAGATCCGAGCCGCTGTCGGGTTCAGACATCCCAATGCAGAAGCAGGCTTCACCTACGATGATTTTTGGAAGGACTTCCGATTTAGTCCGCTCCGATGCATACTTGATTAAAGTAGGCCCCGATTGTCTGTCAGCAGTAAAGTAGACGCTGGTTGGCGCATTTGCCGCCAACATCTCTTCATTGACAACGAAGCGATCGAGAAAGCTGCGCTCTTGACCTCCGTATTGGCGCGGCCAAGTCAGTCCAATCCATCCGCGGGACGCAACCTTCTTGGCAAAAGCCTTATGGACGTCCCAATCCTCTGTTGGAATATCCGGATTGAAACTTCCGGCGGCGATCTCGGACTGAATGAAGTCCCTCACTTCGCTTCGCAGACGCTGTACATCCGCGGGCAAGCGAAGGGGTTCAAATTCGAGTGTAGCTGATTGCATGTGGCTTCACCCCCAATCTATCGCGTCGCCAGAAGCGGCCAGAGCGACTGTGCTCCTCTCGCGGCCACCAGCTGTCCGAGCCTCTCGGACCACTGTGCCTCGTTGCCGTAGTCGTCGCGCCAAGCGAGAGCGCGAAGCGTTAGGCGATGGAGAATATGTTCGCGAGTTACGCCGATCGCCCCATGGAGCTGGTGCGCTATTGCTGCGCCTTTCTGAGCTGCGGCCGCCGCTCGAATCTTCGCGGAACTGATTTCCAGAATAAGTTCCGGATCATTGAACCCGCGAACCGCGGATAGTGTTTCGAACGCTTCCGCTGCGGATGTCGATGCGCTCAACGATACCGCGACCTCGCCGGCGAGTTGAGCGATACCGTGCTGGACGGCTTGAAACTTCGAGATCGTACGTTCGAAAGCGCGACGTTGGCCGGCATATTCGCTCGTCAGTGCTAGAATTTTTTCGAGGGCACCGGCGATTTGCATGGCACGGGCCGCACTCCCCATCAACAGCGTGGTGTGTTTCGTGAAGGTTGCAGGCGCAGGAGCGGCCTCTACTACCGGAGTATTCGCGAAGAATATGCTATCCGCAGGCTCATCAGCTAAACTGTCGCGATGCTGGATTGATGCCTTGTCCAGCTCGACCAGAACGACTGTGAGAATTTCACCAGAGGTGGCAAGCAATGCTGCGTGGGAGCATTCGCGGCCGAACGGCAGCCTGGCGATGCGACCGGAAACGGTCTTGCCATCATAAGTGAGGCTATCCGAGAAAGAGCTCGGACCGAAGGTAATCTTGCCGGACGGCAGGGAAATTCCCGCAGCTCCTAGCATCCAGCCAGCTAACATGGTTTCGGCAAGGGGCACCGAAAGGGCCATGTTGCCTGCGGCCCGCAGGACGCCGAACACTTCTTGAATGCTAACTCCGACGCCGTCCAGATCCTCGGGGACGGCGGCTATGTTCAGGCCGATTTCCTCAATGCCTTCCCAGAATCGCGCCTTCCAGATGCCGTTTGGTGCAGCGGTAACAGCCTGAATGTCGGCTAGATCATCGAAAAGCCGCTGGGCGGATGAAATGACAATGCTATCAGCGATCATGGCGATTTCCGATCACGCTTGAACGATCGCGCCGGACTGGCGCAACGCTTCGATCTTCTCTGCCGAAAGGCCCAGGTACTCTGCGAGAACCGCGCCGTTGTCCTGCCCCAATCGGGCCGACGGGATGTATTCGGGAGCGGGGGCTCCATGGAGAACGAGCGGGCTACGATGGACGAGGATGTCGCCGTACTCGGGATGCTGGACTTCGCGGAGCATTCCCCGTTCGTGAAGATGGCGATCCTGCGTGACCTCGAGGAGGTCTCGCACGGCAGCACAAGGAACCTTATGGCGACGGCAAACGTCCACGACTTCTTGACGGGTATGCTTGGAAGACCAGGTGGACACGATTTCATCGGTGAGATCGATATGCTTGAGCCTATCGAGCACCGTCGTGAAACGTGGATCGTCAAGAAGCTCCGGACGCCCCATTGCCCGGGTCAGACCGACCCAATGCGATTCATTCACACTGATGATCGCAACAAAGCCATCTGACGTCGGGTAGACGTTGTAGGGAGCTTCGGCCAAGCCGCCATGTCGGCTACCCGTCCTGGGCGCGGCAGACTTACTATTGAAGACGTCGGCCAAGTTGGAAGCCATCGCCGGATAGACGGCCTCGACCATCGCGATCTCGACCAGTTGTCCCTTTCCGGATTTTTCACGCCCGTAAAGCGCGGTCAGGATTCCAGCGTAGAGATGGACTCCGCTGAGGAAGTCAGTGATGGCAGGGCCTGCTTTCACCGGGGGACCATCAGGGAATCCGGTCACGCTTATAATGCCGGAAACGGCCTGGATCGTCAGATCCATAGCAAGGTTGTCTCGATCAGGCCCGGACAGGCCGTAGCCTGTAGCGGTACCGTAAATCAGGCGGGGATTGATCGAACTCAGAACCTCATAACCGACACCGAGCCGGTCCATCACGCTTGGTGCATAATTCTCGATGAGGATATCAGCCTTCGCCGCGAGAGCCTTGAGAATCGCGATGCCATCCGGGGACTTCAGGTTGAGGCTGATGTTCTGCTTGTTCGCGTTCAGCATTGCAAACGGGACTGCATTGCCTTTGCTGATGCGGGCACGATGCCTGACCGGCTCGCCATTTGGCGGCTCAATCTTGATGACCGTAGCCCCAGCTTGCGCCAGGAGAAAGCTCGCGTATGGGCCCTGGTAAACTTGGCCGAGATCGAGCACGACCACTCCTTCGAGTGGAGATTTGCGGGTGTTGTCCAACTTTTCCTCGAGTGGTCAGAAGCCGTAAAGGCGAGTCGGATTGTCGACGAGAATCCTGCGGCGAACGTCTTCGTCCGGAACAGTTTCAAAGAAGAGGCGAAGCAAATCCTGCAGATCTGGCACGGATTCGGGGCAGTGCCCGACGTGGGGCCAGTCACTGCCCCATACGACCTGGTCCGGCGCCGCCTCAACGATCGCACGCATGTAAGGCGCGGTGTCCGAATACGGTCGGCCGACCCGTGTGTTGCGGTCAGCCCCTGAAATCTTGGCCCAATAACGTCCGGTTTTCAGGAGTTCAGTAAACCCGATGAAGTCCGGATGCTCGTGACCCTTGTCGGCCATCGTACGCGACATGTGATCAATCACGTACTGCATCGGAAACCGCTCCAGTTCCGGCGCGGCGGCTACCAAATCGGAGCTTTCAATCCAGAACTGAGCATGCCAACCGCGCTCAGCGATACGCGGCGCAAGTTGCACAAAGTCTTCATAGCTTGTGCCCAGCGTCGAGACCGGCTTCCCGTCTTGGCGGATCATTGTCACTCGAACCGCCTTGAAGCCGGCGTCCGTCAGTTCATCAAGTCGCCGGTCCGAAACGTCGGGCCGCAGAATTGCGGTTGCCCGAAGGCGGTCTGGAAAGCGACGAAGCGCGTCGTAAGTGACGGCATTGTCGTTACCCGAGCCGACGGCATGGACAATAACCCCTCGCGAAACTCCGAGCTTGTCCCAAAGCTTGAAGGCATCCTCGATGGCGAAGGGACGGGATGGAGTAAAGCGCCCTTCGTCGCCCGCCGGGAAACGATCGAACGGCCCGTAGATGTGAAAATGACAGTCGCAACTGCCTTCCGGCAAGCGATAGCTCGCGATTGTTTCAGCCATGATCCCCCCCTGCCTGCGCGCACAACCTCAAAGGCCCAGATAGGCGCGCTGGACGTCCGGTGATTCTGTCAATTCTCTGGCGCTTCCCGCGGCAGTGATGCGCCCCACGCGCAAGACGTAGCCGCGGTCGGCGATTTTCAGGGCAGCGCGCACGTTCTGCTCAACCAGGAGCGAGGCAATCCCCCGATTCTTAAGTCCGCGAATTGCGGTCAGCACGACTCTGCTCAGCATCGGCGAGAGGCCCAAAGATGGCTCGTCGAAGAGAAGGATCTTTGGCGCTGCCATCAGGCCGCGTCCAATCGCGAGCATCTGCTGCTCGCCACCCGACAAGGCTCCACCAAGCTGGTCGTGGCGCTCGCGAAGTCGCGGAAAGAGGTTGAAGACATCGTCGATAGTAAATTTTGGACCTCCGCCATTGGCGTCGATGAGCCGAAGATTGGCTTCGACAGTCATGCCGGGGAAGATTTCTCGACCTTCCGGGACCTGGCTAAGACCAAGACGGCTCATCGTCCAAGGTCGGGCGCCAGTAGTATCGCCGCCAAGGAAACTGACTTTGCCAGACTGGGTCGGGATTACGCCTGTGATGGCGTTTAGCAGCGTGGTCTTGCCGGCACCGTTTGCACCGAGAATGGCGACGATCTCTCCTGGTGCGACCGACAGCGACACCGACCGGAGGGCCGAAACGCGTCCATACGCAACGGTTAAGTCTGATACGTTAAGCAGGTTAGTCGTTGTCGACATCGTCGACTCCCAGATAGGCTGCGATCACCTCGGGATGTTGAAGTACTCGACTTGGAACATCGGTAACGAGTTGTTTGCCATCGACCATGACCATCACCTCGTCGCAAAGGGCACCGATCGCAGCCATGTCGTGCTCGACGATCACGATGGTGCGGCCCTTTGCTGTTGCCCGCATCAATCGGATGAATTCGGCAGTCTCCGCCTCGTTCATTCCAGCAACGGGCTCATCCAAGAAGATGATTTTTGGCTCGTTCATCAGCATGATAGCCACGGCCAGCCGACGCTGAATGCCGTAGGCCAGGACCGAAGCTGTCTGGTCTCGAAGGTCAGAGAGGTCACACATTGAAAGAACCTCCTCAGCCTTACCAGCAAAAGACTCCATGTCGGACCGCCATGCCGAACTGCGCAAAATGCGCTGAACGACGTTGTGCCGCATCCCGCCGTAGCTGGCATAAAGGAGGTTTTCGTAGACGGTCGCCTCACCGAACATCGCCGTCCGCTGAAAGCTCCGACCCACGCCGCTGCGTGCCACCGCATGAGCCGGCAAGGCCACTACGTCCATCCCGAGCACCGAGACTTTCCCGGAAGTGGGCTTTGTGATCCCGCACATAATGTCGAACATCGTCGACTTGCCAGCTCCGTTCGGGCCGATCAGACCGAAAATCGAGCCATCGGGAATGCGAACGTCCACGCCCTTGAGCGCTTTGACGCCACCGTAGTGCTTCTCAATGCCGGAGGCTTCAACAGCGTATCGGGTCACCGGCGTCATGGTTGACCCGCCTTTGATCTGGAAAGCCGCGTCAAAAGGGCCTTGAAGATCTGATGGAGTCCGCCAGGGGCTACCATCATTACGAAGATAATAAGCAACGAGAAGACAAGAACCTTAACGTTCGCATCGAAATTCAAGAATTGCGGCGCTACCGTGAAGATCACAGATCCGATCACCGGCCCATAGAGTAGGCCCGTGCCGCCAATGAGCACTGCGAGGAGTGCGTCTACCGTGCGCAGCACCGACATGATTTCGGGCGTGACGATCTGAGAGAATGGGAGGCAGAGACTTCCCGCCAAGGCCGCAATCGGCGCGCTAAGTACCAGCGCCTTGAGCCTCTCTCTGAAGACGTTGATCCCTAGCGACTGAGCCAGATGCCGACCCTGGCGAATGCTCTCCAATGCCCGTCCAAACCTGGAGCTGCGAACATGAGCCAGGATTACGAGCACCAGAAGCAGGATGAGCGCAGTCGCGAGGAAGTAGGTCCGTGGCGTCGAAAAATCAAAGGGTCCGATTGCGAGGCGCGAGAATCCAAAAAGCCCGAGTGCACCGCCCGCAAAGTCCAGGTTGTGGACCGTCACCATTGCGACGCCCGACAACCCCCAGGAGACGATCGAGAAGTAGGCGCCGGTAAGCCTAAGCGTAAGCCAACCGATAAGCAGAGCGGCGACCGCAGCCACCACCATTCCCATTGCGATACCGAGCTCGTAGGGCAGCCCGGCATTGTTCATCGCGATTGCAGGCGCATAAGCGCCAATGCCAAAAAACATGCAATGGCCAAGCGGCACTTCTCCCACTCCACCAAGGATGATGTTCACGCTCAACGCGAACAGGGCAAAGCCGCAGGTGTACGCTGCCAAGTTCAGGAGAAACGGGCTTTCGACAGTCAAGCCAACGACCAGAATGAACCCGAGCCCAGCGAACAGGAGCAAAAGCTGCGCGACGGGTAGAGTTCTGCCGCTTCTTTGCAACTTCAGGGGGGCAATCGAAACAGTTGACATCACTCAGTGCCTATTGATTTGGGCTCGGCCCAGCAGGCCCTGAGGCCAGAAGAGCAGTACAAAAATGACGAGCATCCACCCGAGAGCTGGCGTCCAGGAAACAGAGACGTAGGTTTCGAACAGCGCATTCGACAGTCCGATGACCATTGCTCCCAGCATGGCACCGCCAATACTGCCTAGACCGCCCAGGATGACTACAGTAAATGCGACGATTACGTTTGCGTCGCCCATCGTCGGGAAGGCCGCAATCAAGGGAGCCAAGAGTGCGCCTGCGAGCCCGGCGGCGGATATGCCGAGAAGGAAAGAGAAACTGCGGATAAACGGGACGTTGATCCCCGAATAGAGCGCGCCCTTGGCATTCTGAGACACCGCGAGGATCTGCTGGCCTCTGACCGAATGTCGAAGCCACCACGCGAATGCAGTGAGAACGATCACCGAGGTCACGGCGATGAATACGCGCTGCGCCGACAGGAAAAAGCCGAACACTGATATGGCTGTTTGTCCAAAGGGCGATCTCACCGGCAGCGGATCCGGGCCAACGATAAGGATGATCGAGGCCACGATCGCCTGCGACAGGGCGAATGTGATGATGATCGACCCGTGCTCTCCACGATCGTAGAGGGCGCGGCGAACGATCGTCACCTCCAGTAGGTAGCCAATGACGGCGACCCCGACGACCGCGAGAGGTATCGCGACAAGATACCCCAATCCCGTGTTCTGGAGGAGAAGCACACCGTACGCGCCTAGTGCGAAGAAGGCGCCATGAGCAAAATTGACGATGTGCAGAGTTCCGAAGATGACCGTCAGGCCGACGGCCACCAAGGCATAACCAGACCCCAGAATCAAACCGTTAATGATCGTTTGGACAAACAGGTCCATCAGCGTTTGGCCTTGTGCTTACTTGACCCGGAAGAGGTCGAGGAGAGCGACGTCATTGCCCTTCACGACATGAATGTAGAAGTAGGGGGCTCGGGCGCGACCTTTCTCGTCGAAATTCAGGGATCCACGCGGCGTTTCCCAGGTATTCGTGCGGATCGTTTTGGAGATTAGGCCGTAGTCACTATCGCTGCCCGCTTTGTTCATCGCGCCAGCAATGACCTGAACCGCTTCATAGCTCACAAGGCTGACCTTGTTCGGATCTTCGCCGTACTTGGCTTTGAAGCGTTTGATGAACTCGGCCATCGCGCCTGTTGCGCCCTCTGCGATGAAAATATCCCCCGTGAGAACGCCTTCCATGGCGCCTTCAGCAGGACGGATAGCGGAAGCCTGCACCGTACCGGTGGAATGGGCTTCCATGGGGAACCCGCCTTGCTGACGGATCTGCTTCCAAATCTGGGCTGTCCGTGCCGGATAAGCATCGACGACGTAGATCATGTCGGGCTTCGCCGCTTTGAGGCGTGTAATGATCGACGTGAAATCGGTGGTAGTGCTATCGTAATTCGCAACCTCAATCAGTTTGGTGTCGGTTCCATCCAGTGACTTTTTAAGATTATCAAGGACAGCTTTATTGAATTCCGTATTCTCGCCCATGTAAACGATAGTCTTAGGGCGTTTAGTATTAATCAGGTATTTATGGTAAACGGTCGAGTTTGCCGTTGAGGTGTTGTTGATTTGAAAAAGATATGGGGAGCCTTGTTCGGTAATTGCGTCCGCTTGAGCCCCAGGATTCACATGTAAAATCTTGTTCTTCGTCATGGCGGATTCTGCCAGCGTAATGGAGCTATTCATGCCCGCGATGATGGCTTTCGCCCCGCCTTGGGTCATAAGCTTCTGAACAGCGGCAACACCGTCCTGAGGTGTTCCTTTTTCGTCCTCGAACAGCAGCTCGATCTTGCGGCCGCCCAAAATTCCGCCGGCTGCGTTGATCTCGGCCGCGGCAAGTTCCGCTCCCATGCGCCCATCCTTACCGTAACCAGCGGTCGGTCCGGTCAGTGGCAGCGCGAAGCCGATCTTCACAGTGCTTTGGGCAAATGTCGGGACGCTGTTGATGAGCGAGCCCGCGATAATGGCAGCAGTAGTCACTGAAAGTAGGTTCATGTTCTCTCCCTAATATTGGTGACGCTTATCGCGCTATTGGTTCTATGATTTTACGCGAAGATCCGCGGGCGCGTGATCTCGGATACTTAACGAACATCTGGCGCCGAGGCCGGTGCTTCGTGCTTTTATCCTTCGAGCATAATCGCCCGCCATTTCGTTCCGGGACCATATTGCCGGCTCCCGGTTTCGTCCAATGAATTCGTATGTATGTTATTATTTCTATATATATGGAAAATTGACGGGACGGCGATTGACCTCCTTTCACCCTTTGTCTTCGCTCGATTTGAACAATGCGGCCGGCGCGCGGCCTTATGCGAGACGCCCGCTCAGGAGCGGAGAGGTATCGCAACAAGGACTGTCTGTGCGTCGATCCATCTCCGTCGGCGCCACTGCAACGCCCGTCTAGCGCAGATGGGAGATGGACCCTACGCCTGGCCTTGCGTCAGCGCCCGAAAACGCGGCGAGCGCTTTTCAAGGAAGTGCGCTACGCCCTCGACAGTGTCTTCGGTGCCCAGGCTCGCCTCCGTCTCAAGGTTGGAGAATGTGGTTGCCTGCGCGAGCGACTGGCTCCAGGCCTCTCGGAGCTGCCGCTTTATAACCATCATCGAGCGTGGGGAGCAGCTTCGTGCCAAATCCTGGGCATACTGCTCGACAGCGTCCAGAAACCCTTCAGCTGGAAATGAGCGCGCCAGCCCCAGTTCAGCTGCCTCCTGCGCATTAATGACGCGGCCGCTGATCAGGAGATCCGAGGCATTCATCCACCCGATCAGGCGAGGAAGCATCCAAGCGATACCGTGCTCTGCGGGGAGGCCCCGTCGCGAAAACGCAGTTGTGAGTTTCGCGCCTTCCGCGACGAAGCGGAGATCGCAATAGAGAGCGAGGCAGAGGCCCACGCCGGCGGCAGCACCATTTACGGCTGCAATTAGCGGCTTTCTGAGGCCCAGCATATAGCTGTATCGTTGGCCAAAATCATCGTTGGATGTTACCGGTCGGCGATAGCTTTGTCCGGATAAGATCGAACTCGGGTCGGGCCCTGGACAAAATGTTCTACCGGAGCCAGTTATAACGATGGCTCTTACATCCGGATTGGCGTCGGCAGACAGAAGAGCCGTTTTCAGCGCATCCTCCATCGCTTGATTCCATGCGTTACGCGCTTCGGGTCGGTTGAATTGGATTACCAAGACCCCGCTTTTGATCTCTTGCAGTAGTACTTCTTCCATAGGGGCACCTTCTGAGAAAAATCGGTTGACGATTGCACAGGCAGATGCTTATCTCTATAGGGAATTAATTTCATATATGTGCAAATCGTGGCCAGCGCTGACTCGACGATCAAATCCGCGCGGCGAATTTTTGAAGTCCTAGAGCATTTCGAGGAAGTGCAGCGGCCTATATCTCTAAAAGAGATTTCGACGAAGCACGATTATCCAATATCGAGCGCTGCTGCGCTTCTGAAAAGTATGGTTGCGCTCGGTTACTTGTTCTACGATAGTTACAATCGAACCTATATGCCGACAATGCGCATTGCCCAAATGGGATCGTGGTTGAGCGACGGCCTGTTCGGGGAAAGTGATGTGCTGGCGCTGGTTGAGTTCGTGAACCAGGAGCTCGACGAGCTGGTCACAATCAGCACGCAATCGGACTTGCATGCACAGTATATTCATTGTCTACAAACGCGAAAGCGCCTGCGCTTTGAAATCAAGCCTGGCGATATCCGTCCGTTGGCCATCAGCGGTGTCGGCAGGGCAATACTAAGCGCGCATACAGACATTGAAATATCGCGGCTTGTGCGCCGGATTAATGCCGGCGGCCAAAGCAACGAGAAGACCAATCTCGAGGAGCTGATGAAAATCATCAATGAGATCCGACGTGATGGATATATGTTCTCGAAGCATATCATCACGCCCGACGCGGGTGTGATTGCCATCCCGTTGCGCAAGAGAAGCTTCGGTCGAATTCTAGTCCTCGGAGTTGGAGGTCCTGTGTCTCGACTGGAAGAGAATTTTGAGAACATTCTCTGTTGTATGAGGAGCGGTATCTCAAAATTCGAAGTGTAACTTTGACAGAGGTATCGTTGGAGGACGGCGGCCCTCAGATCGTCTTTGCAAAGGTTGTTCGTGCGGATGTATAGTATTTTACTTACCCATCGCGGCACATTTTCTTTGCAAAAAGTACTGGATTCGTGAGGGTTTTGTGTCGAAATTGGTCTTCGACCTCAGATTATTTCGCTATGCTTTAGTATCGGCCCAGCACGGCAGTTTTCGCCGCGCAGCAGCCGCTCTCAACGTCCAGCAGTCGACTGTGAGTCGAGGGGTCAGAAGCCTGGAAGAGCGCGTGAAAGCAAAGCTCTTCGAGCGCGATCACTCCGGGATACGACCAACGCCTGCCGGCGATCGCTTCCTCGAAGAAGCGACGCTGGGATTCGATCATCTGAGACGTGCATTGCAGCGCGCCGAGGCCCTACAGCGTGGCGACCATGGTGAATTGACGGTCGCCGTCACCGTGCCGTTTTCAGTCGTCGGCGACTTATTCGAACGCTTTCGAGCGGCATATGCCGGCGTGTCGGTCGAGATCGTCGAGAGCACTTCTGACGCGAGCTCGGCCCTCGTTCAGCAGCGCTCCGTGGACGTGGCCTTCGTTGGCGGGGCACATGGAAACGGAACAGCGCGATCGTTGTATCTGAGAGATGAGCGCATGATGGCGGTGCTTCCCAGATCGCACCCGCTCGCCGGCGCACATAAATTGAGTTTCGAAGATCTCCACCGCGAGCGGTTCATCTTCGCTGAGAACGGAGTGGGACCTGATATTCAGGGTCATCTCGCGAAGCGAATGGCGAAATGGGATGTTGAGCCGAGGGTGCAACTCCATCGCGTCGGCCAGTGCAATCTCATGAATATGGTGGCACTGGGATTCGGGGTCACAATCGCCATCGGCACGCCGCCGCGCATCGCTACAGACGGCATCGTCCTTATTCCTCTTGCCGGCCGCAACGTTCTGTCGCTGCATGCGGTGTGGATCGAGGCTAACCCTAATCCGGCGTTGAAGGCTCTGCTCGACATCGTGCGGGACGTTGCCGAACCTGATGATGTGCGGCACCAGCATCGGCACTAACTTTTCTCCGATACCTTGCGTGCATGCGCGAATCCTCGATCCGTCGCGATGAAGCGTTGCAGCATAGGCACGATCAACCTGGCAGGGCCGCCAACCTGCTGACCGGACTCGCGCGAGAGCAAATCGGCATAGGCCGTCAGATCGCGATGAAGCGACGCGGGCAGTTCCACCGTGACCTTCACCGGCTTGTCGTCGGCGATCGCGCCGAGTTTCAGTTTTGCCATCATCATCCCCTGTACGGCTCGAAGACCAGATCCCTGGTGACGATGATCCTGACCGGGAAGCCCGGGCGGATGGTTAGCGTCGGCGCGACCTGCAATTGGCGACGGATGATCTGCTGGCCCGCGTCGTTGATGGTGTCCTGCGCGCCGTCACGGATAGCGCGGACGAGACGGTCCTCATCGCTGACGGCGAGTTCTGTGCCGATCGCGAGCAGTGTCGACAGGCCGGCGGCCTTGGCCAGGTCCCACCAGTGGTAGTCGACGCCATCCTCCAGGCCCGCATAGCCTTGCGTGTCAGCGCCCGGTTGACGCTCCAGCACGATCGACCGGCCATTCGGCAGGATCAGCCGGTTCCAGACGAGCAGCACACGGCGCTGCCCGAACTGGACGTTGTTGTCGTACTGGCCGATGACGCGCGTGCCCTGCGGCACGAGCAGGCTGCGGCCTGTCGGGCTGTCGTAGATGTTCTCCGTCACCTGTGCCGTGATCTGGCCGGGGAGATCGGAGCGAATGCCGGTGATCAGCGCCGCCGGAATGACCGCCCCAGCCTGAAGCACATACGGTGACGCCGGCGCCATGACGCGATCCGACGACGTGGTGCGCCGATCGACGGCGGCATTGAGGAAAGCGAGTTGCTTGTCCTGTGCGGTCTGCTGGCCGGGCTGTCCCGTCAGATCGAGACCGGCAAGGTTCGGCGTTGCACCTCCCGGCGGTGCGCTGCCAGTCGATGTGGCCGGAGCTGTCTGGAAGAACACCTTGCTTGTCCGCGCGGCCTCTTCCTCGGCGCGCCGGCGCTGCTCGGCCGCGTCGACCGTCGGCGTCGCGATGGACGGGGGGACGACGGGTTGCCCCTTGTTCTGAGCGTCGAGGATCGGCCGGCCGAGATCTCCGGGCAACGGCGGGCCGAGAACTGGTCCGGTATAATCGCGCGGTAAACCGGCGAGACCATCGGCGGTCTGCCTGTTCGCGGTGGAGTAGAGCTCCTGGCCGTCATCGCCGGTTGTACGCGTCTGTAGGGCGTAGATCAGCGCGCCGCCGATATCGAGGCCGGCGACCACGCCGAGGCCCGCCAGCACTTTCCGCGATAGGCGCGTAACGCGCGGCGGCTCGGCGCGCAGCTGCATGGGAGTGGCCGCGCTCGTCTCATTGTTCTCGCTCATGACGGTCTCCCATCGGTGCGCTCGATCCGGACGGTCTGCTGCTGCTTGCCGCTGCCAAGGCGCAGCTCAGCCGCGCCGAAGAGGCGGTCGACGATCAGGATGTTGCGATAGATGCGGGTGTTGGCGATCTGCGCCTCACCCTCCGGGCCGATCACGAATATCGGCGGCAGCTCGCCCTGCACGATGCCGCGCGGGAACTCGACATAAACGCGCCTGCCGTCGTCATAGACGGAGACCGGCCTCCAGGGCGGATTGTCGCCGGTGAGACCGTAGCGATAGTTGCGCGCGGCGAGCGCCGGGATGGCCGGCGTGGCGGGAATGCCCTGGCCCTGTTCGGCCGCCGATCGCGGATACGACCAGGCTACCGACGGCATGTAGGGTTTCTGACCCGAGCGCAGCTCGAGCATGTAGGTTCGGCGATCCGTCGTGATGACGACGTTGGTGGTGATATCCGGCCGTGAAGGCTTCACCAGCACATGCACGCGCCGGGTGGCGCCAGAACCGGATTCCGTGTCGCCGATGATCCAGCGGGCGGTGTCGCCGGCGGCGATCGGCCCCGTCCCGGTCAGGCTCTCGCCCGGCTCAAGGGCAATGTCGGTGATCTGCCCGGGCGCGGCATAGACCTGATAGAGCGCGCCTTCGGACCATGGATAGATCTGGATCGCGTTGTAGTAGCCCTCGCGGCGCGGCTGGACGCGCGCAGCCGCGTTGGCGCTCTCGACCCGGTCGACCGGCGTGCCGGCCGCCGCGCCGCCCTTAGCCGGCGTCCAGGCTGGCGGGATGTGCAGCGGCTTCGGTCGATTGTCGGTGACCGATGCCGGCACGGCCGGCAATGGCGGCACGTTGCGATCATAGCTGACCTCCGGCGGCTTCAGCGGTGTGGCGCAGCCCGCGAGCGCAATCCCGGAAAGCAGCGCAACCGGAATTGCGGTTTTACGGAAAGCCGGAATGACGGTGATGCGGAAACCGGGCCTTCCGCCTTTGCGGACCTGCCGCCGGCTCATTGGCTCATCTCCCGCGACCAGGAAACCGCATTGACGTAGATACCGAGCGGATTGGTCTTGAGCCGGTCGGCGTCGCGCGGTGGCTGGATGATGATGGTCAAGATGGCGGTCCAGCGCTCCGTGCTGGAAAGCTGGCCGTTCTCGTAATGACGCTCGGTCCAGGCGACGCGGAAGGAATCTGCGGACGCGCGGATGACCGACGACACCTCGACGGAGACCTGATGCTTGCCGACCTTGGTGAAGGGGTCGCTGCCGCGCGCGTAGTCGTTGAGCGTCGCCGCGCCACGATCCGTGGTCCAGTCGTAGGCGCGCAGCCAGTTCTGCCGCACGATGACGGGATCGGCGGGGATCGCACGGACCTGCTCGATAAAGCGGGCGAGATGCCACGCCACCTGGGGATCGGTCGGCTTGTAGTCGGCCGTCGCCGGCGCGATCGCCTGCGCCTGACCGAGCTTGTCCACCTGAACGACCCACGGCACAACGGTTCCCTGCACCGACTGCCAAACAAGTGCGGCGGCGAAGCCGGCTGACAGGATCAGCGATCCGAAGGCCATGTAGCGCCAGTTCTTTGCCTGCACCCGGGCGGAGCCGATGCGCTCGTCCCAGATCTGTGCGGCCTTCTGGTACGGCGTCTCGGGTTGAGGGGTCTTGCCGAAATGCGCGGCAGGTCGCTTGAAGAGGTTCATGAGCGGTCACTTTCGGAGAGATTGACGGAGGCGCCGGAGCCGTGGCTGTCGCCGGAGCGAACCGCATGTGCGGCCGCGCTCGCGCCGTGGCCCATATGTCCACCGCGTTTCATGCGCTGCGCCCAGGCGGGCGGCCCCTCTGCGGATGTGGTCGAGGAAGCACCGGTGGTGGCAGCGCCGGACGCGGGATCGGCATCGCCAAAGATGGAGCCGCCGGTGGCGGTAACCGATCCCCTGCGCCCCTCCGCGAAGCTGCTTTTGAGGCTATCGTTCGCGCGGCTGGCAGCGCGGCGAAGCGGTGACAGGGCAGCGTTGCCGGCGGCCGTCGCGACGCCACCCAGTCCTCCAGCAAGGCCGGCCTTCCCGGTCTTGTCGATGGCGCCGAGCTGATAGGCGCCAGAGACCGCGCCCGCGGTCGCGGTGCCACCCCTGACAGCAGCGGCGCCACCGGACAAAGCCGCAGCTCCTCCTCTGGCGGCCAGCATCGCGCCGCCGCCGGCGGCAAGGGCCGCACCACCAACAGCGAGCCCCGTGCCGGCGGCAGCGCCGGCGCCGAGCTGGGGACCGCCGCTGACCAAGCCGGACGCAATGCCGGGACCGAAGATACCGAGGCCAAGAAGCGAGAGGGCCGCGAGCACCACGGCCATGGCGTCGTCGATGGTCGGAGTCTGTCCGCCGAACCCGGAGGTGAACTGACTGAACAGCGTCGAGCCGATGCCGATGACGACGGCCAGCACAAGCACCTTGATCCCGCTGGAGATGACGTTGCCAAGCACGCGCTCGGCCATGAAGGCGGTCTTGCCGAACAGGCCGAAGGGATCAGGACGAAGCCCGCCAGCGTCGTCAGCTTGAATTCGATCAGCGTCACGAAGAGCTGGATGCTCAGAATGAAGAACGCGAGAATGACCAGCGCCCAGGCGAAGAGCAGGCAGGCGATCTGGATGAAGTTCTCGAAGAAGGCGATCCAGCCCATCAGGTCGGAAATGGATTCGAGCAGCGGCCGCGCCGCATCGAGGCCCGTCTGCGCCACCTTTCCGGGACGCATCAGATCCTGCACGGAGAAACCCGTGCCGCTCGCCTTCAGCCCGAGGCCGGCGAAGCTGTCGAAGACGATTTTGGCGAGATTGTTCCAGTTGGAGATGAGGTAGGCGAAAACGCCGACGAACAGCGTCTTCTTCACCAGCCGAGCGATAATGTCCTCGTCGGCGCCCCAGCTCCAGAACAGCGCGGCCAGCGTCACGTCGATGACGATCAACGTGGAGGCGATGAAGCCAACCTCGCCACCGAGCAGGCCGAAGCCGGAATCGATGTAGCGGGTGAAGACCCCGAGGAAATTATCGATGACGCCGCTGCCGCCCATGATTCACCGCCCGTCCGTGGATCGTGTCGGAGCGGGCGTGAGCGCGCGGCCGAGAAAGCGATCGCGGGTCTGCGCCCAGACGCGCAGGCATTCGGCATTCTCGGCCGCCTTCTGGCCAAGCTGTTGGCACCGGCGCTGACCCTCGCGCAGAGGATCGAGGCCGAGCTCGACCGGGCGAACCGGCGATGACGGCTGCGATGGCTCACCCTTGCGGGTCAGCTCGATCACCGTCGCCGTGATGGCCACAGTGACGAACACCACAGCGCCCAGCCGGGCCAGCATCTTGCCGTCCATGGCCGTGCCTCAGTTACCGTTGAACATCTGTACGTTGCCCGGCTGGTAGCCGCTGCCGGGCGTGAGGAAGCGGCGGCGCTGCTCGCGTCCCTGCGCGGCCGCCGCCGTGCGCTCGGCCTCCGTGAGCGCGCCGGCACGGCCATTGGCCGAGATCAGCGCAACCAGGTCGGAAAGCTGCTGCGACTGGAGGGCAAGCAGCTGGTTACCCGCCTGCGTCGCCTGCAACGCGCCGGTCGCCGACTGGCTCTGATCGACCAGGGTCGACATCTGCGTGCGGTTGGTGTCGATGTTGCCGACGACACCGGCCTGCACGCGCATCGCATCCTGCAATCCGCCCACCGTGTTCTGCCAGCGTGAGCGGGCGTCAGTGACGAGCTGCTGATCCGTCGCCGACAACGAGACGCTGCCGTACTTTTGCTGGAACATCTTGTCGATCTGCTGGACGTTGAAGGCGATGTTCTGCGCCTGCTGCAGAAGCTGCTGCGTCCGCTGAACCGATTGCTGGATCTGCTGGAGCGCCGAGAACGGCAGGTTCGCGAGATTGCGCGCCTGATTGATCAGCATCTGCGCCTGGTTCTGCAGGCTGGTGATCTGGTTGGTGATCTGCTGGAGGGAGCGCGCCGCGGTGAGCACGTTCTGCGCATAGTTCGGGGGATCGAACACAATGAGAGCGTATGCTGGCGTGACGACGATCGGCGTGATCGCAAGCGGCGTTGCAAAGATCGTCGCGGCCAACAGAACGGCGCGCGAGCGGAACAGACCTGTGGTCATGACAGGACCTCCTTTTCGGTCGGGGTGATGAGCGTCGGGACGCTGGGGAGAAGATCGACAGCCCAGCTCACATCGCGTGCCCTGAACCAGGCGGCGAGGAATCCGTCGCGGCCATGCTCGGCGAGGATCTGCGCAATCAGAGTCTGGTCGGATTTGGCGGATGCGGCGCAGAGCGCCAGGCCGACTTCGGACAGGCCGAGCTCGAACAGTCGGTTTCCCCTGCGGCTCTGGCAGTAATAATCCCGCTTTGGCGTTGCCCGCGCGAGGATGTCGATCTGTCGGTCATTGAGACCAAACCGCCTGTAGATCGCCGTGATCTGCGGCTCGATCGCGCGCTCGTTCGGCAAGAGCAGCCGGGTCGGGCAGCTCTCGATGATGGCCGGCGCGATCGCCGAATTGTCGATGTCCGATAGCGATTGGGTGGCGAAGATGACGGAAGCGTTCTTTTTGCGCAGCGTTTTCAGCCATTCGCGGAGCTGGCCTGCGAAACCGTCGTCGTCCAGCGCAAGCCAGCCTTCGTCGATGATGAGCAGCGTCGGGCGGCCGTCGAACCGGTCCCCGATGCGGTGGAAGAGATAGGCGAGCACAGCTGGCGCAGCGCCTGTGCCCACAAGACCTTCGATCTCGAAGGCTTGCACGTCGGCGGTGCCAAGATGCTCGCTCTCGGCGTCGAGCAGGCGGCCATAGGGACCACCGACGCAGAACGGCCGCAAGGCTTGCTTGAGGTCGTTCGACTGCAGCAGCACGCTGAAGCCTGTGATGGTGCGTTCATCGACGGGCGCGGATGCCAACGAGGTCAACGCCGTCCAGATGTGCTCCTTGGCTTCAGGCGTGACAGGCAGGCCCTCACGCAGAAGGATCGCCCCGATCCAGTCGGCCGCCCAAGCGCGTTCATAGGTGTCATGGATGCGCGCGAGTGGCTGAAGCGAGACGGAAGACTCCGAGCCTTCGGTCAGGCCGCCGCCGAGATCGTGCCAGTCGCCCTGCATGGCGAGCGCGGCAGCACGGATCGAGCCGCCGAAGTCGAAGGCGAAGATCTGGGCTTGGCTGTAGCGCCGGAACTGCAAGGCCATGAGTGCGAGCAGCACACTCTTGCCCGCGCCGGTCGGACCGACGACGAGCGTATGCCCGACGTCGCCGACATGGAGGGAAAACCGGAACGGGGTCGAGCCTTCCGTTCTGCCGTAAAGCAGCGGGGGTGCTTGGAAGTACTCGTCCCGTTCCGGCCCCGCCCACACGGCGCTCAGCGGGATCATGTGGGCGAGATTGAGCGTCGAGATCGGTGGCTGGCGGACATTGGCGTAGGCATGGCCGGGCAGCGAGCCGAGCCAGGCGTCCACGGCATTGACCGTCTCGACCATGGCGGTGAAGTCGCGACCCTGGATGACCTTCTCGACCAGCCGCAGCTTCTCATCGGCGAGACGTGGATCAGCGTCCCACACGGTGATGGTCGCGGTGACATAGGCCATGCCGGCGACATCCGCGCCGAGTTCCTGCAAGGCCAAGTCGGCGTCGGCGGCCTTGTTCGCGGCGTCCGTATCCACGAGCACGGATTGCTCGTTGGTCATCACCTCTTTCAGGATCGCCGCGATCGACTTGCGTTTGGCGAACCACTGCCGCCTGATTTTTGTTAGCAGCCGGGTCGCATCGGTCTTGTCGAGCAGGATCGCGCGGGTGCTCCAGCGATAGGGAAACGCCAGCCGATTAAGATCGTCGAGCAGGCCTGGTGTCGTCGCCGTCGGGAAACCGACGATGGTGAGGATGCGGAGGTGCTGCTCGCCAAGACGCGGCTCGAGCCCGCCGGTGAGCGGCTGATCGGCAAGCAGCGCGTCGAGATAGATCGGCGTCTCGGGAATGCGGATGCGATGACGTTTCGTTGAAACCGTCGAATGCAGGTAGGTCAGTGTCTCAGCGTCATCGAGCCAGGCGCATTCCGGCATGAAACCGTCGAGCAGCGCGAGAACGCGATCGGTCCGATCGGTGAAGGCGCGCAGGATCTCGTGCGGATCGACGCCCGACCGCTCGCGGCCCTCATAGAGCCAGGCTTCGGTGCGCGCGGCTTCCTCGGCCGGCGGCAGATAGAGGAAGGTGAGGAAGTAGCTCGACTCAAAATGCGCGCCGGCTTCCTCGAAATCGGCCTTGCGTTCGGCGTCGACCATGGCGGACGCCTGATCGGGAAAGGTGCTGTCGGGATAGGTCGAGGCCGCGTGGCGCTGCGCCTCGACGAAGATCGCCCAGCCGGAACCGAGGCGGCGGAAGGCATTGTTGATGCGGCCGGCGACGGCGACCAGTTCTGCCGCAACAGCGGAATCAAGATCGGGACCGCGGAAGCGCGCGCTGCGCTGGAAGCTGCCATCCTTGTTGAGGACGACGCCTTCGCCGATGAGCGCCGCCCAGGGTAGATAATCGGCGAGGCGCGACGCAGTGCGGCGGTATTCGGCAAGGTGCATCATGGGCGCGCGCTCACACCGCCAGATGGCCGGGGATGCGCAGGTGCCGGCGCCCGACCTCCACGAACAACGGATCGCGTCGCGCCGACCAAACCGCCGCAAAATGGCCGATCGCCCAGATCACGAGCCCGAGCAGCCAAAGCCGCAGGCCGAGGCCGACCGCGCCGGCGATCGTGCCGTTCATGATGGCGATGGAGCGCGGAGCGCCGCCGAGCAGAATGTGCTCGGTCAGCGCGCGATGCACCGGCACTGTGGAGCCTGGCACGGCGTCGAGCTGTTCGAAGGCAGCCGCCATCAGATCAGCGCCCCGCCGCCGAACGAGAAGAACGACAGGAAGAAGCTCGATGCCGCGAAGGCGATCGACAGGCCGAAGACGATCTGGATCAGGCGCCGGAAGCCGCCAGACGTATCACCGAACGCCAGCGTGAGACCGGTGACGATGATGATGATCACGGCGATGATCTTGGAGACCGGTCCCTCGATCGACTGGAGGATTTTTTCGAGCGGCTGTTCCCACGGCATGGACGAGCCGGAGGCGTGAGCGGCCGGAGCGAGCATGATGCTGATGGCGAGCGTGGTGGCGGCAGTCGCGGTAGCGCGATAACCGCGCGAAAGTATGCGGATCATGCTGGCTCTCCTGTGTTTGTTGAGACGAGGTTGATGCGATAGTCGCCGTCGGCTCCCAGACCTTCGACGCGCGCGAGCTCGGTAAGCCGTCGCCGCGATCCGCGGCCGGACAGCACAGCGACGAGATCGATGGTCTCGGCGATCAGCGCGCGCGGGACGGTGACGACGGCTTCCTGGATAAGCTGCTCGAGACGGCGCAACGCGCCGATCGCGCTGCCGGCATGGATGGTGCCAATCCCGCCAGGATGGCCGGTGCCCCATGCCTTCAAGAGGTCGAGCGCTTCGCTGCCACGAACCTCGCCGATGGGAATGCGGTCGGGGCGCAGGCGCAGCGAGGAGCGGACCAGATCGGAGAGTGTAGCGACGCCGTCCTTGGTGCGCATCGCCACGAGGTTTGGCGCGGCGCATTGCAGCTCGCGCGTGTCCTCGATGATGACGACGCGATCGGCGCCTTTCGCCACTTCAGCCAGGAGCGCATTCGTCAGCGTGGTTTTACCGGTGGAGGTCCCGCCAGCGACAAGGATGTTCGCGCGGGACGCGACGGCCGCGCGTAGGGCCACAGCCTGATCGTCGGTCATGATGCCGGCGGCCACATAGTCGTCGAGCGTGAACACGGCGACGGCGGGCTTGCGGATCGCGAAGGTCGGTGCTGCGACCACGGGCGGCAGCAGCCCCTCGAAGCGTTCGCCGGTTTCGGGCAGCTCGGCCGAGACGCGCGGTCGGCGCGCATGCACCTCGGCGCCGACATGATGCGCGACCAGGCGTACGATCCGCTCGCCATCGGCGGCCGACATCGTCTCGCCCGTGTCGGCCAGGCCCTCCGACAGCCGCTCCACCCAGATGCGGCCGTCGGGATTCAACATCACCTCGACCACGGCCGGCTCTTCCAGCAGCCGGGCAATGGCAGCGCCGAGCGCCGTGCGCAGCATTCGCGCGCCGCGCTGGCTCGCTTCCTGCCTGTGGTGAGTGGACGACATTCCGACCCCGTTTGCGACGGGGCCTCAACAAGTCATTCCCCGAGTGGGTGACTAAAAGAGCCTTGGATCAGACGCGTTCAACAAAGTTCTGTCGTAGTAGGGACATGGCGTGCAAATACAGGAGAACGGCGGCATCGCTTTGGTCTTGCTCCATGGAAGTCACCACCTTGATTGCTGCGGCTCGTCATGATTCGATCTCGTCAAAGGTGGCTTGCAATTTGGCCACCGAGGATAAAGTCGATCAGCGTGATTTCAGCGGGCGGTTTCGACCCCCTAGCGGACATGGGGAGCTACTTCGAACAAAGATGTAAGCTGCCGCTCCACATCCCAATCCAATGGCAGTTCTTCGGGGCTATCATTCCAGGTTGGCGTACCTTTGCTTCTATAGGCACTAAGCGATTCAAAGATGGTGCTTTTTGCCTTTCCAGATGCGAAAGGAATATCGTCAAGGCCCGGCTCCGCTAGGGCCGCATGACCAGCGCGATGCGCGAAACACGAACGGTACAGGAATGTTGGACTTGTTTACTCCGCGATTCCGGGAGGAAAAACTCCACAATCACTTTCGTCTCATCTCGGCCGACCCTGAATACGCAAAGGTCCAGCCTATCATTCAAAACTGGGCGACTGGCCTGCTGGATCGAAGGGGAGAGAGCCAGAAATTCATCAACGAATTTCAAACGACGTTCAATTCCTCAATATGGGAAATCTATCTGAACAGAGCGCTGATTGATTTGGGATGCAGAGTCGACTTTTCAAAGTCAGCGCCGGATTTCTTCGTCCGAGGACCCGGAAATTGCGAGTTCAACATAGAGGCCGTCGTCTCTGATCAGCCTTCGACCGCGAAGCAGCAGAAGATCTTTAACGAGCAAGATTTCAAAACCCGTGGTGCGCTGAAACTTGCTGGAAAGATCGGGGACAAGCAGGATCTTTACCGCGGAAGCAATGGAAAGAAGCACCCGTATTCCTCGATGAGCCACGTGTGCAGCCGGCCATTTGTCATTGCAATCGCCCCCTTTGATAGCGATCTCTCGCTCACTCAAAACAACGAACTCATCAACATGGTCCTTTTTGGCTTGGCGCCGCCTGTGCTCGAAGGGCCAGACCTAAGAAAGCAAGGCAAGATAACCTCTCTCCTGACGCCTTCGGGTGCGCCGGTTGAGTTGGGAATTTTCACGAACGATTCGTTCAAAGAGATCAGCGCCGTTTTCTTTTCTACGGTCGGGACCTTTGGAAAAGCAGTCGTTGAAAGTAAGATTGATAGGCTCATCCGGGCGACCCGTTACAGGGTAATCGACAAGGACAGGATTGCGCCCGGTTCGGAACTCTGGCGAGTCGGGACGCACCGGTTTCAGGTCGCCGCGCTGAACTACCTCCTCACGCAACGACGAGAGAGCGAACATCAGATCGGCGGTGCAGATATCCTTATCCAGCACTCATCGTTTCATCGTGAAACCCATCTGGATGGGCTTCAGGTCTATTTCAATCCGTATGCAGAGGTGCCGTTTGACCCCAAATTCCCATGGCCCGCAGAAATCGCTCTCAACTACTATGACGTCGAAAGCGGTGAGCACATCCAAGCGCATCCTGACGGCGCGCTCGTTTCAAGGCAGGTTTATGAAATAACCCCCGAATACATTCGGCTTCTGCTCGGCAGTTACGGCTTTCTTCGATGATTGTTAGCCCGGTTGGGAGGCTTAAAAATAGATTCCTATGTCCGCATCCTGAGGTCTGCACTCAAGAGCGGACTGACGGCAACCCACCCGTTCCCGACATCCAGGATGTTACGAGCGTGAACCACGATCACCACGCAAGGCAATGTCGCTGCCGAACGTCATTGATCGAAGGCCTGCTCACCCGGAACATCTTCGGGAACCTCCTGACGGAGCTTCGGCCCTTTGGCGAGCCGCCGTCCTAGCGCGGTTATGAAGGCTTCATAGCGCTCGTTCGCCTTGGCGCGCGCTGCCTGCGCGGCGGGCTCTGGCAAGGCCGGCGTCGTGGTCACCCAGAATCGGACGAATACGGCCAGCGTCTCGACCGCGATGCCCATGTCCCGTTCAAGCCGCATCATGCGCCGATCGAGCTGGTCGAGACGTTTGCCGATAGCGGCCTCGCGCCGCTCTGCTGCGTCCGGAGACAGGAAGGACGCAATAGCGGCTTCGGCGATCATGGACTGTGACTGGCTCCGTCGTGCGGCGTAGTCGGCGAGCATCGTCATGAGGTCCGGATCGACATAGACTGAGACCTTCGTCTTCTTGCCTCTGACAGCCATGGCTCACAGTTCCATGCCATCGTTGGGATCGAGCGAGACCTGTCGCGCGGCGCCTTGCATGATGCTGGTCAGCCGACGATTGCGCACGGCGTCGTCATCGTCACCATCGTCGCTCGGGTCGATCTCGAATTCGTTTTCGATCGGCTCCTTCTTTTCGACCGGGTTCACGCGATTGAGCTCTGGCTGCAGCCGGCGTTCGGATTCGGTCGGGTCTTCATCGTCCTGCTGCTGCGCGTCCGATGCCGCGGTGGCCATGGGCGGGACGGGAATCGGCAGCTTGTTCCACTCGTCGGCCGAGACCTCAGCGCGGCGCTGCATTTCCGGCGGCGGCAGGATGCGTTCGCTGAATCGGGCATCTTCGTAGTAGCGCGCCTTCTTGGCCCGGATCGGCGGAATGCCGGCGATCATGACGATCTCGTCGCTCGGTGGGAGCTGCATCACCTCGCCGGGCGTGAGCAGCGCGCGGGCCGTTTCCTGCCGGGAGACCATCAAATGTCCAAGCCACGGCGACAGCCGGTGCCCGGCATAGTTCTTCATCGCCCGCATCTCGGTCGCGGTGCCGAGCGCGTCGGAGACACGCTTCGCCGTCCGCTCGTCATTGGTCGCGAAGCTGACGCGCACATGGCAGTTGTCGAGGATCGAGTTGTTCGGACCGTAGGCCTTCTCGATCTGGTTCAGCGACTGGGCGATGAGGAA
Organism: Chelatococcus sp. YT9; assembly: GCF_018398315.1. Classification (NCBI taxonomy): domain Bacteria; kingdom Pseudomonadati; phylum Pseudomonadota; class Alphaproteobacteria; order Hyphomicrobiales; family Chelatococcaceae; genus Chelatococcus; species Chelatococcus sp. YT9. The sequence continues at coordinate 80,374 of NZ_JAHBRW010000003.1, forward strand.
CGACTTCAAGCCGTAGCCGGCCATGAAGGCGAGCGCGCTCTCGAAGAAGTCGAGCCGCCCCAACGCCGGAAACTCATCGAGCATGAGCAACAGGCGGTGCCTGCCCTGCTTGGCCTGGAGATCCTCGGTCAGGCGTCGGCCGATCTGGTTCAGAAGCAACCGGATCAGGGGCTTCGTCCGGTTGATGTCGGAGGGCGGCACGACGAGGTAGAGTGTCGCCGGCTGTTCGCTGCCGACGATGTCGGCAATGCGCCAGTCGCAGCGGCGCGTCACTTCGGCCACGACGGGGTCCCGGTACAATCCGAGGAATGACATGGCGGTGGAGAGCACACCGGAGCGCTCGTTGTCGGATTTGTTGAGCAGCTCACGCGCGGCCGAAGCGACCACAGGATGCGGCCCCGCCTCTCCCAGATGCGCGGTCTTCATCATGGCGCGCAGCGTGGATTCGACCGGCCGCTTCGGATCGGACAGAAAGTTGGCGACGCCCGCCAGCGTCTTGTTCGTCTCCGCATAGAGAACATGCAGGATGGCGCCGACCAAAAGGCTGTGGCTGGTCTTTTCCCAATGGTTGCGCTTGTCGAGGCTGCCTTCCGGATCGACCAGGATGTCGGCGATGTTCTGGACGTCGCGCACTTCCCATTCGCCGCGGCGGACCTCGAGCAACGGATTGTAGGCGGACGATTTCGGATTGGTCGGATCGAACAGCAGCGCGCGGCCATGCTGGGCGCGGAAACCGGAGGTGAGCTGCCAGTTCTCGCCCTTGATGTCGTGAACGATGGCCGAGCCCGGCCAGGTCAGCAGCGAGGGAATGACCAGGCCGACCCCTTTGCCGGAGCGGGTTGGTGCGAAGCACAGCACATGCTCCGGCCCGTCATGGCGAAGATAGTCCCGCTCGAAGCGCCCGAGCACCACACCATCGGGATCGAGCAGGCCGGCCGCCTTGATCTCGGTCTTGTCGGCCCAGCGCGCCGAGCCATAGGTAGCGGCGTGCTTTGCCTCCCGCGCGCGCCAGACCGACATGCCGATGGCGACGGCGATGGCGAGGAAGCCGCCAGATGCAGCGATCACGCCGCCTTCGGCGAAGATGCCCGGCGCATAGGCTTCGTAAAAATACCACCACCAGAAGATCGCGGGCGGATAGTAGACCGGCCAGCCCGCGAGCTTGAACCAGGGCGCGCCGAGCTGCGCCTGAAACCCAAGGCTCCAGGCGACATATTGGGTCGCGCCCCAGGTCGTGCACAGCACGATCAGGAAAACGACGGTGATCTGTCCCCATAGGATCTTGGTTGCGGACATCGCAGGTTCCTTTCTCGAGGGTCAGAGTCCGAGCCCTCGCTTGCGGCCGAAATCCCAATCGACGCCGCCGCCGTCGCGAGCGACGCCGGAGACGTGGCGGCCGAGCTGCTTTTCGAGGGAGGGCGACCACGGCACGAGCTGGAAGCCGAGGCCGTCGTCGATCATGGCGAAGCGGCCGGTGGCGAGCGCGAAGCGCTGGCGATAGGTTCCAGCGATATATTCGCCGCTGCCGGCGCGATTGAACGGCAGGCCGGTCTCGCCAGCCAGCTTCTCGCCCAGCGCATTAACGTCGCGATCGCGCAGGGTGTCGAGCAACTGGCGCGCGAAGACGACGCGCTGGCCCCGGCGTTCCGCGAGACCCTCAGTGATGAGATGATCGGCGCGTTGATCCATCGCCTGCCGTACCTCGGCGCCAAAGCCCCCCTCCGACAGAGCGATCGGTTCGCGCGCCACCGCCTGCCGGTCGAGCCAAGTTGCTCCGGTCGCATTGACCTGTGCCTGGATGTCGAGGTCGGAGCGGACGGCGAGCGCGATGCGGCGTTCGCCGCGCGCGTCCTCATAGGACCGGAGCTCGACGATCGAGCCCGGCGGACTGTCGCCGGCGGCGTCGAGATGCGGCAGCTTGAGATGATGTGTCCGGCCGTCGACGCCGTCGATCACGGCATAGGCAGTCCCCCTCAGCTCATCATCGTGCCCGCGCTCAAGCAGCCGGCCGATCACGGGCACGTCGAGGCTCTCGGCTGCGAGGACATAATTGGCCGAGCCGCGCTCGATGCCGCGTTCGGTCAGGGCGCGGTGCATGCGCTTGATGATGTCGCCGCGCTCACCGAGCTCGCGCAACACCACTTCCGCGTTATCTGCGATATGCCATTGCGCGTGGCCGACCTGTCCGGCGACGCCAAGGATTTCCAGCGTGCGGAGCCGCCCGACCTTCAGCGCGTGGAATTCGTCGGGCGGTTGATCGGCGCGTGGCGCGAGGTCGATGATGCCGGTCTTGCGAGCATCGCGCACGAGCTGCCGATCGAGCTGGGTCCAGCGCTCCGCCTCGACCTGACGCGCCAAGTTGCGATGAATCTCCAGTTCGGTCCGGAGGCCAAGCTCCTGCGTGACGAGGTCCTGCGCGCGAGCGCGCATGCCCTCCTTGATGTAGTCGCGGGCGATGACGAGGTCCTGGCCGTCTTCGGCACGACCGCGCAGGATGATGTGAACGTGCGGGTTGTCGGTGTTCCAGTGATCGACGCCGACCCAGTCGAGCTTCGTGCCAAGGTCCTTCTCCATCTGCGCGATCAGCTCGCGGGCGTGAGCCTTGAGATCGGCCATCTCCACCGCGTCCTCGGGAGAGACGATGAACCGGAAATGATGGCGGTCGCCGTCGCAGCGTTCCGCGAAGGCGCGGGCGTCCATCTCGTCGCTCTCCGGCCCGAACATCCGGGCCTTCTCCCCATCGCGGGTCACGCCGTCACGGCGCAGGTAGTTGAGGTGCGCGCCGAGCGGGGCCGAGCGCGCCGTGTGACGGACGACGCGGGTCTTGATGACGACGATGCGCGAGCGTCCGGTCAACAGTCGGTTGGCCTGGATGCTGGCGCGCTGGCCGCGGCCGAAGCGCGAGCGGTTGCCGGGCGTGATCTTACCGGAGCGGGACACGCGGCCGCCGGCCTTCTGCGCCGCTGCCAGGGCCTGCGCGATGAAGGGCCGCGCCTGCTGCGCGCGGGTCGAGCGGATGCGACCCGGACGGACACGGAATTCGCGCTCATCGGCCATGGCGCAGCCCCGCGACGTGCAAAATGCGCCTGGAATTCAAGAAGATGAGCTGTTGGCGCACGGTGCGCCATATGGCTGCACGGTGCGGAGCGCCCCAGAAACCTGAGCAAAAACAACCATCCGACCGAAGCGCACCGTGCGCCTTTTTATCTCGCCATCCCCCGGTCGTGTCGCCTGCCACCACCCCCGGGGCGCCCCACGGCACGCCAGCGCATGAGGGAACGCGAAGGGCTGCGGAGCCGGTCATGGCGCCGCTCCAACGCCGCGGCGGGCGACGAACAGCGCTTCGGGCTGCGCGGTCGTCAGCGTCGCGGGTGTCGCTGGGCCGGGCGAACGGTCGTCGTTCGGCGGGCGATCGGGAGGTGCGGGCTTATCGGAGGACGCACCGTCGTCGCGCATGACAAAGATCGCCGCCTCGCGCCAGTCGAGCGGCCGAGCGCCTGTGAACGCGATCTTCGAGGGGCGCTCGCCACGCAGCGCCGGCGCAAGCGACGCGACGTAGGCGCGTGTTTCAGCCGGCAATGGACGGCCCTTCGCGCGATGCTCGTCATAGCGCGCGGGACCCGCATTGTAGGCCGCGAGCATCGCGGCGACGTCGCCGTATCGATCCCACATCTCGCGGAGGTAGGCTGTGCCTGCGAGAATATTGTCGCGTGGATCGTAGGGGTTGCGGCCGAGGCGATGGCGGATGCGCAGCTCGGCCCAAGTGTTGGGCATGACCTGCATCAAGCCCATCGCGCCGGCCGATGAGATTGCGCGCACATCGCCCGCGCTCTCGACGCGCAGCACGGCGCGAATCCAGTGTTCGGGAATGCCGAAGCGTTTCGAGGCCTCGGCGATGTGCGCGGCATATGGATCAGCAGCGGCCGCGCGCACGAAAGGCGCGGATTGCGCAATCGCCACACTTGATGCGCTGCTCAGCGAGAGCGCTGCGATCGCCACGGCAGCAGCACACAGGAGTAACGCCTTGTCTCTGCTGCACCGCCAGCCTGCCAGCGTGCTCGCTGCGGTCAAGGGTACGCGCGAAGCGCCGGCCAAAGGCCGCCCTTGACCTTCACTGCGCGCGCCGGCCGTCTCGTGGTCGAGCGGGATGAAGGGATGAGCCGGTCTTTCCGCGAACAAAGGGATGAGGACTTTGAACGCGATGATGGCGGGTGACCGCATGCCCGTCAGTCCCGCGCGTTGCGTGGCTTTGGACGATTCCAGTGCAGCGACCAGGCGCTATCGTCATCGTTGGAACGGAAGAGGTTCGCGCGGATCGGCTGCGCGAGCGTCGGGTCGTCGAGTTGCAAGGACAGGTATTCGCCGGCCTTGTCGCCGGTTTCCTTCCACGCCGCTCCCACTTCGGGACCGTTGGCGTCGCCAATGTGGACGCGGAAGTCCGGCACGTTCTCGGCATCGGATTTCTTCGCCGGCATTAACGCGAGTTCAGCGTCGATGACGAGCGTGCGGATGCGGCCGGAATAGCCGGTCTTCGTCTTCCGGAATGCGCCGATATTGGCCAAGGGACTCTCCTTCGGTTGCAGGTGGTGAGACGGTCAGCGTGTCGGCGCACGCCAGACGAAGCGGCCATCGCCGCTCTCGTCGGTGAAGAGAGGGATCGCCCGCCCGATCACGGCCGCGGCGGGCAGCGGGCCGAAGTAGCGTCCGTCGAAGCTGTCGCGGACGTCGCTGTTCATGAGGAAGAGTTCGCCCGGAGCGATGATGCGGCAGCCCTGCCAGACGAGCATCACGCGGCCCATCCGGTCGCGCTCCAGCGCCGCGCCCATCTCGACATCGTCGACGGTGATGGTGCGGCCGGCACGGCAGACGCGTTGACCGGGCAGTCCAACGACGCGCTTCAAGAGGGGCACGCCGCGCCCGACATAGCCGCGTGCGACCATGAATTGGGCGATTGGTTCCGGCGGCAGCACGGCGACCAGCTCAGGAACCTCGAGCGCGTCGGCTGCCGCGATCGCATAAAGGCCGATCGGCGCGCTGGCGGATGCGTTCCAGATCAGCTTGGTCGGCATTGGCTCGAGGCCGGGATAGCCGACGCCCGCCGCCGCGAGCGCGGTCGCGGTGATGAGGCCGAAGCGTGTCACTGCCCGGTCCTCCGCCGCTTCAGCCAGGCTTCATGGCGGGCCAGCGTGTAGGCGGATGGCGTCTCGCCAGCGCGCAGGCGGTTGTGGACGTGGCGCCAGTGGTCGGGGTCGACGTCGGCAGGATCGATGCCGAGCGCTTCGACCGCATCGATGTGCTGAAGCACGCGCTCGACTGCCGGCCAGCTCCCGGCCTTCAGCAGAATCTCGCCGCCGGGGCGCACGAAAGGCAGCGTCTGGAACGGCTCGCCCCGTCCGATCGCGCGCACGACGTCGATGCGCGAGATGATCGTGCCGTAGTCGTTGGCGGCCCAGCGGACGAAGGCAAAGATGCTGTTCGGCGCGAAGCCGACGACGCTCCGATGACGGTCCAGGATCTGTTCGTAGCTCTTGCGGCCGAACCTGATCCAGTGCTCGATCTTCCTCTGCCGCCAGGTGAGATCCACGAGCGTGGTGAATGGCGCAGGCCCGTCCGAAAGCGGACGGCCGCGCATGCGGCGGGCCGCGTCGCCGGTCATGGCTGGTCTCCATCGGTGAGCGGGAATTCGCGCGTGAGCAGGTCGCGCAGCATGTCGGCGACGGTCACGCCGCGCCGGAAGGCCGCGACCTTGATGTGTCCGCGCAGCTCCGGCGTGATGTCGATGGTCAGGCGAGCGGTGAAGGCGCTGGCGACGACTCTGCCGTTCGCCTGCGGTTCTGCCGCCCTGATCCACCCCTCGGCATCGCCAGGCCGGGATGCGAAGCCGCGCTTGGATGCACGCTCCGTCATGGCGCAACCCTCGCGATGCCAAGCCGCGCGATCTCGGCAGCTAGCGCCGTGATCTCGCGCGCGGCCGGGCTGTCGGCGTCGATCTCGGACGCGAGCCGTCCCGACTGCGCGGCATCGGCAAAGACGACGCGTTGTCCGATGCTGCTGCCGAGCAGTGGAGGATCGTGGTCGGCCAGCGCCTCAGCCGTCTCGCGCGCGATGATCGTGCGCGCGCCACAGCGGTTGAGCACGAAGCGGGCGACAAGCTGCGGCCGGTAGATGCGTGCTTCGCTCAGAAGGGCCAGCATCTCGGCCGAGGCCCAGCCGTCGAATGGCGATGGCTGGACCGGGATCAATACGAGGTCGGCGGCGAGCAGCGCTGAACGCATCAGCCCCGCGACGCGCGGCGGTCCATCTATGACGACGTGATCCGCGTCACGCGCCAGCTCAGGCGCCTCGCGATGAAGCGTGTCGCGGGCGAGTCCGATGACGCCGAAGGCACGCGGCAGGCCCTCGCGGCCGCGCTGCTGCGACCAGTCGAGTGCTGAGCCTTGCGGATCCGCGTCGATCAGCGTGACGCGCTTGCTGCGTCGCGCCCATTCGCCAGCGAGATGCAGCGCTAGCGTCGTCTTGCCGACGCCGCCCTTCTGGTTGAGGACGGCGACGATCATGATGCCCCTCCCGGCTTGCGGGATCGGGACGCCATCCGATTGCGCGGAGTATCGGCCGCAGAAGCGGATTTACGGAAATGCGTAGCGGAGGTAGTGTAATCGGCAGATGGCTTGGATGCGTTCAGACATCCATCTGCGATGTTGTCGTTTTTCCAGGTTTCGTGAATCGGCGTGAGAGCGGACGTGAGTCCGAACAATGGCTTGCGCGCATAGATGTGGTTCCATGTTTGTGAACTGACCCCAAAATGTGCTAGGTTTGCGTACCGACTCGTTTCGCAAATGGAGGTGCATTTGCGGCGCATTCCGCTGAGCCATCGGTCGCATGTGATCGGCTTCCAGCCCTTGGAAACGGGCGTGGCGGAGCATGAGAGTTCGCTGGAGCGGGACTTCGTGACGCTCGCGAGTTTCATGGATGCGAGCGCGGTGGTGACGGCCCAGCCGGCAACGATCCGATTCGAGCATGAGGGTCGCCAGCGGCGGTACACGCCGGACTTTCGCGTGGATTGGAGCGATGGCCGTTGCGAGATCGTCGAGATCAAGTACCGGGCTGATCTGCGCGCGGGCTGGAGGCGCTTTCGGCCTGCCTTCGCCGCCGCCCGATCATGGGCGGGCAGCAACGGAGCACGTTTCCGCATCGCGACCGAGCGCGGCGTTCGCGGACCGCAACTCGATGCGGCGAAGCGATTGCTGCCGCTCAGGACTGCGCCGATCGACACGGCGCTGGCGGAACGTGCGCTTGCCCATGTGCGCGACAATGCGGTGAGCTTCGCCGATCTGGTCGGTATGCTGCCCGCCTCGCGTGAAGCAGGACTTGCCGTAGTGTGGCGATTGATCGCGCGGGGTGCGCTTGTCGTCGATCTGGCCGCACCGATCACGGCGCAGACACGGGTGATGTCGCGATGAGCGCGCCCGATCTCTCCATGGTCGATGCCTCTGCCTGGGACGAAGCGCGGCGCTGCCTGCCGGTGATCCGCCGTCTGGCGGAGAACCCGGCGCGCACCAGAGGCGACGTGGTGGCGGCTGCGGTCGAACTTGGTTGCGGTCCGACGCACGCCTATGCGCTGCTGCGTCGCTATCTCGCCGATGCGCGTCTGACGAGCCTGCTGCCGCGTCGGCGTGGCCCCGAGCGCGGCATCTCGCTGCTCGACGAGCATGTGGACGCCGTCATCCGCGATGTCATCGACACTGTCTATCTGACGCGCCAGCGGCCAAGGATTGCCGATCTGGCTGAAGAAGTGCGGCGGCGCTGCAAAGCGGAAGGCTTGCGGGTTCCGAGCCGCAAGGCGATCACCGCACGCGTGAAGGCGCGTCCTGCCCGTGAGGTCGCCGCCAAGCGTGAGGGCCGCAAGGCCGTTCGCGAGCGGTATCTGCCCGTGGTCGGTTCTCTGGAAGCCCACTGGCCGCTGTCGCTGATCCAGATCGACCACACGCTGGTCGACGTGATCGTGGTCGACAGCGAGACGCGCGCGCCGATCCAGCGGCCCTGGCTCACGCTGGCGATCGACGTGTGTTCGCGATGCGTGGCCGGCTTCCACCTGTCGCTGGAACCGCCGTCCGCAACCTCCGTGGCACTGTGCCTGACGCACGCCGCTCTCTCCAAGGAAAGCTGGCTGGCCGAGCGCGGCATCGATGCGGAATGGCCTGTGCGTGGCATTCCCGAACGCCTGCATCTCGACAACGCGAAGGAGTTCCGGTCCGAGGCGCTGAAGCGGGGCTGCGAGCAGTATGGGATCGCCATCGACTACAGGCCGGTGCGCACGCCGCATTACGGCGGCCATATCGAGCGGCTGATCGGCACGATGATGGGCAAGGTCCATCTGCTGCCCGGCACCACCTTCTCCGACGTGCGGGCTAAGGGCGATCTCAACCCCGAGAAGACGGCAGCGATGACGCTCGACGAGGTTGAGCGCTGGCTGGGATACGCGATCGCCGGCGTTTATCACCGCGATCTGCATCGTGGCCTCGGCATCACGCCGTTGGCGGCGTGGCAGCGCGGCATTGCCGGAGACGGCACGACGCTGGGACGCGGGGAGCCGACTGCCGTTACCGATGCCCGCCGCTTCCTGATCGACTTCCTGCCGATCGCGCGTCGCCGGGTTCGCCGTGACGGGGTGGCGCTGCATTCCATCGCCTATTGGGCGGATGTGCTGGGCACCTGGATCGGCCATCCCGAGCAGATGATCGTGCGCTATGACCCGCGCGATCTCAGCCGGATTTATCTGCTCGGCCCCGACGGCACCTATTACAACCTCAGCTACCGCGACCTGCGGCGGCCGCCGATCAGCCTGTGGGAGCACCGCCTGGCGTTGAAGCGGCTGCGGGACGAAGGCCGGTCGCTGGTCGATGAGGAAGCGATCTTCCGCACGATCGAGGCCATGCGCACCATCGCGGATGGAGCGGTCCGTGCCAGCAAAGCAGCGCGTCGCCAGCGTGAACGGCGTCTGCGGGTCGCTCCCGAAGCCCGTGGCGATCTGCTCCCGGTCGAGCCGGATGAGACTGATCGCTTCCGGCAGATCGGTGCTGACACTCCTCCGCATGAACGCATGTTCCCGGTGGAGGAATGGGAATGAGCGGTGGCTATGCGCATCTACATCCGTCTGTCCGGCACCTGGCCGACGAGGACGCCAGTTCGCGGATACGGCGCATCCGCACGGATCGCTGGATCGGCTACGCACGGGCGGAAGCCGTCCTGGCGGCGCTGGAGGACCTGCTGAGCTTTCCGACGCGGACGCGGATGCCGAACCTGCTGCTGGTCGGACCGACGAACAACGGCAAGACCATGATCGTCGAGAAGTTCCGGCGCGCGCATCCGGGAACGGCCGCCGCCGAGAGCGAGGATGGTCTGGCACTCCTTCCCGTCGTGAAGGTGCAGATGCCGCCCGGTCCTGACGAGGGCCGGTTCTTCGGGGCCATCCTCCATGCGCTCGGAATGCCGTTCAGCCCGCGCGACCGGATCGCCACCAAGCAGGACACGGCGGTCCGTGTCATGCAGGCGATGGGCGCGCGCATGCTGGTGATCGACGAGTTGCACAACGTGTTGTCCGGCTCGGCGATGCAGCAGCGCCGGCTGCTCAACCTGCTGCGCTGGCTCGGCAACGAGTTGCGGATTCCGCTGGTCGGCGTCGGCACGGCAGAGGCGCTGCGCGCGATCCGCAGCGACGACCAACTCGTCAACCGCTTCGAGCCGCATCCGCTGCCATTGTGGGGCGACGACGACGAGTATCGCCGTCTGCTGAGCACGCTGGAAGCCGTGCTGCCGCTGCGCAAGCCGTCCCATCTTGCCGATTCCGCGCTTGCCGGACGCATTCTCTCGGCGTCCGAAGGCGTGCTCGGCGAGATGATCGCCGTCGTCATCCGGGCGGCGGTGCGGGCGGTGGAGACCGGCGCGGAAGCGATCTCCACGCGCATGATCGAGGATACAGGCTTCATTCGTCCCTCCGAGCGTCGTCGTGTCGTGGTCTGATCTGTTCGAGGTGTCGGCGTCCCCGATGCCGGCTCCCGGCCGCATCGGCCTGCCGGGGCATGTCGCCCCGGTCGAAGGCGAGGCGCTGCTGTCCTGGGTGGCGGCGATCTCTGCCGTTCTCGGCATGACGCCGCGCGTCTTCTGCCGCGACGCGCTTCACATCGACGTCCGGCAAAACCCCGGCTGGTGGCGTCGGCCTGCCTCCGTGACCCTTGAGCGGATCGGCAGCCTGACCGGCCTCGATCTCGATCACCTGGCCGGAATGACGCTGGATGGCTGGGCTGCTGCGCCTGGCGACGACGATCCTGACCGGTTCGCCGCGAAGCGCTGGACTGCCGGTGCTGAGGGCAAAAAACGCCTGGCCCGCATGGATGTCTGCGCGCTCTGCCTCGCCGAGGCGCGGCGTCCGCACCTTCGGCTGAACTGGACGCTCGGCTGGACGGGCGCATGCCCTCGTCACGGAACGATGCTGACCAGCCGATGCCCCTCCTGCGGCACAAGGCTGAGGTTGCGCGGGCTGAATGGCTCGGAGCCGATCGACCTGCGCTGCGGGCGCTGCAATGCGACGCTGTCCGATGCGGAGGGAACCCCGGCACATCCTGCCGTGCTCGCCTTGCAGGCCGCGCTCATCGCCGGCAAGCACGGCGGGACGGTGATCCTTCCCGGCATCGGCGCGCTCGACTGGCCCACGGCCATGGCGCTCGCCGACGTGCTGCTCGCCATGGTCTGGACCAGGCGCCCGAAGAACAAACGCGACCATTGGGCGCCACGGCAGCGCGATCGCCTCTTCGCCGCCATCGGCAGCGATATGGGAATGGCCGTGGGCGCGTGGGAACGCATCCCGTGGAAAGAGAATTACGGCGGCCTTTTGCTGTTGGCCTGGCTGTTCGGCGATCTCGATCGCCGCCTGCCAAGGGCCATTGCCACGCTCCGCACGCCGCGCCTCGAAGGGCTTCTCGCTCCCTTCACAGACCTCGATGAACTGACCAGCGACAGCTTGCGCGTAATCCTCTCCGCCGCGCGGACCAGATCGCCGCAGGGACGGCGTGCATGGAAGCCGTGGCTTGACGGGCTCGTCGCCGCCGATCTGCGCGAACAAGCCGGGCGGGAGCGCTACAGGCATCGACGGCAAAGACTGCGGGCGCTGGCCGAACTCAGAGACGGTGCGTCGGTCGAAGCCGTAGCGGCGCTCGTCGGGGTCGATATAAAAACCATCTATCGCTGGCTTCATCGCGGCGCGGCCAACGGTCTTGAAGCCGCGCTCGAACGTCCAACCGGCAAGCCTGCGCTCACCAGTGCTCAGGCCGAAGCTCTGGGAAAATGGATCGCACTCGATCACAGGCACCAGAACCGGCAGGCCGTACTCAAGCGGGCCAGGGAAACCCTTGGCATCGACATCAACGGCGATGCGGCTACCAAGCTGCTGGTGAGACACCGAAAGCCGAAGCGAGGAAAGCGTTGCCGCTTGTGGGCACCCAGATACGGCCCGAGGCGCGGAGCGGGATCTACTCATGATCCGGCTCCCGGTTCGTGAATCCGGTTCGCGTTTCCTGGAGCGAGTTCATGAAACCTCGCCCCGGTTCGCGAAACCTGGCACCCCGACAGATGTTGTTCCTGTCGCGCGCGCGCCTCTTAAAGTTAGATTCTCTGTTAGAGTCTAAGTTAAGGGCGCGATTTCTTGTTTGATCTGCGAGCGTTAAACCCGATTTGGGTTCCCGTTGGCACGAGGGGCCGGTTCCGGATAGCACGCCTCGGCGGGTTCCGGATCGCACGAGTGAATCCACAGCCTGTCCACTCGGCGCGGTCGGCTCGAAGGCGAGCAGGGTTCGGCCACTGATCTCGACCTCGATGGACAGTTCGTAGCCGGGCAACGGCTGACGCCGGATGATCTCACGCAGCTCGAACGCGAAGCGCTTGAAGGGCGACAGGCTGCCCGACTTCTGGTGGAGATGGCGGAAGTCGAAGCGCCATCCCTGTCGCTGATGACCGCCGTGCTTGCGCACGATGCGGTAGAGCCAGCGTTCGAGGCCGCCCGTCAGGTCGAAATAGGCCCGGTCGATGGTGAGAACGAGCGCATCATCGAGAACGGCCTGGTAAAACCAGTCTGGAACGATCAGCTCGATGCCGGCGGCCTTGCCGCTGCGGTCGGTGCGCTCCTTCCACTCGTTGATCCATGAGAAGCGGTGTCGCCGCCCTTCAGCAGGCTGGCGAAGGGTCGTGCTGATCGTGGTGGATTGGAGGCGATCCAATGCCGCCTTGAGGCGCTGGTAATCACGCAGCGAGGTTCCGCGGCCGATGAACTTCAGAATCTCGTACGGAGTGGCGGCCATCAGCCGGGAAGTGCGAAGCCCTGCGTCGCGGGCGTCGACGATCTGGCTTGCCGCCCAGATCAGGACGTCGGCATCCCAGATGGTCGCCATGCCGTGATCGGGCACGGCCTCGACGCGGATGGAGACGCTGCCAGCAACGAAATCGATCGGCGCGATGCGCGGCGTCTTGGCGAGGGAAAAGAACGGGTAAGCCATCAGGTCCTGCGCATCTCTTGGCGCGAAATCGCCAGGGCGCGCATGGAACAGGTCGAGCTGTCCGCGCTCTGAGATCGGGCGATTCCGCGACGACACAGAGGGAGATCCGGCGATCAGCGGCGGTGGTGACTTGCGTGCGCCGCCGGTGTCGCGCCGTGACGCTTGGCAGGCAGAACGGAGCCGCGTGGGTCGGAGGTCGACGTAACAGCGCCGCGCTCTGCCCAGGCGGCGAGATCGTCGATGGCGTAGACGACGCGACCGCCGAGCTTCCGATAGGCCGGCCCGGTCCCATAGGTGCGATGCTTCTCGAGCGTGCGGGCGGACAGGCTGAGGAACTCGGCCGCCTCCTTGGTCCGCAGGAAGCGTGGCGGGATATGGGCTAAATCAGGTCGCATGGATCGGCCTCCGTGGCGTTCCGTGTGGCCGCAGGTCGAAAGCGGCGGACGGTGATCACGGTGGCGAAGATCGATCGCGCGGAGGGAGGGGGAATTTAGGGGGCGCTATTTCTCACCCCTCGGTGGCAGCCAGCGGGCCGGCGTCAACTTCGGCGGCGATGGCGCAGCAGCGTGCGATAGCCGCCGGCGATCATCGCCAACCCGTCCTTGACCAAGGCTGTCGTGGCATCGCGAAGCGCGGAGGTTTTCCAAGGCTCGGCCGCGACACGGTCGACGCCGAAGATGACGCGAGCAATGTCGCGATAAGTCGCGCCGTTCATGCGCCCGTCAGTAGCCTGGAGCATGAACCGGTGGCGACGCTTCTGTTGCGGCGTGAGCCGTTGATCGTGAGGGATCGTGCGTCCCTGCAGGGCGCGCAGAAGGCGGCCGATCCCCTCCATCCTGTCGAAGCCATCAGCGTCGAGCGGCACGAGTGCCGCGAGAGGAATGTCAGGCGACACGCCGGCGAGCCGAACGACCCGGATCGTCTGACCACCGGCCTCGAACAAAAAATGCGTGCCCTCGTCGTCCGAGGGCGCGGGTGGTTCGCGCAGCGCGGGATAAAGATTGCCGGCCGCCGGCAGAATGATGGGCATCTGTGCGAGCAACACGGTGCTGGTGTCCGCGTCGGCGGACCAGAACACGGGACTCTCTCCAGCATTCAGCGACGGCGGGACGAAAAAACTGCAATCCCCACTTGCGCCGCAGTTCGCGTTTCAGGGAAGGACGATCCGCCTGTGCATAGTCCTTTTGGTACTCGGTATTGCGCCTGAGCCATTCCCAGGCGAGATCGGGAGAATCAAGGGCGTCCAGGTATTCGTAACTTTTCGCGGACCGCCAGCGCGATATGTCAGGCGTCATCATCCTTCCTCATGCCGCAACGGGGCGCGCAGCGTGCCTCAAGATTAAGCCGGTCGGGAAGACGTTGCAGAGGCGCCATGTGTTGCGTTCCGCGCACCCCCGCGTACTAGTGGCGGCCCTTACGCAGAAGTTGGCGATAGCCGTGCTCGGTCATCCAGCGAGCGCGAGCAAGATGGCTGTCGTGGACACGCCGGGCGCGCTCCAGCTCAACATCTGGGTCGATTCCGAAAATGACACTGACCGCCTCGCGCCAGTCGGCTCCGTCAGTGGCAGCGTCAAGCACGCGCATATACTCCTTCATATGCGCACGATCATAGTCGGTCAGCTCGGCGCTCTCCGGTGGCTGATCCAGGAACCCTGGCTTTTTCATTCCCTTATCCCCGACCGGGAAAATCTATATCTGTCATTGGGCGAAGTATGAACATCCCATGGCGTCGGGTAGGTCGACGGCAAAATGATGCTTTTGCTCCCTACCGCGACCTGCACAAAGGGTTGGATGTAGCCGGTCGCAATCAGCGCCGCTTAACCTCCGGTGCGACATCGCGCATGACCATCACACCCTCTCCCTTATCGGTCGTCATGAAGACGATGCCGTTACCCTCCAGCGCCCGTCGGACCTGATCTCGCGTGGACTCGTAGACGCGTAGCCCATTCTCGGACTCCAGGCGTCTGAGCGCGGTCAAAGATACCCGGGCCTTGTCGGCGAGCGTCTCCTGATTCCAACCAAGCAACGCTCGTGCGGCCCGCGACTGACGGGCGGTGATCATGAACAGGACCACCGCCACAGATCGCAGCGTACAAGCGAGAACTACGATGATAATAATCGTTCTTTGGGCGAACGCCACCCATAATCGTGTTTCTGCGGCTCATTCTGACGGACTGTGACGGCAACTGATTCGGACCGCTATCGATCTCACCGGCGGACGCCCGTGGCCGGATGGCCCGACGGGCTACACAATGGACAAGGCGATCAAGTGATCGTTCGTGCCAGGGTGTCGTCGCATCGCCTTCTGTCGCAACCGTGCTGCCTTTTTATCGCGAGCCGGGCGCAGCCCGGCGAGCGCCGGCTGCGCCATCCAGGGCGGGGCTGCGCCGCCGATCCGGATTTACGGATCGGCGGAAATTTCCTGACGCGGAAAACCGCGCAGCCGGATTTCCGGCTACGCGGCTTTGCTGATTACACTGCCTTCTCCAGCAGCGTCTTCGCCTTCCCCTCCAGTTCAAGGCGCGTATCCTGATGCGCCTTGGTGCGGGCATGCGCGGTCATGCCCTGCACGAAATCGAAGATGCTTTCCGGAGGGCGGCCTTCCTCCTGCAAGACGGTCTCGATGATCTTGCCGGTCTCGGCCTTGCTGAACCCGCGCTTGCGCAGGAAACTTTCGCGGTCCTCGTCGGTGCGGGCGACGATCTTCTCTCGCGCCGCCTTGATGCCGGCGACGAACGGCGCGGGCGAGGAATTGGCAAAGCTGGTCAGCGCCGGGGCCGCTTCATGGGCGAAGCGCTGCGCGGCGAACTTGCTGTGCCGGATGGTGATTTCCTCGAAGCCGTCCGCGCCCCAAAGATTGCGGTTCATGCACACGGCGCGCAGGTAGAAGCTCGCGATTCCCAAGGTCTTCGATCCGACTTCGCTGTTCCAGCAATAGAAGCCTCGGAAATACAAATCCGGCTCTCCGTTCGGCAGGCGTCCGGCCTCGATGGGATGCGTGTCATCCACTAAGAACAGGAACACGTCGCGGTCGCTGGCGTAGAGGGTGGTCGTGTCCTTGGTCACGTCCACGAAGGGATTGTGCGTCATGGTCGCCCAATCCAGCACGCCCGGCACCTTCCACATGGTGCTACCCGTGCCGTCGCCCGCGATCTTCATCACGGCGGCGACAAGCTCATGGTCCCAGATGCGGCCATAATCCGGGCCGGTCACGGCGCGAAGCTCGATGCGGCCGTCTTCAGCCTCCAGCATCTTCACAAGCTCGGCGCGATGCGACAGCAAGCCGTGCTGCAGGTTGATGCCTGCGAGCGGCGCGGGAAGCTGGCGCATGTACGTTGCGGGTGCGCCAACAAGGCTGCACAACTGGCCGAAGCTCCAATGCGTCGGGGCGACGGGCTGCTCTTGCCCGGGCACGACAAGCGAAAGCCTCTCCGCATCCTCCCGGCTTGCCTCCACGCGGACGGAGCGGCTCACCGGACGCCCTGTGTATCGGCTGCCACTGACTTTGCGGCCGCCGGGGGGACAATCCTTCGACGTGATCGTTCCGCTTATCGGCCGCGACGCCGTTATCGCACTGGCGGATGGCGCCATCCTCCCGCCCGGCCGGCAGATCGATATCGGCGCGTTGCGGGGCGCGGTCGCCGTGTCACCTCGCCGGGCGGTCTTTCATCTTGGCGCGAAGGGTTCCAAGTCAGGCATCAAGACCGTCGTCGATGGCGAACTCCCCCTTGGCATCCTGCGCGGCGCGATCGATGAGACGCTCGCCACGCTGCCCAATCAGGATGATTTGGTAGAGATCGATTTCATCGGCGATTCACGGCCGCCGATCCGCATAAGCCGCTACCGTTACGACCAACTTGCGCGCGACGGCATCATGGTGCGCTGGCTTCCCCCTTCAGCCCCCTCCGGCACCGCGCCCGTGGCGCGCATGATCCTGGATCCCCGACACGAGCACGCATTGGAATATGCCGAGGACGGGATGTGGTGGCTCCCGGAGCGGTGCAAGGGACCTTGCCTCGTCTATCTGCGCGACGGCGTCGATGTTGTTTCGCGGCCCCTCCCGGTTGCGCAGCCGGGCGCGCCCGATGTCTATGCCGGTGTTCTGGTTTCGGCCTTGGCGATGACAGACTACGAGGAACGACAGCGCGCGGTCCTCGACTCGCTCGCCCGGCTCGGACGCGGCGAGGCCGGGGCAGAAGACCTCAAGTGGTTGCGTGACGCCGCCACCAATCTGAACGGCCTTCCGGCAAGCGCCTTCGATGCCTTGAAGCTGCTGCCTTCGAGCGCGGAAACCCTTATTCACCTGCTGCTCAGCGCCCGCGATGCGGGAGAACGCAGCATCGTATGGTCATTGCAGAATGAACTGCCATTCCTGTGGTTAGCCCTGCCGCTCCGCGTCTGGTGGTCAGCGATGGATCGCCAATGCACCGCCTTAACCAGCGCGCTGGAAGGCGCTCTTGGCCGGGAGAAGGCCATGGACGAGGCGATGGCGTGGCTGCGCGGCGTGTGTGGCGACCTCATTGCGCTGGAGCCTGCCCTCGAAACCATCTTCGCCATGGCCGGACTGCCGATAGGTCAGGCGACCGGTAGTCCATCGCTCCGGGATTTGACGAGCGGTTACATCCGGGACCAGCACCAGCGGGGCGGCGATGCGCCCAACGATCTCGCGGCGCGCCTCGCTTCGATCGGGCTGAAGCTTCCGCCCGAAATCGAAACGAAATCCCACGCGGATTTTGCCCGCCTCTTTGCTCCTGTCCTGCTCGCCGCAAGTGCCCGCGAAAAACTCGTGCTCGACCGCGAACAGGCCTTGATCGCCCGCCGGACGCTCCGCGAAGACCCGACATACGCGTCGGGCGCCTGGCCTCATCTCCTAAAATTCTACAGTTGAGCGTGACATGACACCATTCGAGGTTCTGAATGAAGTAAAGCGGCGAAGCGCCGAGGCGGTGATTGCGCAATCGGGGCTTGCGCATGAAGGGCTCCGGCGGCATTTGCGCACCCTCCTTGGCGGCGACAATCCGGCGATCGGCGCCATGCTTCAGGAGCCGGTGCTCGAAGGCGCGCACCCGTTCGTCACTGCCGCCGCGACGATGGCGGCGCTCGCTGGCCCCCTCCTGCACCCTGACCTGGTGGCGGCGTTGGACAGTCTGCCCGCGGGCCACGACTATCGCTTTCCGCGCACCCGCAAGCCATTCCTCCACCAGGCCGATGCCTGGCGCCTGCTTGCGGAAGCCGAACCCCAGTCGGTGTTGGTCACCTCGGGCACGGGATCCGGAAAAACGGAATGCTTTCTCTTTCCGATCCTGAGCGACCTGGTCACGCAGGCGCAGGGGCGACGCGAGCCGCTCGAAGGCGTGCAGGCGATTATGCTCTATCCCCTCAATGCGCTGATCGAGAGCCAGCGCGAACGACTCTCTGCCTGGACGCAGCCTTTCGGCGGCAGGGTTCGCTATTGCCTCTACAATGGCGATTTGCCGCGCGCCGCAAAGGAGTCGGAACGCCGCCGCACGCCGGAAGAGGTCATCGACCGGGAGCGGCTGCGCGCCAGCCCGCCGCCGCTTCTTGTCACCAACATCACCATGCTTGAATACATGCTGGCCCGCGCCGAAGACCGGCCGATTATCGACGCCTCGCAGGGCAAGTTGAAATGGATCGTGCTCGACGAGGCCCATTCGTTGGTCGGTGCGGCGGCGGCCGAAATCGCGTTGCTACTGCGGCGCGTCATGCTCGCCTTTTCCGTGAAGCCGGAAGAGGTTCGCTTCGTCGCCACCTCGGCCACCATTGGCTCGGGCGAGAATGTGCGCCAGCAGCTTCAGCGCTTCCTCGCCGACGTCGCCGGCATTCCGGACGATCGCGTCCACGTCATCGAGGGGCGGCGCCGGATGCCGCGGCGCCCTGAGGGCGCTCACGTCCGTTCGCCTGTCGACATCCGCGCCGCAGAGCCGGCCGTGCTTTACGATATTCTCGGCCGCGACCCGAACACGTGGCGGCTCGTCGAGTGGTTGTTCGATGGCAGCGTGGCACTCGCGGACTTTGACGCGCCCGCGAAGACATACGGTGTCGATGCGGCCGATCTCATCTTTGCGATGTCGCGCGCGGCGCGGAATCCTGCCGATATGGAGGAAGAACGTCTCGCGCCGATCCGGCTTCATGCCTTTGAGCGCGCCGTTCCCGGCATTTGGAGCTGCATCAATCCGGCCTGCTCGCAAAGGCCGCCGGACTGGCCCTTTGGCCGCATCCTCCCGGAGCGCGCCGACGAATGCCCATCCTGCGGCGCGCCGGTCCTGGAGGTGGTCAGCTGTTTTGAATGCGGTGAGGCCTTCCTGCAGGGGGTCGAGGCAGGTCCACGCCTGGCGGCGCCGCTGCGCAATCCGCCGCGGGATGAGTTCGCCTTCGACAGCGCCCGCGAGAACGATGGTGGGCCGGAAGATGCGGATGACGCCGAAGACGACGCAGCGCAACAGGAGGACGTCCCCGCCTGGGACCGCCTTTTTGCAGCCAATCCGACCCCAGCCGCCCGGGGTTTCTGGCTCGACGAAAAGGCCGGCTGGCGCGTTGCCGACGGGCCAGGCGATGGTGGGCTGTCGCTCCGGTACGAGGAGCACCACGGACCGCGCGTTTGCCCGCACTGCAGCCCGACGGGACGCCAAGGTCCCGAGCTGATCCGGCCGCTCCGCTTCGGCGCGCCCTTCATCCTCGGTAACGCGGCCCCGATCCTGCTCGAAGGTGTAGAGCCCGCCAAGGCTGAGGCAGGTGAGAAGCTTCCTTCCGCAGGGCGCCGACTGCTCTCCTTTACCGATACCCTCTCCTACGTTCCACCGGAAGATCCGGTTGTCTCCACGCGTGATGTGGCGTGGCAAAGTCTACCAGTGCCTGAGCTCGGGCGTTACCGGTGCAGCCGCGAGGGCCTGGTCTACTATTCCAATCGCGGCGGGCCGGGCGGCTCCGGCTACGCGATCTGTCTCCAGTGCGGCCGGGCCGAAGCCGATAGCGACAATCGCGGGCTGTCGTCACCCCTGCCGGCGCTCGTCGACCACAAGCCGCTGCGTTACCGGAAGGGCCAAGACCTGTGCCCGGGCAACGACAAGCCTTTCAGCATCAAGCGTAACCTCGCGCTCGGCCTGGAAATCACAACCGACGTCTTCGAACTTCAGCCGCGGCACACGTTGCGCCGGGCCGGCGCCAATGCGCTCGTGATCGCGCTGCGGGAGGCGCTTGCCCAGGAACTCGGCGTCGAGGCTGACGAAATGGGCTTCGCCGTCGGCCAGAGCCAGAATGCGCTCGGGGCACCGGCCGTGTCTTTGTTCCTATTCGATCGGGCCGCCGGCGGCGCCGGCTTCGCGGTGTCGTTTGAGCATCTGATGCGCCCGGTCATCCGCCGCGCCGAGCAGATACTCGATTGCGAAACGCCCGGATGTGAAAAGGCTTGCGCGGCATGTGTGCTCACCTCCGACGCGCCTGGCGGCAAGGATGAGCTCGACCGAACCGCAGCGCTGGCATTTCTTCGGACGCATCTCAAATTCCCGGACGAGCTCGGCCCGGACGAGCGCTTCGTCGATGGCGCTGGCCTGTCCCTCGCGCCGCTCGACGAGATTGACCGTGAACTCCGCCTTTCCGCACGTTCGACCCTGACTGTCTTCCTGCCCGACCGGAGCAACCCCGCCGCCTTCCAGGATTGGCCCCTCGCCGCAGAACTGCTGGATTGGCGGAAGCGTGGTCATGGTACGCAGCTCGCACTCGCGCCGGCGCTCCTCGCTACACTTACCCCGGCGGAAAAGCTCGGCCTTCGTGACTTCGCGTTGCAACACAATGTTGGGCTCGCCACGGCAGAGGCACCGGCGTTTCCGAACGGCGCGCATGCGCTGGCGATAGTCGATACCGAAGGGGACTCCAGCCGAATCTGGGCGACGCGCGAGGCCGAGCCACGCGTCCCCGGCCCTGCGTGGGGACGTCCCATCGGCCACCCCGTCGTCAGAGGAAGCGCGTCGATCGCTATGTCATTCGCTGCAGTGGACCTGGACGCGCTCCTTCCGCCTCCGGGGGCGCAGCTACGCCAGATCGGCACGGAACTCGACTGCGATCTTGCCACGTTTGGCACCCGCGCATCCAAGATCATCGTCGAACTGCTGATGAAATGCGGCAGCTGGCCGAAAGCGGGCATCGCACAGGCAGTCTACCGGGACTCTTATGTGTCCTCGCCTTTGGTGACGCGCCTGCTGATCGACACGATGAAGCAGATCTTCTCACAGTCTGGCGCTACGGAGGCCGCCCTCGTCATTGAGACTCGTTCACCGCGTCCCAAAGACGTACGCGGAGATCCTTGGCAAATTTGGCACGATTGGCGCGACGCTGCCGATCAGAAAGCGGTCATCGAATTGTTCGGCAAGCAGCGCGGCGTTCGGGTTTCCCTGCGTCAAATGGATGTGCCGCATGGCCGCTACCTCGATATCGATTTCGCCGACGGCAGTACCGCGACGATCGTGCTGGATCAAGGATTCGGCGCTTGGGCGCCACCCCGGCAAGTTACTGTTCGCTACGACTTTGCGATCGATGCCACGACCCAGGTAAGGCGGCTGGCAACGGTGAACGCCATTCTTGAACGACGCGGGGTTGGTAAAACCTATTTCGTCGCAACGTCAGGTAAGACGTAAGTTCAAGAATGGGCCTCGACATAGCTTCTGAGCGTCGAAAGGTACATGTCCGCCTGTTTCTCGATCTTGGACACAGAAGGCTGTTTGATGTTGAGAGTGGTGGCAATGTCTTCCTGAGCTCTGCCGGTGATCTCGCGAAGCTCGCGAAGGCCATCCACCTCCTACTTCAGTTCCAGATAGAGGGCCTCAATGACCTCAAAATTCGAACTCACGAGCCCAATCACGTACGTCTAGACTAGGCAGCAAGGCGTTCCTCTCCTTCGTTCTCAGCAGCTTGCCCGCCAACGGCTTTGAGGAGGAAACGGGCGAGCTGCGCTTTCCGGGAATCCCGATCGAGTGCATAGGCCGTCTGCTTAAACTCGATACCGTCGAGAAGACCTTGGATGTATCCCGCGATCGTGTCCGCAGCCATGATGAGGGCGGTATCGAGCGCGTGAATGTACTTGCTTGTCACGGAGCCTTTGGCGTGCCCGACCAAGGCGGCGATCGTGACTTCGGTGAACCCCAGATCGTTTGCGATGCTGGCAAAGCTATGGCGCAACACATGAGGTGTCACGTCCGACAACGGCGAGTCCTTGAATATTTGCTCCCAGTGGTTTGGGAAGCTGCCGAAGGCGTTGTCCTCGTCCTGTCCGGAGAAGACATACGTGCCCGTCGTACTCTTGCGCCGTTCCTCCAGAAACTCGACCACTGGCAAGCCCACCGGGCGGATGGACACGCCTTCCTTGCTGTCCTTCAGGCGCAGGCAACTTCCGTCCGTATCTGCCTCGCTCCACATGAGACCGATGATCTCGCTGCGGCGGCAGCCGGTGAGCGCAATCTGCCGGATGATATCGACGGTGACGACGTACTTTTCGATCGTCGCCGCCTCGCGCAGCATCTGCCCGAGCGTGCGATACTCCGCCTCTGTAAGGCGGCGGTTCCGGACATTGTCCTTGGGCTTCTTGATGCCGTGCGCCGGATTGCGCTCGATAATGCCGGCCTCGACGGCATAGGTGAGGATGCCACCGAGGAGACCGACAGTGCGGGTCGCCGTTCCCGCGCCACCGCGGACGATCGCCTTTCCGCGCAGCTTCTTGGTCTTGACCGAAACCCGCGTCTTTCCGGCCATGATGTCCTTCAGGACCTTGTTGATGTCGGCCTTTGTGAGATCTTTGACCCGCCGCGTGCCGATGAGCGGGATGATGTGCCGGTGGATTCGGCCAGTGTCTGTTCCAATTGTCGTCGACTTCTTTGGACGACCGCCCTTACCAAGGATGAGGCCAGCCTCGAGATCGTTGAGATAGAGGTTGCACAACTCCTTGACGGTAATCGCCTTGTGGTCGAGTTGGCGCTCCTCAGCGGGATTGTCTCCGTTCGCAATTCGGCCCAACTGGATTTTGGCTTCCTGTCGCGCTGTCTCTGGCGTCCATACGCCATGCAGCCCGATGGTGTAGCGTCGCGAACGACCGGCAGCTCGATACTGAAGGACGTAGCTGCGCTTGCCGGAAGCGAACACGCGAAGGCCAAATCCGGGCAGCTCGTCATCCCAGATGACGTAATCCTTCTCGCGCACCGCAGCCGCATCGACGACCCTTTTCGTGAGCTTAGGCACAGCCTTCCTCCGACCTCAGCGCCCTTTCTCGCGTAAGCACTGCGTAAGCAGCGGGACGGAAATCAGGGCGAACCTTCGGATACGACTGTTGTGCCGAAATTACCGAATTTCTAGGCGTATCAAATAGATAGCGTATCATAGCGTGCCCTATCGCGTTTTTCGGATGGGCAGGTTAAATTGCTCCGAAGGCAGCGGTCGGCCGGGCGGCAAT
Organism: Chelatococcus sp. YT9; assembly: GCF_018398315.1. Lineage (NCBI taxonomy): Bacteria > Pseudomonadati > Pseudomonadota > Alphaproteobacteria > Hyphomicrobiales > Chelatococcaceae > Chelatococcus > Chelatococcus sp. YT9. The sequence goes on from NZ_JAHBRW010000003.1 coordinate 103,375, forward strand.
GACCTCGTCGACCGAGCCGCTGCCCTTCTTCAGCCGGGCGACGTTGTCGCGGATCGCGACCAGCATGTCGCGATAGGCAATCAGTTCGGCCTTGTTGCCGAGAGGCTTGCCGTGGCCGGAAATGACGATGGTGTCATTGTCGGCGGTGGCGAGGTTAGCTTCCGCCGCGGCGATCATGCCGTTGATGTTGCCGCCGGTCGAATAGTCGATGAAGGGGTAAAGACCGTTCCAGAAGGTGTCGCCGCATTGAAGGATATTCGACTCCCCGATAACGACCGAAATGTCGCTGTCGGTATGCGCCGGGCCGTAATGCTTCAGCGAGATCGTCTTCCCGTTCCGCTTGAGCTGCTTTTCAGTGTCGAACACGTCCGTAGGGATCGCGGCGAGCGCCGCCGGGTTGAACGTGAAGTCCCAATCCTCGACCCTCTGCGTGGCGAGCAAACGCTTGTGAGTGTTGGACTGGGCGATGATGGACGCCCCTTCCTGGCTCAGCCATTCGTTGCCGTCGGTGTGGTCGAAGTGCCAATGGGTATTGATGAGCGTGGTGACGGGCTCTTTGCTCAGCCGATTGGCGGCCTCGATGATGCGTGGCCGCGTCCCGGTAATGCCGGCATCGATGAAGACCTTGCCGTCCGATCCGGTGATGAGGCCGATATTGCCGCCCGAGCCTTCGAGCACACTCACATTGTCGCGGGCCTTGTGGACCGTGATCCTGGCCTTTGCGGCCTCGTCCCGGAAGACGTCGACCAGGTTCCTTGCCTGGGCGAAGGCCTCGGAAGGGGTCAGCCATCCCCCGGTCGCGGCGGCACCGGTGGCAACGACACAACAGAGGCAGAAGCCGCGCCTTGAAAAGAGGTGTTTATTCGTCGGTGACATCTGCGCGTAACTTTCGCTTTAGATGAGGTGGATGGTTGGTTCGGGACTTTGAAGCGCAACGGCGCAGTAGAATCACTTCAGTAGTACGGGGCCGGCGTCGATCTTCACGCGGAACAGGCTGTATGGATGCTGGCGAAGATCCCGGCCTTCATGAAACTGCGGCTGGCGCTGCAGCTGATTGGCAGTAAAATAGAGGTAGCCGTCGGTGCCGACGGAGAGCGTGTCCGGCCAGAGAATGCGCGGATCATGCGCGATGGTCTTCCACTCGCCGTCGGGCTGGCGCTGGCGAATGCTGTTGCGCTCATAGTCGCCGGCATAGACGCGGCCCTTGTCGTCGGTCTCCATGCCGTCCGACGCGCCCTTCTCGCCGAGGTCGACGACGGCGGCGGCGAGCGCGGCGTCACCGGCCTCGCGGTCGAGCAGGAGGGCGGTGGGCACGGAGTACATGTGCCGGCTCGACAGCGGGCAGTAGAACAGCGTCTTACCATCGGCCGAAATGGCGATGCCGTCGGAGGCGACGGCAAACGGAGCTGGCGGTTCGCCCTTCAGGCGGATCGCCATCCGTTCGCCCTCAACCACCGGAATGAAGGCGGGATCGGGCGAGGTCGAGGAGTGCCCGGTCAGCTTGCGCCAAGCTTCGCCGGTCGCGAGGTCGACCACGATGATGCCGCCGGGACCGGTCACCGAGGAGTCGGTGATGTAGGCGACGCCTTCCTTGCCGGCGGAGAGATCGAAGCGGACATCGTTCACATAGGTCGAGGGGAGGATGACCCCGTCGGGAAAGACGATGGTCTTGACCACCTTGTTGGTGGCGAGATCGACGGCGACCAGCTTGGCGCCACCGGCGATCGGGGCGGCGAATTCTGGCGCGGCCGTGTCGAGGATCCACAGCCGGTTTGCGGGATCGACGACCACGCTCTGCACGCTGAGCAGCGAACTGCCCGGCTTCGACGTGTCGGCCTTGTTGATGGCGGCATCGGGATAGGCCACGACCTTGCCGTCGCGGATCTCGCCGACGGTATAGGGCACGTCGTCGCCCCAGCGCGGGAAGTTCACGAAGATCCGCCCGTCATGCGACACCGTCATCCCGGTCGGCATGGGGCCGCTCTCGAACGCGAATACCTGTTCGAGGCTGCCGATCGTCGCCTCCGCGGGAAGTGTTGCGCCCGCACTTTCCGCGGCGGATGCCACGGAAGCGAGGGGCGAGGCGATCAGGAGGCCGGCAGCCGCCAGCACGGGGGCGATGGTGCTCATCTCATGGTCCTTGTGTCAGTTGCGCGTCACGTCCACCCGCGGAAGGCGCGTGCATCGGCGCCGTTGCCGAGAAGCCTCGCGCCCTTCGCTGTCAAATAATTCCCCGTCCGCACTCCGTGGAAACGGACGCCTCCGCCGGCGGGCAAACCGGCAAACCCCGCAAGCGCTCCACGCGGGTTGCACGCTCCAGCGAGAGTAAGTTCCCAATTCTTACGAGCTGAAGCGTGAGGGAAAGACACGGATGGGCATAGCTATGCCGCGTCATAGGTCATCCATACGTTGGTATGTATGCCTGAGGAGATGCCGAAAGCATAAAGTACATGCGGTGACATCGGACGTCCCAGTAAATGTTATTGCCGTGAGATTTTAAAGATCCGCACGGTTGTTGTGATGTGGCGAAATTCTATAAGCAATGCCTCTCATGTCGTGGTGGAAAATGAACTACGTTTATATCACTTGCCTACGGATTGCTGCTGCGCCGATGTCGTTCGTGATCGGGATTGCCGGAATGAAGATCGCCATTGCGATCATCTTCCTCTGGATCGGCGCGCTGAAATTCGCGCCCTACGAGGCCGACAGCATCACGCCCTTCGTGGCCAGCAGCCCGTTCATGTCGTTCTTCTACACCGATCCGGCGGACTATAAGGCGCACCTCACCCGCGAGGGGGAACTCGATCCGGTCAAGCGTGCGTGGCAGGTGTCGAACAACACCTATGGCTTCTCGCGCGGCCTTGGCACGGTGGAACTGATTATCGGCACTATGGTCGTGATAGGGCTATGGAACCGGAAGATCGGCCTTGTCGGAGCGTTTCTCGCCTTCGGCACGCCCTTCGTGACACTCTCTTTCCTTGTGACCACGCCCGAGGCATGGGTGCCAGCGCTCGGCGATGCGCAGCACAGATTCCCCTATCTCTCAGGAGCCGGGCGGCTGGTCGTGAAGGACGTCGCGCTGCTGGCGGGCGCGTGGCTAGTCCTTGTCGTCACCGCGCGGGAACTTCTGGCCGACGCCACCTCAATCGAAGGCCTCCGTCCGACGCAGCGCTGAGACGGACCGAATCTGGCGCAGTGCTCCGGATGCAATGCCCAGACGGGCCAGCATGTTCTGTCAACGCCGATAAGGAAGCACCGTCATGCGCGATTTTTCCCATTGTTTTGCAGGAGCCCTTCTGATGACCGCCACACTGTCGCCGGCAGCCGGCGCCTTCGGCCAGACCTTGCCGGCGCCGACGCTCTCGGAACCGCCCGCCGTGACCGAGGCTCCGGGGCGGGGAATCATTCCCGGCGTCAGCGGCCATATGGCGGTTGCACCGACCCTGTACGAACTTGACAAGCAGACCGTCGAACAGATCTCTCCGCTCGTCCAGCGGCAGTATCTCAGCGGTGCGCAGTCCACCTTCGTGAAGTGGACGGTGAAGAAGGGCGGCGTCTTCGCGCTTCATCACCACAGCTATGAGCAGATCACCTGGATCACTCAGGGGCGTTGCGAGGTCTATTCGCAGGGGCGGAAGTTCACCATGACGGCTGGCACCGTACTGGTGATCCCGCCAAACGTGCCGCACGAATTTGTCTGCACGGAAGATACGATCGACATCGATTTCTTTGCGCCCGCGCGCCAGGACTGGCTCGACGGAGCAACCTCGGCCGCGGCGCCGCGCTAGACACAAACCGATTTTCAACTCGCAACATAGAGACTTGCTATGTCAGATGACACGTTCACCGGTCGCTTTGACGTCCGTGCGGTGGCGGCGGCGCTGCCGGAGACCTCGGATACGCTTCTCGTCGACACGTACCTGACCGACCGCGAGGCCGCGAGCGCGCGCGTTTTCCGCGTCTACAAAGGCACGCCGCCACATTATCACGCGACATGCGACGAATATCTCTACGTCCTATCAGGCCGCGGAACGTTCTGGATGGGTAATGAGAGCACCAAAGCCGAGTTCGAGCCGGGACATTTATTGTTTTTTCAGCGCGGAACGGTTCACGCCCTGCCGGAAATCCTGGCCGAGCCCCTGGTTTTCCTGTCCGTCGATACGCCGCGACGCGAGCCCACCGACATCATCTTCGTCAATCCGACGGACGGCACGCCAGCGACCTTTATGGCGCGCAACGCCAAAGGATGACGTCCATCGCCCGATGAGCCGCCGGCCGACCACATCACACGCCTTCGCGAACGCACTCACGCGGTCGACCAGATTACCGGATCCCGCGCAGGTTGATTGGAGAATGCCCCATGTCCCGAACTGTCGCTGACGTCATCGTGGATACTCTTCGTCAAGCCGGTGTTCGGCGTTGCTACGGTGTTCCCGGAGATACGCTGAACTACGTCACAGATGCGATCAGAAGAAGTGACATACGTTGGGTGCATGTTCGGCACGAGGAGGCCGGCGGCCTGGCTGCTGGCGCCGACGCGCTGCTGACCGGGGAATTGAGCGCGTGTGCCGGCTCGTGCGGCCCGGGCAGTCTACATTTCATCAACGGACTCTACGAAAGCCATCGCAATCGGGCACCGGTCGTGCTGATCGCCGGTCAGATCGTACGTGACGAGATTGGCTTCGACTTCCCACAGGAGGTCGACTTTAAATCTGTCTATACTGGGTGCAGCGTGTATTGCGACGAGATCCGCACGCCTTCCCAAGCCCGCCGCAAAACCGCCATGGCTGCTCAGGCCGCCCTCGCCCGGCGAGGAGTCGCCGTGCTGATCGTTCCCGCCGATATCTCCCAAGCCGATGCGCCCGACGAGCCGCACTTCGCCGTCCATCGGTCGAAACCGGAGGTCAGCCCTTCGCGAACAGAAATCGAAGCGATCGCAACCACGCTCAACGCGGGAACTCGGGTTGCCATCTATGGCGGCTCAGGTTGCGAAGACGCTCGTGATCAGGTCGTGGCGCTCGCCTCCCGGCTTGGCGCTCCGGTCGTCCACACCTCGCGCGCCAAGGACTTCCTCGAGCACGACAACGCCTTCGATGTCGGGATGACGGGAGTCTTCGGTTCGGAATCCGGTTATCACGCCCTGATGGCGTGCGACACGCTGCTTCTACTGGGGTGCGATTTCGCCTGGCGGCAATTCTATCCCTCAAAGGCCAAGATCATCCAGATCGACATCGATGGCACCCATCTCGGCCGGCGTCATCCGGTCGATATCGGCGTCGTCGGCGGGATCCGCGAAACCCTCGAACGGCTGCTGCCACTTGTCGACGAGCAAACAGATCGAGCGTTTCTCGACGACTGTATTGGGCGCCGGCACGCGGCACTGGACGCGCAGGCCAGGCACGCCGTCGCGCAAGCCGGCCGGCCGATTCATCCGCAGTATCTCGCTGAAACGATCGCACGCCATGCGAATCGTGACGCGATATACACCGCCGATGGCGGCTCGCCCATGGTCTGGTGCCTGCGCCATGTGCCCTCCACCGGGGCCAACCGCACCCTGGTCTCGCTCACCCATGGAACGATGGCGAACGCCATGCCGCAGGCGCTCGGCGCGCAGGCGGCCTTCCCGGAACGTCAGGTAATCTCGATGTCGGGCGATGGCGGAATCGCCATGCTTCTCGGCGACCTTCTCACTGCGGTGCAGGAAAAACTGCCCATCAAGGTCTGCATCTTCAACAACGGCACGCTTGGTTTCGTCGAACTGGAGCAGAAGGTGGAGGGACTGCTGGAATCGTTCACCGAACTGGTCAATCCCGATTTCGCACAGGTCGCGCAAGCCATCGGCTTCTGGGCCCGCCGGGTGGAGAACGCGGCCGGGCTCGACGCTGCCGCGCAGCAATGGCTTGCCGAACCGGGGCCGGCATTGCTGGACGTGGTAACCGACCGCTTCGAGCTGGTCATGCCGCCGAAGGTGAAGCTGGATCAGATCTTCGGCACGGCGCTCTATTCGGCCAAGGCCGTTCTCGCCGGCAAGAGCGGAGACGTCTTCGAGCTGGTTCGGGGGGCCGTCACTTGAGCTGGCGCTTCGCCATTCGGGAAAAGAGATCATAACGGGTCAACAGGTGCTTGGCATCGCTCCGAATGACGGGCTCGCCCGCGCGCCGAATAGACGGCGTGGCCCCATGGGACCGCCGAAGGCCCAATTTGATGCCTCACCGGTCCAGGCTGCTGACGTACCGCCGTCAGAGGATCGGTGATAGGCGACCACTTTTGAGGGCTGTGCCGCACGAGTTCGTCTGCACCGAAGATACGATCAACATCGATGTCTTCGCACTCTTGCGCCTGGAAGGCTTGACGAGGCCACCTCAGTCGCCGGGGTAGCGCTCGAGACCCGCACCGGGCGCTTCCAACCCGACGTTCACCGGTGATGAAGGTGGCGGGTCGGAAGCGCGGTGATGTATTTTACCTGATTGAGCGCGAAGCTGGAGCGGATATTGGCGACGCCGGGGATCTGCGTCAGGCAGTCCAGCATCAGCGCCTGATATTTGATCAGATCCTCGATCACCACGCGCAGCAGAAAGTCGGCCTCGCCGGTCATGAGATAGCACTCCATGACCTCGGGCCGGCCGCTGATCGCGTGGATGAAGGTCTCCAGCGATTCCTTGTCCTGCCTGGTCAGGGTCACATGGACGAACACGTTCACCGCCAGACCCAGCTTGAGCGGATCGACCAGCGCCACGGCCCCGCGTATCACGCCCTCCGCCTTCATGTCCGCCACCCGGCGCCAGCAGGGCGAGGGAGACAGGCCGACACGTTCGGCAAGTTCCGCGTTGCTCAGTTCGCTGTTCTCCTGGAGCACGTCGAGGATGCGTAGGCTGGCGTCGTCCAGGATGTCGGAGGCTCTCGGCAAGATTTTCCACCTATCCCATAAGCATGGAAACGGAAAATAGAAAGATAAGATATTCCGCCGGCTTGCGCATAGAGTCCGCCCATGATCCGAAGGAGTTTGATCATGAGCCTCTGCCAGGACTGTGCGCCAATGGAACCCGCCGCGCCGCGGCTGGGAATGCAGACCGCGACGTTCGTCTGGCTGGCGGTAATGGTCGTGCTCTGGGGGCTGAGCTGGCCGGCGACCAAGCTGGCGCTCGGGACGGTGCCCCCGCTCTGGCTGGCGACCCTGCGCTTCGGAACCGCCGCCATCTGCCTGTTCGCCTTTGTCGGCATCCGGGGCGGTCTCCGTCTTCCGCGCAGGCCGGACTGGCCGATCGTCGCCAGCATGGGGCTCCTGCAGATGATGGCCTTCACCGGCCTCGGCATGATCGCGATGACCCACACCGATACGAGCCGCGCCGTCCTGCTCGCCTATACGACGCCGCTCTGGGCGGTTGCGATGAGCTGGCTGCTGTTCCGGCTGCAGCCCACCCGTCGCCAGCTGCTGGCGCTGGTGGTCGGCATGTCCGGTATCGCCATCATCTGTTCGCCGCTGGAAATGGACTGGTCGAAGCCGGCGACGCTGGTCGGCGCCGGCTTCCTGCTGATCGGGGCGATCTGCTGGTCCGCCGTCATTCTCCACATAAGGCGGCACCAGTGGAGCGCCTCGCCGCTCCAGCTCGCGCCCTGGCAGATGCTGATCGCCACCGTGCCGCTGGCCGGCTTCGCCTATGCGCTCGAGGGGCCGCCGACATCGATACCCGTCGATGCGCGGCTGCTGGAGCTGCTCGTCTATATCGGCCCGGTCGCGACCTCCGCCTGTTTCGTCATCTCGGCGGAATATGGGCGCCGGATCACGGCGTTCGCCATGTCGAATTTCACCCTCGGCGTGCCCTTGGTCGGCATTGGTGCGTCGGTCGTGCTTCTCGGCAGCCAGCTCAGCGTGGCCTTCATTGCCGGGCTCATCCTCGTCACGGGCGGCATGGCGCTCGCGGCGCTGCCGGCGCGGCCGCGGCCGACGCGATAGCTCTCACCGACGGCTCTCGCTGCAGGGGGGGGCGTCGGCATGTCCGCGGCGTTCGCTTGTCCGCCTCCACAGCCCGCGCCGTCATCGCGCCGGGACGGCAGGAATTTGTCCGATGTATTCAGAACCGGGTGCCTCCGCCTATGCCGCCTCGGCCCGCAAGGGCGCATCGCAGGGCCAGATCGTCTTTGCCGGGATCGCGCTGCTGCTGATCTTCGCGATCGGCAGCACGCAGAATGCGGCGGGCGCGGTGACGTCGCTCTATGCATTGCCGCTCATGCTCGTGGCCGGCTCCGGCGATCGCCGAGCGCTGGCCGGCCTCGCGGTCCTGACGGCACTTCTCGCGCTGGCGCCCCTGTCCCGTCTCGCCATTGGCGAAGCGCTCGAGCGGCTGGACCTTCTCGCCCTGCTGGGCGGCGGCGTCACCGTGATGGCCGTCGGCGTGCTCCTGCGTCGGCAAAATGACGAGCGCCGGGAAGTGGCCCTCCTGCATGGCGACAATACCCGCCTGCGGCGTTTCATCGATCTGGCGCCGGCGATCTTCTGGACCGTGGATGGCGCGGGACAGGTGCGCCTGTTCAATGACCGTCTCGCGGCACTGACGGGGAGGCGCACTGCCGATCTCATCCAGATGCCGGACTGGCTGCCGCTGTTCAACGCCGACGACCACGCGGCGCTGCTGCGGTTTCAGGCGGAGCCGGTTTCGCGCGATGACGAGAAGGCCGTTCAGGCGCGCCTGCGACGCAGCGACGGCAGTGAGATGTGGTTGCTGCTGATCAAGCGCCAGATGGTCGATCCCGTGTCGAGCGAGGCCGAATGGATCTGCGGCGCGGTCGATATCGACGCGCAGATGCGCGCCAATGAAGAAGTGGTGCAACTCAACGCCATGCGGGCGGATCTGGTGGAGCAGCGCACCGCGCTCGCCGAGCGGGCGGAGCTGCGCTTCCAGTCGCTGTTCGACCATTTCAACATCGCCTGCACCGAACAGTGTATCGGCGAGGCGAAGCGGCTGGTCGAGGAGGCCCGGCAGCAGGGGGTGAGCGACTTCTATGATTTTCTCACCCATCATGAGGAGCGCGTCGAGCAATGCCTCGACAGCATTCGCTGCACGGCGTTCAGCCAGGCCTTCGTCCGGATGATCGGCTATCCCAGCGCCGCCGCGTTGCATGCCTTGCCGCTGGAGAGCCGGCTGGAGGGCGCGCGTCAGGTCAAACTTCTGCAATTGCAGGCGATCTTCGAGGGGCGCCGCCAGTTCAGCACGACCGGCGTGCTGATTGCCGGTGATGGACGGCGCATTCCCGTGGCTCTGGGGGCGAGCATACCGGCCGACTGGTCCACCGCGTTTTTCACCCATGTCGATATCACCGAGCAGGTGCAGGCGCATGAAATGGTGCTGGCGGCGCAGGATGAGCTGGCCCGCGCCAACAGGGCGGCGACCATCGGCGCGCTGTCGGCGACGATCGCCCATGAGCTCAACCAGCCGATCGTGGCGGTGACCATCGATGCGCAGACCTCGCTGCGCTATCTCGATGCCGATCCGCCGAAGGTCGCGCAGGCCATGGAGACGATCGGGCGGGTGGTGAAGAATGCGGAGCGCATCAGCGCCATCGTCCGGCACACGCGCGAGCAGCTGGTGCGCGGCAGCCGGCCGCTGGAGCTAGTCGACCTCTGCCAGATTTCGCGCGAGATGAAGGCTCTGCTGGATCGCGAGCTCGCCGCCCGCCACACGGCGCTGTCGGTCGAATGCCCGGCGGGGGCGATCCAGGTCCTCGCCAATCGGGTGGAACTGCAGCAGGTCTTCGTCAACCTCATCGGCAATGCCGCCGATGCAATGGCTGGGCAGAATGGTGACCGGCGGATTGACATCGTGATCGGCCTTGCGCGGGAGGACGAGGCGACCATTGAGGTCGCCGATTCCGGTCCGGGTATCGGCGAGGCAGAGATGAAACGGATCTTCGATTCGTTCTTCAGCACCAAGCCCGACGGCATCGGCATCGGGCTGCAGATCAGCAAGGCGATCGTCCAGTCGCTGGGCGGCCGGCTGAGCGCCAGCAACCGACCGGCCGGCGGACCGCCGTGACGGGGTCGCGGTCGGCGCGACCTCCGTCTCGGAGGTTGATATGAGCAGGAAAGAAGAGAAGCCGCGCGTCGACGTTTACGCGCGGATCACCGACCAGATCGTCGCGGATCTGGAAAAGGGCGTGCGGCCCTGGATGCAGCCCTGGCGTTCGGGGAACGCCATCGGCCGCGTAACCCGGCCATTGCGCCATAATGGCTTGCCGTATTCCGGCATGAACGTGCTGCTTCTGTGGTCCGAGGCCATGGCGCGGGGCTATGTCTCGCCGGTCTGGATGACTTTCAAGCAGGCGATTGAGCTCGGGGGTGCCGTGCGCAAGGGCGAAACAGGCACGATGGTGGTCTTCGCCAGCCGCTTCACCAAGGCCGAGGCCGACGGCCACGGTGGCGCGGTCGAGCGGGAAATCCCCTTCCTCAAGGCATACACCGCGTTCAACGTCGCCCAAATCGACGGGCTGCCGGATCGCTACTACGCGAAGGCGGAGCCTGTCCGCGATCCGATCGAGCGGATCGAAGCGGCCGACCGCTTCTTCGCCAACACCGGCGCGTTGATTCGGCATGGCGGCGATCGCGCCTTCTATTCCCCCGGCAGCGACCACATCCAGATGCCGCCGTTCCAGACGTTCCGGGATGCGGAATCCTACGTGGCCGTCCTCAGCCATGAGGCCACCCATTGGACATCGGCGTCCCATCGCGTGAACCGCGATCTTAGCCGATATGGCAAGGACGGGAGCGAACGCGCCCGCGAGGAACTCATCGCGGAACTCGGGAGCTGCTTCCTCTGCGCCGACCTCGGCATCGTGCCGGAGCTGGAGCCGAGGCCGGACCATGTCAGCTACCTCGATTCCTGGCTCAAGGTCCTGGCCGAGGACAAGCGGGCGATCTTCTCGGCGGCGGCACATGCGCAGCGCGCCGTCGCCTTCCTGCACGGGCTCCAGCCGGCTGCATCCAAAGAGCGTGAGGCGGTCTGATGTTGCACGCGCTAGATGCCGTAATGGGCCGGTGTCTCAAGAGTAGCCATGCTGTGTGGCTGTCCCTCAGAATGATGTTGTTGAAACGAGGTTCGAGCGATCGGCCTCAAGCATCATGAGAGGAACAGCCGTGGAGCATTATGCAGGAATCGATGTCTCTCTGAAAGAGAGCAACGTGTGCGTCGTCGATACGACTGGAAAAGTGGTTCGCGAGGTGAAGCTCGTCAGCGAGCCGGAGGCCTTGGTTGGGTATTTCGAATTGCTCGGATTGCCTGTTTCCCGGATCGGTCTCGAAGCCGGCCCGCTATCGCAGTGGCTGCATGCAGCGCTCTTGGCTGCCGGCCGTGACGTGGTTTTGCTGGAAACGCGGCACGTGAAGGTGGCGCTTTCAGCGATGACGGTGAAGACTGACCGGAAGGATGCGCGGGGCATCGCGCAACTGCTGCGGATGGGATGGTATCGGCCGGTCCATGCGAAGTCGTCAGCGGCCCAGGACACACGAGCGTTGCTCGTCGGGCGTAAGCTCCTCCAGGGCAAGCTGCTCGATGTCGAGCTCAGCATCCGCGGCATCTTGCGGGGCTATGGATTGAAGGTCGGTGAGGTCAGCCGGGGGCGGTTCGAGGCGCGTATCCAGGACCTGATCGCGGGACACGCCACACTCTCGACGGTGATCGGCGGAATGTTGGCGGCGCGAGCGACGCTATGGAGCGAGTTTACAAAGCTTCATCGGGAGATGCTCCGGATCGCTCGGGCCGACGCGATCTGCCACCGACTGATGTCGGTGCCCGGCGTCGGTGCGCTGGTTTCGCTGACATACCGCTCGGCAGTGGACGACCCGACACGCTTCGGGAAATCCAGCACCGTCGGCGCATACTTCGGTCTGACGCCGAAGAAATATCAGTCCGGGGAAACCGACCGGGATGGCGGTGTCACGAAAATTGGCGGCGCCATGGTACGCACCGCCTTGTTCGAAGCAGCACATATCATGCTGACGCGGGCGACGCGCTTCTCCGGCCTCAAACAGTGGGGGCTGAAAGTTGCGCGGCGGCGCGGAATGAAGCGCGCGAAGGTGGCGCTCGCCCGCAAGCTGGGTGTCGTGCTCCATCGCATGTGGATCGACGCGACCGACTTCCGGTGGAGCGCCGTGCACGTGGCCGCTTGAGAGTAGAAATGAGATTGGGTCGGTCAGGTTAGGCCGGCTCTGTTGGGGTCCCGTCGCCGGGACGCAGGCTTGGCAAGGTCGTGTGTAGTGCTGTGATTGCCTCGGCAAATCACGCTTCCTAGATTGACCTGCCGGCTTGAGGATCTGATGGCATGGTGTGGCAGCCTTCGTGCTGACCACGGACAGAAGCATGATCCTGGCGACGAGATATCGTTCAGAGGGACTTGACGATCAAAGGCCCATTACAGAAGCATTACTTTGGTGAATTTTCAGGAGAGAGCAGTCGGCCGCAGTGCGGACATCGTGTTGATGGTCACCCCTCGAAGGTCGCGATGATGGCGGCCCGGACCGCTGGCAAGGTCGGCTGAGCTGGCGGATCCAGGGTTCTTTTTTCGCTTCGCTTGCTTGAGGCGCCGGGATTGAAGAAAGGCATGAGCGATCATGGCCATGACCGTATGCCGATGCAGCCCGGTGCAGGCGACGCCCGCCATCATCGCTCGTTGCACGCTGCGCGGCGCATAGGCGTGGACCGCGACATAGGTGTCCATGGGACGCGCCCGCTACAGGGCGCATCACAGTGATGACGGAGAGATGCCGCTTCAACCCGGCATCCGTATCCAGGCGAACTTCGCGGAATGTGCCCGCTGGCACTGATGCCAGGTTCCTGCTGCGGGAGGAGGGCCTCGATCCCACGAAGGTGGCCGCTGGAATCAGGATCGCGCGATAGGAGAGGTGGCGCTGCGGCAGGAGGGCCTAGTTGGCCGGCGTGAGAGAATGAACGACGACCGTGGCCGACATACCGGCGACAAGCTGAATATCATCCGGCACATCTTCCAGCGCAATGCGCACGGGAATGCGTTGCGCGAGACGGATCCACTCAAAGTTCGGATTGACTGAAGCGAGCAGGCCGGCACCGGCTGAAGCCTGGTTCGCAATGGCGCGGCTCACGCCTTGCACTTTGCCACGCAGAATCGTTCCACCAGCCATCAGACGTATCTCGGCGTCGTTTCCAACCCTGATCGCCGGCAGCTTGGTCTCCATGAAATAGGCATAGATATAGAAGGAATCGCTATCGACCAAGGCCAGCACGCTGGTCCCGGCGATCGCATAATCGCCCGCGCCGGCCGTGAGGTTCGTGACGAAGCCGTTTGCCGGCGAGCGCACGGTGCTGCGCTCGAGATTGAGTTGAGCCGTGGCAAGTTGCGTCTGTGCAGACTGTAGGGCCGCCACTGCTTCGCTCGCCTTGGTCCGCGATGCTTCTGCTGCCGCAGTCGATATGGCGCCGGGATCTCCCTTTACGACCTGTGCGTCGCGATCGGCATCGTCCTGGGCAAGCTTCAGCGCCGATTGGCTTTGCGCGATGGTCGCCTGCGCCTGCTCGACGGCAAGTATGAAGCGCTGCTGGTCGAGCACGAACAGAACATCTCCTTTCGCGACTTTCTGGTTGTCGACCACGTTCATTGTCGTGATCGTTCCCGAAACGTCCGGGGCGACCTGAACGACCGTGGCCTGCACGATCGCATCGCGTGTCCAAGGGGACAGGGTGTAGAAATTCCACAACCACCACCCCACCAGCCCGGCGGCGGCAGTGACGACGAGTGTGAGAACGACGCGCAGTGTCGCGGTCACAGCCATGCGAGATTCCCCAAGCCGACAACGCCACCCGTCACAAGCACATAAAGCGCGATGTTGAACAACGGACGGTGCCAGACAAACCTATAGAAGCCGATTTTTCCAAAAGCCCAACGCAAGATAACAAAGGGAACGATTGCCGCTGTCGCCCAGAACGCCAGCGGCGGCAGATAGAAACCGAGTAGTTCCATGGTGTGAAATACAGTGAGATTTGGCTGGCCCATGCTCGGCTCCCGTTATCTCTTGGCAAAATCGCGTTCCAGATAAGCCCGGTCGATGGAGAAGCGATCCGCGATGAAACGTAGAGCCGCACCGGCCCGCAGAACGGGTCGCGCTTCGGGACCGGGCACAAGAGGCAGCGAGGAAAGGTAGCCCCGCATCCCCGACACGATAGCTTCGGCCCTTGCAAGGGCCGGCCCGCAATCGGCAGGATCGCTGGCAACGGCTTCTAGAGACGATGCAAACTGCTCCAGGAAGCGTTTCAACTCGCCGGCCACGTCGGCGGGTGTATCGACATTCGATCCAAGTTCCACCAGTCGACCGAGTTCGATCGCAACCGACGCGGCGCCTAGTGTTCCCCTGAAGAAGTCCTCGTCGCGCTGCTGATCGAGGGCGAGGCGTGAAAGAAGGGATGCCAGCATGGCGACGATCTCGTCGGAGGCGCGATCCGGGTTGGCCGACCCGCGCGCCACCTGAGGCAGGACCGTGCCGACCACGCGCCGCCAGCTCCTGTCTCTCCTGGCTCGCGAGTTCACCGGCGTTGCCGCGATCACGGCAAGGCAGATGACCATGCCGAGGAGCAATGCGATCGCGTTGCTGATGAATGCCTGCTCTTCCGGCACGAAGACATTGCCGGTGCTCATTTCGGAGATCGCAAAGGCGCCGAACGCAATACCGGCCAGGGCATGGCTGGGGGTGCCGGCCATGAGACCCGGCACAAACAGGATCGGCATGAGCACCGCGGCCAGTGCACCGAAGCCTTCGAGGTGCGGAAGCACGAAGATCATGGCGAGATAGGCAACAACGATGCCTGCCGCGGTCCAGATCAGGTAAGTGCGCGCAGCCGCCCGCTGATCGTCCTGATTGACGGCCAGGAAGAGCGTGTTTCTGCCGCCAGAAACCGCGGTGAAACCTTCGCTCCAACCGCTTGCCATCCAGAAGACACTGAGCAGCGCGATCGCGAGCGCAGCCTGGATGCCGAGCAGCAGCGCCTCTCGCTCAGTTGCAGGATCGCGTTTGTGGAGATGGCGCAACGATACGCTGCGGCCCCTGTCGTCCAGGCTTGCGGCCTCGGTCAGAACCACCTTGGCCAGGCCGTCGAGCAGATCGCCAACGCGGTTCAGGATCAGCAGCCCGTTGGCCAGCGGCTCGAAGGGCGCCACGCCGGCCATAGCCTCGAGATCGGCCGCCGCCGCGTCCAATTCCCGGTGCGACTGACGCAGTTCGCCGCGGAGTTCTTCCGGTGTCCGCCATATAAGCGGATCGGCTCCGGCCTCCTCGACCCGCTGTGCGATCGCTTCCAGTGTCGGGCGCAGACGTGTCTCCACGACCCGCGCATTGCGCTCGTCAAATGCATCGAGGCGGACGAAGAGCCCCCGGCCGACCGACAGCACGATCAGGAATTCGTGGACGATGCGCTCCACGCCCGCAGCGTCGGCCCGCATTTCTGGTCCCTCGAAGACAGTCGAGGAACGCAACGCGTCGAAGGAAACGACCTTGCGCACCATCTCGCCACGCAGCTTGGCGAAGACGGCCAGAGATGCCGAAAGGCGCAACGCCGTCGCGACATAGCCCGTCAGGTCGCGGAACGTGCTGGAGAGCGCCTCACGCAGCGCCTCGCCGGCATAGCGTGGCAGGACGATCATCCCCATCACCGTGCCGCAGCCTATGCCGATCAGGATCGCGCCGATGCGGTTTGCGGCGATCGACCATGCATTGAGTGGGTCGACGGATCCCTCATAGGCGACGAGCAGGAAAGTATAGCCCGCAAGGAGCATGCCGTAGGAGACGAAATTGCGAAGCCGTGCGCCGAGGTAGAAGGTCACCCCGACCATCGTCACGGTCGTGGCGACAAGCAGTTCCGGCGCCTGCGAAGAGAGTGCGACGGTTGCCAGTCCCAGCAATCCGCCGCCAATGGTCCCCATGGCGCGCCATACGCCTTTTGAAAGAGTGGCCCCGACGGTTTGTTGCGCGAGCAGATAGACCGTCAGCGTCGCCCATTGTGGGTCATCCAGATTCAGCCAGTAGGCGATCGCAAGCGCGAGGATCGCTGCGCCGGCAGTTCTCAAGGAAAAGATGATATTCCGCCAGCCGATATCGAGAGAAAACAAGTGCCCAAGAGCGTGCTGGATGGCGCAATCCCTGTCGGCCGCCCGCTGGAAAGGATCATTTTGCCTCGGTTCCATAGCTGATCCAATGCCGGCCTACACCAATATGTCCATAGGTTTCGCCAAGATAGAGACAATATTGGCAAAAATTATTATTGATTCTCGCCAATACGGACCACATGCGATCTTGATCGAATCGTTGAAGAGCCCGGCGTGTCGGCGAGAGAGAGGAGCGATCGACGTCGCGATCGATCCTCTCTCTGGCGCGACATCAGGCCGGGCGTCGATCCGTGTCAGAAAGCCGCGACGCGGATCAGCTTCTTGTTCACGAACTCACTAATGCCCAGATGGGACAGTTCGCGGCCATATCCGGAGTTCTTGACGCCTCCGAACGGGAGTTCAGGTGCACTCCCGGTTGCTTCGTTGATGAAGACCATTCCGGACTCGATCAGGCGCGCGATACGCTTTCCGCGTTCGATGTCTTTGGTGATGACAGTCGCGCCCAATCCAAAGGGAGAATCGTTTGCAAGCTTTACGGCCTCGGCTTCGTTCTCCACCCGGAAGATCATGGCTACCGGCGCGAAGAATTCCTGCCGATAGGCCGGGTTGTCCGGCCGCACCTCGGTGAGGATGGTAGGAGCGAGGAAGAAGCCGCGCCGGTCGAGCTTCGTGCCCCCGAGCAGGATCTTCGCGCCGCCCCCGACCGCAGCATCTATCTGCTTCAGGACGAGGCCGAGGGCTGCATCGGTACAAAGTGGGCCCAATGATGTATCGGGGTCCATGGGATCGCCCGGCTTCACACTTTCCAACCCGGCCTTGAAGCGGCTGATGAACGTGTCGGCAATGCTGTCCAGGACAATGAAGCGCTTCGCTGCCGTGCAGGCCTGTCCGGTATTCTGCATCCGACCCCATACGGCCGATTTGACGGCGATGTCGAGATCGGCGTCGTCCAGGACGATGAACGGGTCGCTGCCGCCGAGTTCCATCGTGCTCTTCTTGAGCGCTTGACCCGCTTCCGAAGCCACCGCGGCGCCGGCTCTTTCACTGCCTGTAAGAGCCACTCCTCTGATCCGGTCATCTGCGATGATCGTGGCCGACTGTTCATTCGTTGCGAAAACGTTGGTCCAAACTCCCGCCGGGGCGCCTGCGTCGAGAAACAGCTTTTCAAACGCCAGCGCGCACTGCGGCACGTTCGGAGCATGCTTGCAGAGGATGGTGTTGCCGAGCATGAGGTTCGGCGCGGCGACGCGTGCCAGCTGGTAGTAAGGATAGTTCCACGGCTCGATGCAGAAGAGCACGCCCAGCGGCCCACTCTCGATGACGGCCTCGCCGCTTTTGACGAGAAGCTTTTCAGGCGCCAGAAAGACGGCGGCGTTGTCGGCATAGTAGTCGAGGATGTCGGCGCATAGATCGACTTCCCATTGCGCCTCCCTGAACAATTTTCCCATCTCCAACACGCTTAGCTTGGCGTATTGGTCGGTGTTTTCCCGCAAAAGCGAGGCAGCCTTCTTCACAATGCCTCCGCGTTCAGCGAGCGACCGTCGACTCCAGTCGGCTTCATAGGCGTTTGCTGCCTTGGCGATTATCGATTCGAGCTCCTGGTCAGTGTGAAGCGGAAATGTCTGGATCCGTTCTTCAGTATAAGGATTGATCGTTTGATACTGCATGACGCAATCTCCGTTCTTTTCTGAAATTCCTAGACTGCGCAAACCCGTCGGATCAACGGCACGGGCGTCAGGCGGTCATTGCTCTGGTGTGTCGAATTGCTGTGGCCGGCGGGCTGATGCCATACGGGCGTGACCACAACCGCCGTCAAATGGCTCCCAACCTGTCCGCGAGAGCGGTGAAACTATCGACACAGCAGTCGATCCAGCTCTCTGGCGCGATATCGGGCTGGGCGTCCGGACCGAACTCAAGAGGGCGTGCGACGAATGCCGTGCGCATGCCGAACGCCTTGGCCGCCCGCAGATCATACTTGTGACAAGCAACCATCAAGATTTGATCAGGCCGATAGCCAAGATAATCCACGGCCAGTTGATAGACCTCCGGTGCCGGCTTGTAGATCTTGGCCAGTTCCGCGGTGAGTACCGCATCGAACGGCAATTGTGCATGTTTGGCGATCGAGACAGCAGCCGCCATGCCCGTGTTGGACAAAGTCGCAATCGTGAAATGACGGCGCAGGCGTGTCAGCCCTTCGACAGAGTCCGGCCAAGGGTCAAGCTGTGACCATACGGCGTTGAGCGCGTCACGCTCTTCCTGAGTGAACTCAAGGCCGTGGCTCTTGAGCAATGTGTCGAGCGTTTCGCAGTAGATATGATCGACTCTTGTCCACGGCCGTTTTCCTTCAATGACTTCGTCGAGCATCTGCCGGTAGAGACCGCGCCATTCGGTCGACATTTCGGACCAGTTGATAGAAAGTCCTTTGCTGCGATTGATGGCGGTTCCAGCACGGAGCAGCGGTTCATAGAAGTCGGCGGTGGTACCCTGGACGTCGAAAGCAATCGCCTTCAACTCATTGCGCCACATTGACGGCTCGAACGATTCATCTGCCATTTCTGTCTCCATATCGATTTTTGAGTGCGCTTTAGTACGGGTCCGAGGCAGGTTGATGGCTGCGATCCGGGATCGCGTCCTGTCGCTCATGGGCGGTAGAAAGTCCGGCAGGGCGGACCCAGCACAAGAGCGCCGCAAGCGACGCCAGCAGGGCGAGTACGCTCACAGCCATCTTTATGGCGGACGTCAGATCCGTCGTGCTGGCGCTGAGAGCGCTCGAACCGCCTGTGAGGAGACGCAATTGCCACGACAACAAGCTTGTCGCCATCGCAATACCCACGCTCGTTCCCAGATCACGGGTGACGTTCAGCAGGCTGCCGGCCTCGCCGGACTCCGTGACGGAGGCGCTCCCCATGATCGCGTTGTTGTTGGGCGCGAAGAACGTGCCCTCGCCGATGCCGACGACAACGGGGGACAGCGTGATGTGGGGTAGGCTCGGCTCTGCCGCTTCAAATTGAATGTACAAGGAAAGGAGGCCGATACACACGATCAGCATTCCGCAGGAGCAAAGAATGCGATTTCCGATGCGATCGGACAGAGCCCCGCTGATGGGCGCAAAGATGCCGAGCGCGATCGGTATGGTCGTGAGGCGAAGGCCGGCGGAGAACGCGCTCTCTCCAAACACGCGCTCGAACGCGAACGGCATGAGAAAGAACAATCCGAACAGGATGATGAAAGCAAATAAGCCGACCAGATTTCCGCAAGCAAAAGACCATTTCTTGAACAGGCCGAGTGGAATGAGAGGATCGGACGAGCGGCGTTCCCAAGCGATGAGGGCGACCGTCAGGAGAATACCGGCCGCGGCACTTCCCAGGACGCCGGGCGAGGTCAAGCCCCAGGAGCCGACTTGGTTGATGGCCAGCATCAGCGCGCCGAGCGCCGGCACCAGCAGCAGGGCGCCGAGCAAGTCGAAACGGCTGCCGGGCTTGCCCGCACTGGTTTCGGGAACGATGAACCATGCCAGGATCATTCCCAAAAGACCGAACGGCACGTTCACCCAGAACACCCAGCGCCAGTCCAGCGTATCGACGATCCAGCCACCTGCCGTCGGGCCGGCGCAGAGACCAATCGCCTGCACCGCAGCCTGAATCCCGAGGGCCTTGCCCCGCAGCTTGGCGCCCACAACGGACACGATGATGGCTACGCTGTTGGCGGCGATCATGGCCGCGCCGACCGCTTGCAGCGCCCGAGCCGCGATCAGGGCTTCGATTCCGGGTGCGAAGCCGCATAGCGTTGAGCCCACGATGAAGACCAGGAAGCCGGCGGCATACTGCTTCTTCCGGCCGAACATGTCGGCCAGCCGTCCGAAAACCGGAAGCATGACCGTAGCAACGAGCAGGAATATCACCGCGACCCAGCTGACTTCGGCGATGGATGCTGAAAAGGTGCGCTCGAGCGCAGGCAGCACAAGCTGAGTGATGCTGGCATCGAGTTGCCCCATGAAGGAGCCGACGCAGACAACGGCGACGACAATCCAGACCTTCGGCATCTTGTGTGCCGGAACAGCAGAGGACGTCCCGCTGCTCCGTGCAGCAGCTTCCGGCTCTTGCGAGCGAATATGAAACGCGTTGCCTTGCATCGCATCATATCCCCAGATCTTGCCCGACGCGCAGCACCGGAAAGCTTGTTCAGTCGCACCGTGGGCTGGAACCCAAGGTGAGCCCTCAGCTTGCTTGATCCGACAAGCCGCCTGCCTCGGCGCAACGGTGTCGTCCGGCTCTCCGCAACGCTATGTAATGCGTCACACTAGAGTGTCACGTTTTATTTAGACAAAAGCTCAGCGGCCGGCAAGCGCATTCTGCTGGTGCGATGGCCTCGAACTGACCGGAAGCGATCACCCCTTGGTAAGCGGCAGGCTGGCAGCCGCATCTATGACTAGCAAGCCTGATCGAGGTGAAGTCGTTACGTCGGTGGCGCGTAGTCGACGCGGGAGCGCCTCGGGGAGGGCATGGAGAGCCGGTGTGGCCAGAAGGTACCCCGCCGGGCGGCCGAAAAGCAGCACCGGCTGGAGGCGATCCACGCCCCGAAGGCCACGCTCCGAAGCAGAGAGCAGTTCAGGCCCACCCGCCCGATCCCGATTTCGAGATGGGCCGGGTGCGTGGTCCGGCACGTGTCTGCAGAACCGTCTCTTGCGGGCAGAGGATAGCGAGCCGGGCGGACCGGGCGGAGAAGGATTTCGCCGATCCCGACCGCCGCATGCTGCCGATGCGCGGCGGCATCATCCAAGACCGGCTTCATCTGTCGCTAGCTGGAAGAACCAGATTGCCGTCGATGCCACTCGTCAGGCCATCGCGGCACATCACTGCCTGACCGCGCGGCCTCACAGCGTCTCGCCGCGATAAAGCGATCCCTGCCCGCATCGCGCGCGGCTCCAGATCTCGTCATCGCGCAATTCGGTCTGGATCAGTTCCACTGGGACCCCACCATCGTCGATGATGGCGACGTGGAACCCGTCGATCGGCTCATACGGACCGAGGATCACCTGCTCCCCGTCGATTGCCGCCGCAAGGTCCGGCACCTTGAAGGGGGCGGGACAAGAGCAGTTCGAAATCGTACGCTAAGGTCGAACGGAGCAGGAACGTTATGCGGCACGCCGTAGCCCAGCCGGGAGGCGAAGCAATCTGAAGCCTTCCGGGAGATTTTGCTCGCTGTCCCAGGTGTAGATGCCTGTCAGGTTGATATGCTCCCAACTCAGCGGCGAGATATGCCTCAATAGGGACTCTGGAATGTTCCTTCCCGCTCGTTTGAGCTCTTTGACCGCGCGGTCGAGATAGACCGTGTTCCAGTGGACGATCGCGCTGACGACAAGATTGAGGCCTGATGCGCGGAATGCCTGACTTTCGAACGACCGGTCGCGGAGTTCGCCACGCTCATGGAAGAAGACTGCGCGTTTGAGTTTGTGCGCTGCCTCGCCCTTGTTGAGGCCGGCTTGGCAGCGCCGGCGCAATGTCGAGTTCGAGTACCATTCGGTCATGAAGAGCGACCGCTCGATGCGGCCGAGTTCCCGAAGAGCCTTGGCCAGCTGGCTTTCCTTCGGTGATGCCGAGAGCTTCTTCAAAATCGTAGAGGGCACAACGGCGCGGGTGGTGATCGATGCCGCTAGATGAAGCAGATCATCCCAGTGATCGAGGATCAGGGTGGTGTTGATCGGCGCCCCGATGTGGTTCGACAGCGCCGGGTATGCGTCGCCTTTCTCGAACGTGTGGAACTTCCGATCTTTGAGATTGCGCAGTCGTGGTGCGAACCGCTTGCCGATCAGAGCGAATAGCCCAAAGACGTGATCGCTCGCGCCGCCGGTGTCGGTGAAGTGCTCCTGTATTTCGAGGATTGTGTCCTGATCGAATAGTCCGTCGAGCACATAGGCAGCCTCGCTTTCGGTCGGGCTGATGGGCAAGATGCTGAAGTAGCCGTACTGATCTGACAGATGGCTGTAGAACTTCGATCCGGGCTCACTGCCGTAATGTAGATTGATGTCTCCGCGCTTTGCGGCTCGGTCGCTTGCTCGGAAGAATTGGCCATCGGATGATGACGTCGTGCCATTGCCCCAAAGGCAAGAATGCGGATGGCGGGTGTGTGCGTCAGTCACGCAGGCCTGGGCCGCGCGGTAGGTCTCTGACCGGGCATGGAAGGCGCGCATCCAACTGATCTGGTGAGCGCTGATGCCTTTGGACGCGCTGGCCATTCGCTTTGGACCGAGATTGGTCGCATCGGCCAGTACGCCAGCCAGCATGGCCGAGACATTCCTCGGAGTGTCACCCGTTCGAACATGCGTGAAGCAATCCGCAAAGCCGGTCCATTCGTGCACTTCCCGCAGGAGGTCCGGCACCTCGACCAACGGATAAAGCTCGCTGATCTCGGCGTTCAGTTCCTCCGCTGCAGCGGGAACCTCGCCGGCGGCCGGCGTGACGATCAAGGTACCAGCTTCAAGGCGAACACCTTCAAGCTTTCCGGATCGTGCCCTGTGCGCCAGGCGCTTCAGGTTGAAGTCGAGCATCTGCCGCGCTTCGGTAAGCCACGCCGCGCCGTCTTCTTGGACACCAAGTCCGAGGCGATCTTCATCTTTCAGGATGGTGAACGTTGATCGCGGCATCAGGTGCTCGTCGATCGGTCGGAAGGATCGGCTGCCATCGACCCAAATGTCCGCAGATCTAAGCCGGTCTCGCAAAGCCGCGAGGGTTGCAATCTCATAGAGACGGCGATCGGGCTTCTCCTGCCCGAGGATCAGCCGTCGATCGGCTTGGCTGAGGTGGGTGACCGGGACGCGATCCGGAAGGGTCCGCCGCTTCTCGGCATAGAGCCGCTTCAGCAGCAAAATCGCCGCAAGAAGGGGATCGTGGCGGCGCGCTGAGCGGAACGTGAACGTCTGCAGGAACGCACCGGCATACTTATTGACGGTGGCATATTGCTCGACCGCTAAGGTCAAGGGCGATGCCTCGTTGTCGCCGACCATCGACTCAAGCTCAGGCTTCATCCGAAGCAACCGGTGCCATCCAACTTCCTGATCGAGAACCTCCAATGCGTTCCGGCCATAATCGTTCGCGGACTGCAGGGCTGTGATCGTGTCCAGGAACATGCGTAGCGCTTTGGCGGTATCCGGCCTGCAGTCCATGTGCCGCTGCTTCTTGCGGTTATTGGCTTGCGAGAACAGCCGACCTATCAGCTTGATGAACATCGACCCTGCATCGTCCGTGAGCTTCTGGCCGAGCTTGATAATCTGCGCCACGATTAGCGCGTGTCGACGGCTGGCATTGAAGTCGTTGGCCAGCCATGCCGGTGTGGCGTTGCCTTCACGGATCATCTGATCCCACCGTCCAGACGATATGCGTATCTGCAATCTCGGATCGATTTCTAGCTCGCGCAGGAAGGCAATCCGTTCGGTCAGCCCGACCAGGTTTGACGTACCTGGCGCATCCGGCGCTGATCGTAGCCAATGAAATCGCGTCTGGCCGATAGCCGGGTCAACCTCCAACAGCTTATCCAACGATGAAGCGTATCGACCGAAATTTCTTCGATCAGCGCTCTCTCTGCCCGCCGACGGGCAATGGCGCGGGCAGCAAGACCGATCCGTTCGATCGTGTCGATTGCTGGCAGAAGAGATCCGCGTTCACGAAACATGGCGACAGTAGCACTCGCTATCGCGCCACCGTCGTCGGACATCGCGGCCGCCTGAATTGCAGCCAACAGCGCAGCCCTACGGTCTTGCGCCGTCGCGCTCCGCGCGGCCAGATAAACCATCAAGCGAGCAATGTGATCGCGCCGCGTTTCTTCACGGCGTGCATAGAGCGCAAACTTTCCAGCGTCGGCGCCAATCTGCTCAGCAACGTACTCTAGCATTGCGCGAGGCGGAGTTTCATCGGTCGCCAACACCCTGCCTGGATATCGCATCAGGCAGAGCTGAACGGCAAATCCGAGCCGATTGTGTTCTCGTCTGCGAAGTCCAATCTCAAGCCTGTCAGCCGACGACAACGAATAGTGCCGGATGAGGCCGTCCTCATCGGTTGGTATATCGAAAAGTCTCTGTCGATCTTGGACCTTGAGAAGCCTCCGTTTACCCATTGCCCGACTCCATCTCCGACCAATCTGCCGGGAGCGTTGTCGAGTCGGACGGACGAAGAAATCAAGATTGGTGCATTGCGATGGCAATCCACAGGGATCGGATGCTGGACATCCGGGCTACGGCGCCGTTCATGCTCCGTTCGCCCTTAGCGTACGATTTCGCACTGCTCTTGTCCGCCCCCCTTCTCGCGTACGCGCGTACTGCCCCGGCAACTCCCGTCGCCGACCGCGAGCTTGGCCATAAGTCCTTGGTCGGTTATAACTTCATAAGCAACTATTCCTGCGATGGGGGTCGCATGAATCGGGAATCCATCCAGCAGCAACTGCTCTTGGCGGAAAGTTACATCCGGAGAGGCGAGCACCGTATGGCGCGGCTGCACGAGCTAGCCTCGCTACTAACAGCTGCGGGTATGGATGCGGCGGGCGTGGTGGCCCAGCAGGAGCAAGAACAACGTCAGCAGAAGATGCGGGAGATGGACCGGGGCCGGCTTCTCGCGATGCTGGCATGTACGAGTAATCCGCAAGAACATCAACGGGCCGGAGCCTACCCGCCTAACTCGATAGCAGGATACCAGACGCTATTCGCCCGACGCGGAGCCACTTGTATATTCGCTAATGTGCGGGCGCATCACCCAGTCCAACCGCAATCTGACGAGCTTCCCGACCTTCACCTTGAATAACGAGGCTCCGCGACGCGTCGGAACGGCGCTCCAAGCCAGGACTTCTGTGTCATCCGCCGCGATCCCGAGACGGGCGGCATGTCGCAGGTGAGCGAAACGGCCGCTGGCTAGTGGCGGGGTTAGCTGCTGATCGCGTCTCAGTTCTAGACCATCCCTGCTTCCTCAGCAGCATTGATAAAGGCCGATCGCGCGATATCGATGGTCTTTAGCGTCTTGACTTTGAAGGCCCCGTAGCAGGCTTCCATAGCAATGAGACGCTCATCACACGTATCACCGGGATCAGGCCATCCCTCAAAAGGAGCCGCGACGCCTCTTCCACGCTCGTGACCGTCCGTCGCGTGCTGTCAGACACCCATACGTCAACAGGTTCGAACCGTAGGCGAGAAATGTCCGAACCTAGCACAATGTCCCGCTTGCGCCTGGCGAATGCGCGTGCTCGACTATCTTGAGCGCTTCTACTGCACGACACTCCGGGTGATTGGCGAGACGGACAAGTGGCAGCAGACGACATCGACGAGGCGACGTCCTTGATCGCTCAGATGCCTGTCGAGCATTCCGGGGACCTACCTACAGTCCGGATCACAGAAACGGGGCGCCTACACGCCCGGCAGCTATCCGAAATCCCCGATAAGGAATCTTCATCATCAACGACAATACACCTGACCTGAGATCAATCACATAGCTACGGTCAATTCACCTCGGTGACGTTGCTGTCGAACTTGGAGGAGTTCGCTTTCGTGTGCTTTGCGCTAGTTGTCCGCTACCCCCGTAGCCGCACAGTCGGGTGCAACACGGTAACAGGCAAAGTTGCGTCAAGACCTAGACTAGCTGTCTCCGGATGTCTCAGAAGTAAGCGGTGCCGAGGTCGCACTATATGTGCCCAGGCAACATATACAGCGTAACGGCTACGACGTATCGTCAAGCCGCGCCGTAGATGATAAGGTCGCACTGATTAAGCGAGGCGCACAATGCCAGAATGGATTGCAGGTTTTGCGAATTCGCTTAGGGAGCGTTCACTTCCCCATGGCTTGCTGCTAGTGGTGCTCGGTACACTGCTCTATTCGGCGGAGCTCTATGAATGGCCCTACGCCGATGCTCTTGCTTCTCTCCGGGGATTCTCTGGCCTCTGCGTTCTCGTAGGCGCAGCAATCATCATCGTATGCGCCCTGGGAAATGGTGTCGTGCTTATACGACGTATCGCAAGCCAACGGAAAACACATGCCGAACATCAACTCAGGCTAGAGATGGAACTGCATTATGTGAAAACCATCTCAGGTTCTCTCTCCAACTATGAGAGAGGTCTTTTACTGTTTCTTCTCAAGAAGGATCCGCCGGAGTTTTGGATCGACGTTGATAAGGTGCCGTTTAGCCGACTGGCCCAGTTGAATTGCTTCATGCCAGTAGTTCGACCAAGCGATCTTGCGTGGGGAGGTCCAACTTTCGTCACGTTTACCCCTTCGTTCCGCAGGCACCGCGACGCATTGGCTGAGTTCATCGCCGCCCAACCACACGCTTCAGTTGAAGGAGACAAATGGTTACAAGCCCTCATGAGAGTTCCTAGTGCTAGGTAAATTCCTGTTGTTCTCTTTCTCTGTTTTTTGTTCGCCTATGAAGAGGCGATGTCAGGGCCAATTTCCTTCCCTCCGGTTTTTAGGTGAGCTGGCAAGGCGAGCAATCGCCAACACGTCAAATGCTCGTTTTTTTGCCCATTCACATACCGCGCTCGAACAGGACCAAGGGTTCGAACGCACAAGGACCGAGGAGCTAGCGTCTCGGGTCCGATGCACGAAGGCTGTCGGATGCCGGCATACACGTCAGTTGGGAGACAATCCCCTGGGTCCATTATCTCAGACGGACCGGCCAGTACCACCGTCTGACTAACATGATGCGTATGGTACGAGAGGAAGGTTCTGATGAGTAAGGTGTATTCCGTCACGCGAGTAGTCGTCGCCAGAGGGGCTGTCGAGAGCGTGACGAGCCGGGTAGCGCTCGATGCTGAAGGCGCGAAACATGCTCTCCGTGAGCTGTCGCATACCCCTGATGACGAACCATGGCTCTCCGAGGATCTCGTGGCGATTGCCAGAGAGATGACCAACGCGATCGCTGCAGGTCAAATCTACTTCTTCGTCCAGCAGCACGACATCGAGCTCCATGTGACCATCCCCGTCTACACGATGGAACAGCTCTCAAAAATGAGCGCTAAGAAAGTCGCATAGCGGCTCGCGTTTCTAACGAGCAGGGACGATTACGAAGAGCGATCGATTTGACAAATGTATGCAGACATTGCGAGCGTCACGAAGCGCTCAGTGACGTTTAGATGAGCGGCAGCCAATTTGCCCCTGTCGGTGCGGCGCCGCGTCAGGTAAGGAGCGTTCAGTTAGTTTTGGGCACAACGTCAAAATGACGGCTATGATCGTCGCCTCCACACCGAGCGTTCAAGATAACTCGGGATAGGGCCTGCGCCTTGATCGCTCCTGCCGAGGTAGGACGTACTTCATAATTTCTTCACACCAGGTATGTGAACGAAGCTCCTCAAGCGCGAGGCTTCGAAAGCACCTTGTCGCACTCTTGGACAATTTCCCCGATCATACAATCGACGCGAGTGCCGTGGGCGCGCTGGGCGCTACTGTAGATGAGAAGAAAGCGATCGAACTCGCCAGCCTGCAGCATACGGTAGCGAACCCTGTGGAATCGGAGTGCGAATGATTCTGCCTGGGCGGTTCGCTCTACTTTCACCTCACACCTCGAGAACGCTTTCCAACGTACGCTGAGGGAGCGAGATGAGACCACCTCTCTGCTCGCTCTGAGCTTTCGTATCGACGGCATTTCTGAGCTTCGAAGACGATGACGCGCCCGCAGAGCCGAATCCAAACCGCGCTCTCAGCTTTTGGGACAGAGCACCGAGCACAATGCGGCCTCCTTCTCACTAAGGGTGAGATCCGTCGGTTTGCCCGGCCGCTGCTTCATGAAGTGCTATTGACGCGGCCGAAAGATCCGGAGCTCCAAAGTGTTCTTGCGAAGCAACCTTAAGGATTTTCTGAACGGTGGCCAACGACATACCCGTGGCACGGGCAAGTTTGCGAAGGGGCCAACTCTCGCCGCTGTTTTTGTGGAGCAGGTGCAGCGAGATGACCGCCTCAATCGCCTCGGCGCTGAACCTCGGCATGCGGCCGCGGCGCGGCTCCTTTATTCCATCTAACCCCAGCGCCGCATAACGAGTCCGCCATTTCCCAACAGCGTGCCGGGAAAGACCAACAGCGAGGCTGATCTCGCCATTGTGGGCATTTGTTTCCGCCATCAGGATGCAGCGCGCTCTCACCCGTTCTTCGGGCGTTGCGGTCGTCATCCAATGTCTAAGTTCGAGGCGCGCGGCGTCGGAAAGGGGCGCTGTGGGCTTTGTCTTCATGATTCCCTCCGGTGCGGTATCGCGCGGGGCGACTGGTGCAGCCTCAACGGGAAGATCAACATGTGTGACAATGAAATAGGACCCGGCGCGTGCGCCGGGTCCCGAAAAGCTGCCATCCAGGGGAATTGGATGACGCGGCGGAGAATTACGCCGTGAAGAGCAGGTCCGGCTGAGAGATACCGTTCGTGCCGGTCAACTCAACCACGTCGTGAATGCTGAAGTTGAAGGCTGCGACGTTGAGGACATCATTCGACTCCGTCTCAACTTCGGCGATGCTGATGTGATAATCACCATCGCTGTCGCGCCAGCCGATCAGGAAGCCATCCCCAACGTTGACCTGATCGCTTGCAATGAGCGTGCGCAGGCCACCGATATTGATGTCTTCCGCCACAAGGTTGTGGTCGGCATAGGTACCATTGAGCTGGATAAACGACGGTGTCGTCACCAAGCTACCGAGATTGCTGACCACGCTCGCGAGTGTCAGGAAGTCCGCTTGAATATAATCTTCGGAATTTGCGCTTCCGATGTCATTACCAGCAGTGTTTACCAGGCTACCTGAGATGAAGCTGTTAACGCTGCTGAGGTCGATGATGAGCGTGTCATTGCCGTCATCATTGAAGTCGGTAATGACATTGTCCGCGACGGTCTTGCCACCAATGTTCGCCTGACCAACGTGATTCAGGTAAACATAGTCATCGCCCTTGCCGAGCGTGATGGTGTTCTTGGCCTCCGTTCCTGTCACGACATAATCGTCACCGTCGCCAGCCAAAACCGTGTTGGTGCCGCCGCCGGTATAGATGAAGTCATTACCGCCTCGGGCGTCAATGACATCATTACCCGCGCCGCCCTTGATCCAGTCACCGGTCACATGGCCGATGAAGCTGTCATTGGCGCCGAAACCATCCTGATCCTCGTTATTGAGGTTGTAGAAATTCTCCGGCTGGCTGCCGTTGGTATGGTCGTTGCCGACCGGGCCAAGGCTGACAAAGCTGTTGCCGGACTCGCCGGGACCGTCAGAGATGCTTGATGACTCTTCGACGTCATTGTCGGTGCCGATGAAGTTGACACCGCCCTTGTCCTTGATGAAATCGACATGGACCGTATCGGTCGTCAGGCCAGAGTAGTCCTGGTTCTTGATCGCCTGGTTGGCGAAGGTAAACCAGTGGCCGCCGTCGCCACGATCGCTTTCCTGCCAATCACCCTCGTCGAAGATACCTGCGCCGGACGCAGTCAGAGTTCCCGTGCTGGTACCCTGAGTGGTGTTGTTGGCGAGGATCCAGGTGCCGACGCCGACCGAGGCGCCATTGGCAATTGTGATCGTGGTCTTCTCGACATCGCCGGCACCGAGGTACCAGAGATTGGTCTCAGAGTCGTTCTGGGCATCAAGCGTGATCTCGGAGATCGTTGCGCCGTTCGACAGGACCGGGCTCGTCAGATCACCAAGGGCATTGATGATGTTGACGTTGGTGGTGGAGCCCTGCGCCGAGGAGAGGTGGATCTCATCGAGGTTACGGGCGGCATCGAACGGCGCCGGGTTGTTGAAGCCCAGGGCAAGGCCGAGACCAACCGAATTGATGTAGATGTCACCGCTTGCCGTCGCATGGGCGTCGAAACGCTCAAGCGAAGCGACGTTACGGATATCGCGGAGCAGGATGTCGCCGGTGTCCTTCGTGGCGAAGGAGATGTCCGTCGCCGCATTGGTGCCACCGATATCCGCGAAGTCGCTCATGTCGTAATAGGAGTCGTTGCCGTCACCGCCAGCCCACTCCGCAGAGGCGCCCTTCTGACCGAGGACCAGATCGCCCTTGCCGCTGTTGACGACTTCGAGAACGCGGGTCACGGGGTGCGTGGGATTATTGATATCGAACTGCCAAGCATCGCCGGAGCCGTCCGGAGCAATGTTATGGAAATAGGTGTCGAACTGGCCCTTCGACTCGAAGTGGAACTCACCAGCGTTCTTGACGCCGAGAGCACCCGCAAAAATGTCGTTGGCCTTGTTGTTGGTCCAGGTGACCTTCAGATTGCTGTCGGTAACGCCCGCAGCGTATTCGATCGTGTGGTAGGCATCTGCCTGTAGGCCCGACACGTTCAGGTTCGCGACCGTCGAGTCCATGTTGGCCAACTGGATGCGGTCAGTGCTCTGGTTGACGTTCACAGTCTTGACGTCATCAACATTGGCAAAATTGAGCTTCGCATTGCCGTTGAAGGTGAGGTCAAAGGTCTCGATCTCGGAGCTCGTCGGCGCGCGCTGTGCTGCCTTGGTGAAGGTCGCATAGAGCGTGTCGTCACCAGCGCCGCCCTTGAACACGTCGCCGTTGGAGAG
This sequence comes from Chelatococcus sp. YT9, assembly GCF_018398315.1. Lineage (NCBI taxonomy): Bacteria > Pseudomonadati > Pseudomonadota > Alphaproteobacteria > Hyphomicrobiales > Chelatococcaceae > Chelatococcus > Chelatococcus sp. YT9. Next base: position 134,012 of record NZ_JAHBRW010000003.1, read on the forward strand.
CGTGTCGCCGGTGTAGAGCTTGTCGTTGCCCGAGCCGAGCTTGACATTGATGTCAGTGGTCGAGTCGGAGATGTTCAGCGACAGGTTCGACTTGGCAGCCGAGGCGTCGATGCTGGTGAGGCCAGCGTCGAGGGCGTTCTTGATGCGGAAGTCGAGGCCGGCCGTGCCGCCGTCGATCGTCAGCTTCGTGGTGCCCTGGGAGTGGAACGAGTTGACGTCCGACGTGAAGCCCGCCGTGTCGTTGATGGTCAGCGCGACCGTCTCGATCTTGGCACCGGCGTCAGCCGTCAATTCGACATCGCCGCGAACTTCCTTGAGGCCGAGCTTCACAACCTTGCCGGCACCGACAGCCTGAGCGTCAAAGTCGAGCGTGGTGTGCAGCAGGCCGTTCGACGAGACATCGTCGTCGATGCTGTAGACGGTGTCCGAGCTCTGCAGATTGCTGAGCTTGGTGTCGACACGCAGCGTGTCGAGAGCGATCGCGTCGATCTCGGTCCAGCGGCGGGTGTCAACGGTGACCGGGCCCGTGCCAGCGGCGTCGCTGGTGCCGACCGTGATGAGGTCGACGTTCTTGATCGTCTGGCCGTCATAACCACCCGAGGTGAACTCGAGCTCGACCGAGCCGGAATTGCCGGTGATGATGTCGCCAGCCGTCAGCGTGCCCGTGCCACCACGAACGACGTCGCCGTCATGGATGTTGAGGATGTCGACGCCCGAGGTCAGCGGAATGGTCTCCGGCTCCGGCTGCGGCTCCGGCGGCAGGAAGTCCGGATTGAACAGCGTGCCGGTGTAGACGGGCTCGCCATCAGCAGCGGCCTCGAGGAAGCCGGCGATGTATTCCTGCGCCGCGTCGGTAAATTCCGGCGACTGTGAGAACGACAGGACGAGGCGGGCGAGAGCTTCCTCGCGGCCGACTTCCTGGGTCCACTGGCCAAGAGCGGCAGTCCAGAACTGCACGCCAGCAGGCTCACCTTCGCGGCCGAGCACGTTGACATACATCTTCGCGACGACGGCTGCGTCGGGAAGATTGTCATACTGGTCCTGGAACTCCTGGCTGACTGCGAAAGCGGTCGACAGATTGCCGAGCGTAAGCGTGCCGCCGACGTTCGCCTGCGTGTAGCTCTGCACCCAGAAGTCGAGACCAGCGCTGTCCGGCACGCGACCGAACACAGCCTGGTAGAGCTGAACGACGGGGTTAACGCTGCCGCGAGCGGCGGTGATCAGAACGTTTTGCAGCTCCTGCACGGTGTCGTAAGAACCGGCAAGCGCGTTGATTTGAGACTGGGTAGGCGTAACACGAAGAATTGCTTCGTAGTTGTCAGCAACTACTGCTGGATCAAGAGCCATGGACAAGTCCTCTCTAGGCAAGGGGCGAAACCGCGTAATGCCAGTTATGGCCCCGAGAAGTTGAAGCCATACAGCGGAAGCCATACCCTCGCAAGCACTATGTATCGCTTTTTATTACCAGCCAATCGGTCGAATGCGCCCGATCGGTCCCAATTTATCGTGTTATTTCCGAGGGTTAAATATCATTAACCGCAAAAATGCAACACTCCGGGGAATGTGTATGAAAAAAATATACCCCGGCTGGCGTACAGTGAATATTGCACCACCGAATCGGTTGCTGTAATGTGAGCTATCGATCCAAGGACCCGGGAAATGAGCGTGACGCCCCTGCGAGCGAGCCACGGTGTTGTCGGCAAAGATGTGGACGTCCAAGCACTTCGCCGTGAAGCGGGAAAGTGGCTGAAGGAACGTCGCGAAGCCGTCGGCCTATCGCAGCGAGAACTGGCTACACTCGTGGGCGCTCAATACTATACATTCATATCCCAGCTCGAGATCGGACGCGGTCGGATTCCACCGGAGCGGTACCGTGAATGGGCCGGACATCTAAAAATGGACCCCAAGGAATTCGTTCAGACGCTCATGATGTTTTACGATCCAGTGACGTATGAACTCTTATTCGACCACGACTGAACCCACCGAAGTCCTTCTTTGGGGAGCATCTTGCACGTAGGAGCATGCCTCGCGCCCGGATTGAACTAGCGCAAGCTCAAAGAAAAATCCCCGCCTACCGGGACGACCGATAAAGCGGGGAGCAGTTCAAACGTCCATAGGACGGCTCTTGATACCGCCAGGCAGGGTAATCAAACCCACACCTTAGCTCGAAGCTTAGGCGCCCCTGCGTAGTTCGTCAATACAGCGATGCACACGTATATAAAGCGCTGAATGACTAAGCTGCGCCTTGAGTCGCTTGAACTTTCGTCTGCGACTGGCTACGAAACATAGCCGCGGTCTGGCGTTCGCCGGCATATCGCGACTAGAGTCCTATCCGCGTGGCATAATTTTTGAAAGCCTGTCACGGAAATCCGGAATCACTCGAAGACCGGCGCTCAGGCCGCTATCTGGATGACCTCATGCAAAGCCATCCGGCTGCGAATGGGCTCACAGGGAGTGAGAACCTCCTGCGGTATTCGGGGAGAATGGCGAGCGTCTGGAGTACGGGACCATGCAGAAGGTTCGCCAGCGTGATGCGCTCATTATCAATCCGAACAAATTTTCAGCGGTCAGGGCTTTCATCGGCTGCAAAGGCATCGGGCTCAACGAGCCATTCAGATTTAATCACAATCAACTTCTGTAGGACCTCAAACGAAACCCGCCAAGCGGGGGAACGCCCTGGCGGGTTGGGGAGATGGATCAGAGTTTCTATCCGTCGGCTTGGGGATCGACGGTTTCACCTAATCTACGGCGCGGAAAACATCGGGGTCAAGCATCCGCGCTATTAGACGAAATCCCAGTTTGCCAATCTGGTTAACGTTCGCTAGAACCGTAATAATTGACTTAAGCAGGGCCGTGTTCGACGGGGGTCGGGGTACGGTTTGTGACATCGATCGGTAGGTGCGGGGGACGAGTTATGGGGGACTATCCGGATGTACGCGCTGATGGCGCGAACATAGAGATCGAGCTTGAACAGGGTTTGAAGCTTGCAGCCTATGTCGGAGACCCTGCCCTTGCAGCTCTGCTTGAGGAACTGTGGAGCGTAAAGGGCAGCTTAGGCGTCCGCATAGCGCTTTTGGAGAAGCATCTTCGCGAAGTAGATGCCCGATCGCCTCCTGACGGGGAACTCCTAGCACTCCTCGCTGGGCTTCGTCGGCAGATTGGCGAGCTCGAAGCGTCGCTGCAGGCAGACCACGTGCAACACCTTTGTTGAAGCGGATTTCCTACTGTGGCACTTTCTCGCCATGGACGCCAAGATCACACCGTTCCCCTTCCATGCCACCGCCCGAAATCGGGCGCTCGCAAAGCTTTATCAACCTGAGGCAGCGGTCCTTCAGGCGGGCATTAGAGCGGAGATCGATCGCGGGTCCTCCGACGAGGGCGATCCGTGGGTTGTGTTTGTGCGCCCCGGTACCGGCGAGATAATCGCTCATGTCGCCATCATCGACGGCGAGGTGGTCGCGGACAGTCCAGCCTTCAGCCGGCTGATGCGAGGCCAAGACATCAAGGAAATCCTTGATCGTCTGGTTTCTAGGCTCAAGGCCACTGGTTATAATCGTCCGAGCGCCACCGTCACCAATCTGGGGATTGTTGCCGCAGCCATCGCCCTGGCGTCCTTTCACCTGTCCGATGCTGATGCTGCCTGGTGGTCGCCGATCGATCCGGGCGCCGTGGCCGAGTTGACGAAGGATATGAGCCTGGTCGAGGCAATCGCGGTGATCACAGCGGCTCGCGTTGTTCAGGAGCTGCCGACCTTATGGTTCGCTGGCGGATCGGATAACAACCATCCGGTCGAAGCGCCTACTATTCCGGAAACTCCTGAACCTACCCAGCCGCAACACATAGAAGCGCCTCTACAAAAGGTAGAAAGCGCTGGGGAGAAGATCCGCTTTCCCGCGCCTTGTCTGCTACAGAAAGACAGGCGATCGCGCCAAACGATACAGGGAAAGAGGCTCATGTCGCGCCACTTCAGGACAACCTCGGCCGCGACGCCAAAGAGCCATCAGCTCTGCCGAGTTCCTCGGAGCCGCCCCAGACATTCGTGGATTCATCGACAAAGCCCCGCACAGACGATGTTGTGACGAGCGATCCTGTCGCCGATGTGCCGTCATCTAAGGAGCCGGACGTATCAGCTCCGTCAGACCCGGAGTCATCAACCGCCGTTCGCGAATACCATGCGACCAACGATTCGATCATTCTGATTATTGAGCGGATTAAAGAGGAAAATGCCTCTTGGTCTGTGAGTAACATTTTTGGGCTGAGCGGTGGAGATGTAGCAATAGTGTTAGCGAACAGCGAGTACGACACATTGAGGCTGATTACAGAAGACGGCTCGGCCATTACAATTTTCGCGGAGGATCCTAGTCAGGTTAAGCCGGGACTGTATCCTGATTTTATGTAGCTCGTCGCCAACCACGTCTATCATACTAAACTATTCATCAAAGCAATTCCGCATGGCGATTTGCACCGCGGGAACGAAATTCTCTCGCGAGCCACCAAAGCCCACTGAGGTACAGGCCATTGGATAATCCGAACCTTGAGAGAAAAGGCTCGGGGACGTCAGACGTGGCCTACCGGTAGGCAGCCGGAATCGGATCGCGCCTCCATCTGAAAGTCGCAGCGCTTCCGTCTGCTCATAGCCAACCTCCTCGCCGAAGACCCAATGCGAGCGGTAATTTGAAGAACCGCTTCGGCACGCTTCGAACCAGTCGTAAGCGCCCGTAGCTTTAAGCGAAAGAACAACCTGCGGTCCACGCTTACGCGTGCAGGAGGCAACCATGCGTATTCTCTCGTCGTTGTCGACGAGACTGCGATAAGACCCCCTCTGAAGGTCTCTACATGCCATGGCTTCCAACCACCGGGGTCGGCGATAATCTTGAGTTCAAGTGCCTCCGCTGGCGTTATCCAACGCATCTCGCCCGGACCGGACTCGCTCGCGACTCCCATCAACCGAGCGTCGGCCCCCATTTTGGCGATATACAGAGCTAACGCCGCTGTTAAAAGCTGCGTTCTATCAAGGTCTCCGCCTGTAAACAGCGCCTCCGTCGGCGCATTCAAAGCGCTTGGAAGGTAGAATCTGTGAAAGCCAAGCCGGCTCCCTGGCTCAAGCGATCGTTCAACCCCTCCGAGAAATGCGTAAGCGCAAGCGGAGGCGCACTCGCCTGGAACTCGTCGCGTGATAACTCCGGAGCTCCAGACCCGCTTCTCGCCCGGAACGAGGCTATCGCCTCCAACCTCGGTAGCCATTTTCCTATCGCGGATCATCTCTCCCAATTTTAGACCTGCACGAAGTGAACCTCCTGGCGATTCCAGTCTGATCCGATTGGACATATACGCGGTGTTTGCGAGAAACTTAGCAAAGTCGTCCGGGGTGGAATCTACAATTTCTCCGCGAGCCTGAATGAAGTCGCACGTCCGGCACGCCTCATCGCTCCCACCCTTCGAGAACTTCATTGGCTCCGCAACGGCGGCAAAGGAGAGGCAGCATAGCAGTGCCCCGGCTAACCTCACCAAGAACGTCATAGAACCTGCCGCTTAGCCCATACCTGCGCAAATCTACCCAACTTCTTCAAGGCAGTTCAACACGGTATCCACATTGCAGAACGTTGCCTCAAGAGAATTTCACATGTCGACTTCGTATAATCTGTTGTTGCACAAATGTTACATCAAGCTTATGGGAAAAGTGAGCGCATCATTGATTATCGCTAGAGCGCAGACACAGATCTAAGCACGCGCTAGAACGAGCAGGGAAGCTCACTGAGCAGCATCCGATCGCTTCGACGTGATAGATAGCGCTCAAGCAGGGACGCGTCTCACAGAGCGCTTGTAAGCTTTCCAGAAATACAGCTTCCGAGCGATCCCCAAGGCCAGAGAGGCCGGCATGCAACGGTTTGAGCTAAGGCAGGCCAAGAGAACACTCGGATCGAGAGACATAAGTTCACATATAGCGGCACACAGAACCGATGCCGGAGAAATCTAGAGACGACAGCAGAGGAGGCTGAGAGCCGGAGTATCTTTGAGGGAGAGAACGCCTGGTGGGATATCCGGGTATTGATTATTGAAGCGACAGACGAGGTGGCGATTGAAAACGTGATCTGATAGAATCTCACCCGTCCCGTCGGATGTCGGCGGGGCTTTTCACCCGAGGAGGTCTCGGTATGGTACAGCACGATTTCGTCGTGTTTATCGGGCGTTTTCAGCCCTTTCACATCGGCCATCAGCATATTTTGGACAGTGCGCTGACTCTCAGTGAACGGGTCATCGTGGTCATTGGATCGGCCGATAACGCCCGCTCGCCGCGCAATCCTTTCACGTTCGAGGAACGGCGCGGTATGATCGCCCACATCTATCAAAGGGAGGTGTCCGAAAAGCGCCTGATCATTCTTCCCGTGACCGACAACCAGTACAATGATGATGCCTGGATTGCCGAAGTGCAACGCGAAGTCACCGAGACCGTGCTTGAGTACGGAAAGGGCGGTGGCTTCCGAACACACGGTACCAGGGATTTTCGAGTAGGGCTAATCGGCTTCGCCAAAGACGGCTCGTCGTTCTATCTCAAGAAATTCCCCGAGTGGGACAGCGTGCCGGTGAAGGGCCAATATGGCCTCTTCAACGCGACAGACATCCGGAATTCCTACTTCAGCGCGATGGGCGTGCTTCCCCGGGATAACTGCTCCGAGCACGTCGTCGACTTCATGAAGGATTTCCGGCTGACTGAGGACTACGCCGAGCTGGTGGCTGACACCAATGCGGTGCAGACCTATCAGAAGCAATGGGGCAAAGGGCCGTTCGTCTCTGCAGATGCGGTGGCGATCCAGTCAGGCCACGTTCTTCTGATCAAGCGGGGAGGGCGACCCGGTCTCGACCGACTGGCGCTGCCAGGTGGTTTCGTCAATGCCGACGAGCATCTGATCGATGCTGCGGTGCGCGAGCTGAAGGAGGAAACCCGCATCTCCGACAGCCGCGGCGAGGTCCCCGCTGGCGTGCTTCGCTCCTACATCGAGGACGACAAGACGATGGTGTTCGACCATCCTCACAGGGATGAGCGGGCTCGTATCATCACCCACGCCTATCTGTTCCGGCTGCCCGAGCGGACAGAGCTATCCAAGATCCAGGGCTCGGACGACGCCAAGCACGCCGCTTGGTATCCGATCGGCAATCTCAACCCGTCGGAGTTCTACGCGGATCACTACGATATCCTCCGGCGCATGCTGGGGATCTAAGTGCCTAGCAGCTGCAAGGGGTTTGCAGCTGAACGAAATCTGAGGAGATCAGATATGACCTACAACATTCTCGCCGATACCGACAGCTACAAGCTGAGCCACTTTCTGCAGTACCCGCCGGATACGGCCAGCATGTCCTCCTACATCGAGGCGCGGAAAGACAGCACGATCTTTTTCGGTCTCCAGATGATCCTCGGCGAGTGCCTGCACCAGCTCACGCAAGAGGACGTGGATGAGATGAAGGAGTTCGAAGGACACGGGCTCCCGATCAACATCGCCGGCTTCCAGCGCATCATCGACAAACACTACGGCTTTTTGCCCGTCAAAATCGAGGCTCTTCTGGAGGGAACTTATGTGCCCGCAGGCGTGCCTATGGTTCAGGTGGTGAACACCGACCCTGAGATGGCATGGCTGACCAGTTATCTCGAAACAGCACTTTTGCGGGTGTGGCACCCGACGACGGTCGCGACCCGGTCCTTCAAGATCCGAAAGCTCATCCGCAGCTACTTGGATACCACATCCGACGAGCCCGCCGGCGCCGAGCTCTTCAAGCTGCATGATTTTGGCTCGCGCGGCGCGTCTTCCGGTCTAAGCGCAGGCATCGGTGGCTGTGCGCATCTGGCTATCTTCCGCGGCACGGACACGCTGCAGGCTCTCCAGATGGCCAAATTCCACTACCATGAGCCGATGGCTGGCTTCTCGATCCCCGCGGCCGAGCATTCCACCATCACAGCGTGGGGCAGGGACGGCGAGGAGGACGCCTATCAGAACATGATCCGGCAGTTCGGCAAGCCTGGTGCGATGTTCGCTGTGGTCTCGAACAGCTACGACCTCGACAACGCCGTGCGAAATATCTGGTGCGGCTCGCTGCTCGAGGAGGTGAAGGCTTCCGGCGCCACACTCGTGGTTCGTCCTGATTCAGGCGACCCGACAATCATTCCGGTCCAAACGATTAAGGCGCTGGCGGAGAAATTCGGCTTCAGCTTCAACAGCAAGGGATACAAGGTTCTGCACCCCAGCGTGCGCGTCATCCAGGGCGACGGGATCAACGAGACATCTATCCATAAGATCCTAATGAACCTGATGCGTGAGGGCTTCTCGGCCGACAACATTGCCTTCGGCATGGGTGGCGAGCTCCTTCAGAACATGTCTCGGGATACCCACAGCTTCGCCATGAAGGCGAGCGCCCGCGAGGACACAAGCGGCGTGTGGCATGACGTCTACAAGGACCCCGTGACGGACACGCGGAAGCGCTCGAAGGCAGGCCGCCAGGCTGTGATCTGGGATGACGGCATGCTCAAAGCGATCAGGCTCGAGGAGTTGAATGGCCGCGAGAACCTTTTGCAGCCCGTCTGGGAGAATGGCGAGCTACAACGCTTTGAGACCCTTGCTCAGATCCGAGAACTCGTTGGCCAAGCGCTCGAATATGCGTTGCTCAAATCCGCAGCGTGAACCAGCTAGCGCCGGTAGGGCGTTAGCTCCCGCCGTTGCTCTACCAGTAACCCTAACCCGTTCGGGTGATGCGTGCGCCTTGACGCTTACTCACACTTTTAGTGGGATTATTTGGGGAAGAGGCAAATGACCGCGCAACCTGGTTATCGCATAAAGCTCGACGTGATGTCGGGGTGTCGACTCGAAACGTCGGTCTATAGCCGCGCCACAGGGAGCGCTTTGGGTCGTGACTATGAGATTGCGTCTGACGGCGTGGATACGCCACGGGGATTCGGTGGCGCGCTGCACTTTCTTGACATCTCGGCAGTAGGAGGCGCTGCCTATCTTGGACCACTATCGACAAGCGCGGCAACAAAACTTTCCCCGATCTTTGACTTTCTCGGTGGACTATTCGGCGTGCAGGTGCCAGCGCTGCTGACAGGCGGCCTTGGGGTACGAGGGGATGACGGATCCGCAGCGAGCGTCGAAGGAGGTGAGCAACTCACGTTTCGCCTCGGCAGTGAACTCTACGGGCTCGGCGCCAGCATCCGCACCCAAGCGATCGATAGCGCAAAATTCGATCTCATCAATGTGAAAGGCAGCGGACTGGTGAAGGCTGAGCTATTCCACGCAGGAAGCAAGGTAGGTGAACAACTCGTGCCCGTGAGTGGAAATGGGATAGCAATATCGAGCCCGAACCACGAATCCTTTGACGAAATCAGGCTTAGTGCGCAGGGCAGCCTGGCTTTCTCAATTGCAGGTGCCGAGTTTCTGACCCAAGATGCTAATTCTGCTCCAATCGCTCAGACGCTCACCATCCATACACCCGAGGACGTAGCTATCGACCTGGGCTTTCTGGCAATTGACCCCGACGGGGATGTCATCACGTTCTCAACCGCTCCCACAAGCCCTCATGGCATCTTCAGTCAGGCCTCCGATGGCCAATGGACGTTCACGCCTGATGCTGATTTTAGCGGGATTGTCGACGCGGGCTACGTTGTAACTGACGGCATCCATTCGTCGCATGGCGCGATCCAGATTACGGTCGATCCCGTGAACGATATACCAGTCGCGAACGCGGACGACTATGCCGTCCAAGGCGGTCAGCCACTCGTCATATCTGTCGACAATGGTGTCTTGCGCAATGACAGCGATAGCGATGGACCCTCGGCCCTACAAGCTGTGTTGGTAGAAGGGCCATCACGAGGGACTATAGAGCTCGCGGCCGACGGCTCATTTGTCTACACGCCCGAGGACTATCGGAAGAATTGGTACGACGACGAGAACTATAGCTATCACTCTCGACCCGTAATGTTCACGTATCAGGCGACCGACGGCAACGCGGCCTCAACCGCGACAACGATTACGATTAACTTACAACTAGGGCCTGGCAAGTTGATATACGGCAATGGGTCTGATCCTTCGCCAGTTTCCGGTCATTTTTACTCCACGAATGTTTATTACTATAATTCCACCGAGAACGCGAGAGATATTGCGGGATTCCACGATGCCATCAATGCCATTCGCGTCGCTGAGGGAATGTCCATAGAGCTATCCAATTACAGATCCTACTCAAAAGGAGATCCAACTTTGCGAGACACCGTTTTCCGGATCACAGATGGTACTGGAGAGGCGTTTATAACAATAATCGACACAACTTTGAGTCAAAATGGAATCAACTTTGTTCTCGACCAAACTCGTTGGGATTTCCCATGGTCGGAGCCGCTGCCTTAAAGTTTATCCCCTACTCCCGAAGGCCCTTGCATTAATAGACGTACTAGCTCCACCTGCCGGTGTGTGCCAGTTTTCAGAAAGATCGAGCGGAGATGAGTTCGGACCGTCTCGCGAGTGATGCCAAATTGTTCGGCCGCCTCGCTAAGGGATCGGCCATCCAATAGCGCAGAAACCAACCGCTGCTCTGCTGCCGTTAGCCGGTAGGGGTTTCTTGCGTTATCCTTTACGACCATTTCGATTCGGTGGGCCGCACGCTGGAAGATGACTAGTGCATACAATGTCGGAGGAAAGAGTGACGCTATCCCAGAGAAATTGCTAGTCCGATCGCGAATGGGAAGAACGATGACATTGAACGAGCCAGACGGTTGTCGCGCAGACGTTACAGGCTTGGACTTCTTGGCTCCGCAGGCTCGAGCTACTTGTTCCTCCAGCCATTCGTTCCAACCACAGGGGCTCAGGAGCAGTCTCCCTTTAGGGGACAATGAGAGTGTGCTTCCTGATTCAAGCAACTGCTGCGCAGCGCCGTTGTGGTCGCGAACCACGCAATTGGTGTCGACGAGAAAGGCCGCTTCGGTCAGAGCTCCAGGCAGGTCTGTGCGGGCAGCGGTGGGGTGAAAAACACGCGCTGCGGCTATCGACCGACGGAGACGAGGCGCAATAGCGGAAAGTAGCTTCCTCGCATCGCGGTGATGAGCCTCGTTGTGCCGGATGCTATAATGAAGATCGATAGAGGCATTTCGACCGCTCTCCTGAAAGAGCTTCAGGCCCGTGGCGCTAAGCGCATTGCCAGCGCCACGGAGCCAATCTGTATAGAACTCGGTATTTTCGAATGACGACGACGGCAACGTGTCTTCCGTCCATACGGGGACCATTAATGGCGCCTCCGCCATTATGGGAACCCACGGATTCAGTGCAGCATAGTGCTGGGTGTAAGACGCTATGTAAGTCATATCCCAGCCCCGGAGTAGGATCGGCGTGGTACCCGGCGCTAAGGAATCTCGTGTGTGAAGCACAATTTGCGTCTCGGGCATGAGGTGATGCATCGCATCGAGCGCGTCGTCCCACCCTTTAGGGTCGAATGTCGCCTCGTCGATAAGCTCCCCAATTTCGGCTACGCGCCGCGAAAACTTGTTAGTCATTGCGGCCTTCCCCCAGCTGCGCCATTCGTCTGGATCTTATTTTAACACACGATCGGCAGAAGCACAGCGGACGGATAAGATGCTTATAGCATCGCTCATCGCCGAGCGACACACAACGTGGGGTCGAACGCGATAGATCCTTTCAGCCAAAGCGCGAATTCTCAGTCTCAGCAATTAAATGAGGAGAAAGCTCGTGACGTCAAACAAGGAACAAGTAGAATCCCCCGCTGCTACCGGCGAGGAAACTCAAACACTTCCATGTGCAAGTATGGCGCAAAACCTCATCCCGTTGTCGACTTACAAGCGAGCCTACCACGCTGAAATTGGCAAACTTCTTAGACAGGCGGCCGACGCTGTCGGGGAAAAGAGGAGCCTTTCTGAACTCATCGACACGATGATAGATCTCAAGCGAGATAACGAGAAGCTCATGTTCTGCTACTGGGGCCCTATCCCAATCGAGTGCGCTTGGAGTGCTTTTATTTGCAATGTCCCTGAATACACCTCTCCACTCGCGGACGGACGGCCCGTTGAAGGAAGGGGAGCGACACCGGAGATTGCCGCGCGCAATCTCATGGCAGCTCTTGCGACTTCCCACCCAAAAAATAGTCGCGCACAAACGAAACCCGCCAAGCGGGGCGCGTCATGGCGGGTTGGGGAGATGGATCAGAGTTTCTATCCGTCGGCTTGGGGATCGACGGTTTTAACTAATCTACGGCCCAAACCGTCGCGGTCAAGCATCGACCCCCGTTAGGCGAAATCCCCGTTTGCCAAAGCTGGTTAACGTTCGCTAAAATCATGGTTATTGGCTTAAGCGGTGCCGTGTTAGACGGGGGTCAGGCACGTGTAGCGACATCTACAGGTTTGGGGGACGGGTTATGGGGGACTATCCGAATGTGCGCGCTGATGGCGCGAGCATAGAAGTCGAGCTTGAACGGGGCTTTAAGCTCGTCGCCTATGTCGGCGATCCCAACGTTGCGGCCTTGCTCGAGGAACTCTGGAGCATAAGGGACAGCTCGCCAGTCCGCATCGCACGCTTGAAAAAGCATTTTCGTCAGACTGCGCCCACTCTCAAGAAATAATCTCTTCGACGCGCAACGGCCCTTCGATCAGAACCTCAACTTTGCCCCGTGGCGCCTCATGCCAGTAGGCATGAGCACAATAGGGCACGTACTCGATAAAACCTTTAGACTGGTGCATTCCGATCATGTCGTAGTGTCCAAGATGTATTTTCGCGCTCGGATCCACGAGACGCACACGACACAGCTCGCCAACGCCTTTTCTTACGTTGGTACGGAACCACCGAGCTTCGGCCTCGTCGCGAAAGGCAAAAAGACTCTCCAAGCGAGATGGAAAATCTGGCGGTCTAGCGGCTTCAAATGCCACCTCCCAAAGCAAACTGATCCACGCAGGATCATACCCTTCCGGCACCTGATGAGGAATTGCCCGCATTGTTCTACCCCAATATCCAGGCAGCAGAACGTCACCGGGTGTGACCGCGGTTTTTCCGCGCGTTACATGATAATAGTCAACCTCGAGCCGTACCAAACCCGCCCTCCCAGCGCATAACCAGCCACGGCTAAGCTTACGCATGCGTATCCTTTAGGCAATAGCACTGGGCGCCGGGAACATAAAAGCCCCGCTAGCGCTGCGTGGCGGGGCTTGACGCCTTATCTTGTCGAACTCTTCTTGCTGCAGCTAGAAGCCAGGAAGCTTCCAACTGGGGACCGTGTCAGGAACGTTCAATCTCGTGTCGTTGTTCCTACTGAGCCACGGTGAGGAGCCGCTGGGCAAACACTTGCCAGGGAAGGCACTCCATCCTAGTTTCTTATTGACAAAAATGACGTCAAACGTGGCCATCGCCCGTACCCGCTTCCCGCGCTTCTTTGGCACTACGGTGCTAATCTCTAGAAAATCCTGCCTCGGCCCTTGTCGGCGGGACACAGTCGCATCGAAGGATGCATCCTCCGTAAATTCCACACCGTCATATTGCTTTCCTACTGGAACCGCTGTGCAAATTGTATATCCCTCAGGGGCATAAAAATAGTTATTCTGATCCTGTTCGGATTTCTTATTTACTGATTGATCTATTGCGTAAAGACCTGCATTAACGGCAGTCCCCGAGCATCCCAGCGCCGCGCATGCGGCTTGGACCAGCGCGTGCCCCTCCTTTGAATTCAGTTGTTCTACGCCCTTTTCGATAGCACTTTGGTTCGTTTCCCGCTTGTACGTAATGCGTTGGACGACGAAATCAGGCTGTGTTGACTGAGCGATCGCCCCGGTCGGGAGAAGACTGCAAACCACAACTAACGATAGTGATTTCATTGTGTCCCCCATTCTAAAAGCGCTCTTACATACGATCTAAACTGCCGACTTGCTATCCTCCGTTTGGGGTAGTGTTCGAAGCTGACACCAATCGGGTTTGCGTTGCGTGGTCCGAATATTCACGGATGTGGTTCTTCATATGTTGCACAAATGTTACACGCAGCTTATGGGAAAGCTGAGCGCATCGCTGATTATCGCAAGAGCTAGAATAGAGATCTAAGCACGCGCTAGAACGAGCAGGGAAGCTCACTGAGCAGCATCCGATAGCGTCAGAGTACACAGACAGCTGACAGACAGGGACACGTCTCACAGAGCGTTTAAAAGTATCCAGCAATACAGCTTTCCCGCTAACCGTAAAGAAAGAAAAGGCAGTGCTGGCTTAGCGAAGGGCTAGTGAGGCATATAACGTACAAACAAGACACCTGAGCCCGGAGAGACGAGCGTGTCTTAGGGGAGAGAAGGGAAGGTGGACCGGTGAGAATGAGAGAGTGGCAAGTGTGAGAGGGGGAACGTTGGTGCGAGGCGAAAAGGGTGTGGTTGAGAGTAGGGTGAAGGTGTGGTTGAGAGTGAGCCGGTGAGTGGTGAGATAGCTGGGGGAGCGGCACATCCACGGCTTCCCACAAACCACCATAACCTTCCTTGGCTAACCAGGACCGGAACAGTCCATCTTCACCAGGCCAAGGGGTCTCTTTTTCTCAGGCCACCAAGACGGGTCTTCCAAAACCAGGCCACTAAGACCCAGAGCCGGAATGAGGAGCTTTCTCTCTCACTCCCTCTCACAGCCACACAGACCCATGGACCGGGATATCATTTCCACACCAAAGCAACCGCGATCCTGTTCCGGAAGAGGTCTCAATGGCGCTGGTGCACGAAGTTCCGCTCGGAGAGATTGTTAAGAGATACTTCTCTTAACACCCTAACTAGTGAGTATATATATATTTATATATATACGAACGGTATTACTACGTGTGCGCGTGTGACGTGCATATGTGCGCGATAGAGGCTCCACACCTCTCAGTCAACTCTAAAATGGAGGGAAGGGGCAAAAAATTCGAGGCGCGCCGCTGACACCTTCCGGTCAATTCTCCCGTTCCGAGCCAGTCCGCCTTTATGGCGCATTTGCCTCAAACCCATGGAAATCCTCAATTCTGCGTGGTAGCTCATGGAGCGCCACCTGTGAGACGCACCGGCCGCGGAACACCATGGCGCTAAAATGGCCGTAGAGGTCCCATAAGTCAGTTATTACTTACTTCCGCTACCACCGTAGCTGACACCTCCCTCGACCCTGCTCCCCGGCCTTCTCTGGCCATTCTAGAGGGTAAGCATCGCTGATATGAGGGTGAGGGGTTGAACTAACCCTCAGACTCTCTGAATCGGATCGTGGATCGGTTGAGGTTCCCGGAACGGACAGGAACCAGCCGCGGAAATTTTAGGATCGGCCAGCATCCGGCTCCGGAACCGCTCCACGGCACAACGGATCCCCGTGGCTCAGGATGGCGCAGTGGGTCGCGGCACGGCTTGGCCGAGGTGCTGGGTCTCCGCTCCATGGCGGCAATGAGCCGTCTGATGAGCGCCACAACCGAAAGCGCTCCCGAACGAGATCTCATCTCGTCTGAGAGCGCCTATGCAGCTGTGATGTCTCGATAATCTGATCAGTTCGCGTGTGGAATGCAAGCGGGCATTCTCCGGCGATCCATGGTGATTTCTGCAGTCGATTTCCCTCGGCGCTATAGCTGCTATCAGCTGCCGATTTTATCCCTCATCTCAAAGAGCGAGAAAGACGAGTCAACACACAAGCGAGTCACGATTATGCCCAACGTCTTCCAAGTCAGTACTGCGTCCTACAATCAGGAAGCTGATACGCTAACTGCTTCGGTGTTTCTGACCCGCAGCTACCTCGACCCCGACGAGACGATTGCTGAAAGCGATGCCTTCGAGAAGTTCCGGATCGTGCTCAACTTCGCCGATCGCGTCTCGAGCATTGTCGATCGACAAGACCGAGGATTACGAGATCGATTATCACCCACACGTTCTGACGTGCTTCGCCAAGGCGTTCAAGAACGCTTACGCGGAGCTCAGTCACGATGCGAGCCCCGCGGACGTCTTCGATAAGTTCTTCACGTTCGACGTCCCGCTGTAAGCGCCGGCAGCTACCACCCGCAATCCGTTGCTCGCTCTGCGACTATCAATCGTCAACAGAGAGACAACGCCATGCCAAGCAACATTTTCAGCGCTTCACTCCACCTTTTCGTCGGGCTCGCTATCTGCGCCGCGCTCATCGTCGTCACCATCGAATTTGCCGCGGGCTGCGGTATGGATGGTCGATGCGTTTTCATCTCGGAGGACGTGCAGTGAACACCGAGGCACTTGAGGTCCGCCTCCAAACCACCGTGACCGCCTACACTGTGGGGGCGCATGTCTACGTTCAATGCGGCTCCACCGCCGAGATCGGGCGCGGCAAGACCGAGCAGGAAGCCTGTATGGATCTCTTAAGAAAAATGGGGCTCGAACCCTAACAGCCGGCCCAGGATCCCTCACCGGATCTCCTGGGTCTGTCAGTCCCGTCTCCCATGGTTTTCCACGCCTTGCGATGGGTCCAGTCCGCCTCGGCCAGGCACGGTCCGGTCTCTTCAGGCCAGGCCACGGCGCCCCAGAACTCCCCATGCAGATCCGCGGAACACGCCTATCTCGCCATCATGCCGCGGCTTGCCACACCTAGCCGGAACTCTCCGTGATTGAGCGTGAGTTTTCTCCCTAAGTTGTTGCAGCTGTTACCGATTCTATCCCGAAAAGTGCTGCGTCATTGTGATCATGTCGAAACGAGATCGACATCAACACACACAAGAACGCGAGACATGACATGAACGCTCTTCGCAACAATTCTCTCATTGAGGCTCTCACTGACGTCGTCGAGTTCGAAGAGGCGATGACTGAGAGCATGCGCAAGGGCGCGATGCAGATTAATTCTCGACTGCACGTGCATGCTAAGCAGCAGCTGTCATCGTTCGTGGATCGCGTTCTGCGTGCTCGCAACTATGTCGGTCTGCAGAACAGACTCTATGACGAACTTCCCTGGGACGAAGCGCAAAAGAGAAAGGAGCAGCGCGCACGCGAGCGTCGTCAGGCGATCGCATATCGAAAGGCACGACAGATGACGACGAATCTCGTCGCAGCGGAGTGACACAAGGCAAGGGATGCGCTTCGGCGCGTCTCTTCCCTATCGTCACAGCCCCATGGGTCACCACGGTGTGTGCTGGTCTGGCGCATCATGGATAGCCATGGGATGGCACGATGCTAGATCGCCGGAACCACGGAGCTATGTGAGAACCCATGGAATGCCCTCGGGAATGCCGGAAATTTTAGGAACCAACGCGAAACGGTCACATGTGCCTACGCCACATGTATGCGCATACTCGCACGCCTTGCGCCCCTGTTCACGCGTTTGCTCTTATGAGAGCGTCATATTTGCAGTGTCTCATGCTAACACATTGAAAAACACTCGGGATTTGACGGCGAAGTGAACCTGCGCGCGTTATGACGCTTCATGCATACGCATAACGCGATTTACAGCGTTACAGCTTTCGCGCTTATCTCGTAACACGTTGTTTTTATTCACGATTTTCTGCGCGATGCTTCGTTTTGAGCGCTTTTCGCGTCATTCGCGCGTTTCAGCTAACGCATTGTTTTGACTCATGTTCTCTCGTTACGTGTAATCGCACGCTCCTCCTCGTGTGTATTTTCTCGCTTTCGTCGTGCGCGTTCTAAGTCATTGTTTTTGATTCGTCTTTTTCAGCACGCGTCGATTTTTGACGAATTTTCGCTTTTATTCGCTCATTTCTGTTGTTCCCCTTACCTCGATAATTAAACACTTACTTATGCAGATGAACACAACGCATCGCATAACACACAACACTCAAACGCGAGTAACTGACATGACAAACGTTGCTGATTTTCGCGCTTCTCTCGTCGCTGCTATTGACGCGCGCATTGCTTACGAGAAAGACAAAGACGCTGATAACATGTCTATGCGAAAGACGCTTGCGAACATTCGCAAGAGCGCTGATCATGATCGCATCGCTGAAATCATGCTCGCGTCGCAGTGCGATACTAATCGCATCAATCGCAGTGAGCGCAGCAACGCACGTTACAACGTCTATGCGTATGAGAAAGATATCAACATTGCACGCTCTATCGCACGCGTGAACGCTCTCAATCACTATACGCGCGCTATCTTTTGTCAGTGGGCGTGTAATTCTCCGCAAAAGTGGGCTTTGAAAATTCCCTGATTGTTGGAGCTGGTTGCCCAACGTGCCGGGGTTAACCCCGGCACGTTGGGCAACTCCAAAATCGGCGCGATGACCTTCTGCGGGAGGCTGTGCCGATGATCCGACTTGGAGAAGCCATGATGATACTTGAGTTGCATCGGCAGGGGCTGTCGGTGACGGCGATCGCGCGTCGAACGGGGCGCGATCCCAAGACCGTGCGCAAATACATCGAGCGGGGCGTTGAGGTGCCGGCTTACGGCCCGCGCGTGGCAGGCCGACCGAGCAAGATCGCGCCCTACTTGGATTTTCTGCGCGAACGGGTGAAAGCATTCCCAGACCTGACGGCCTCACGCCTGACCCGCGAGATCAGGGAGATGGGCTATGCTGGCGCCTACACGGCGGTGAAGCGCTATCTGGCGGCGATCCGACCTGAGCATGACCCCAAGCCCTACGAGGTCCGCTTCGAGACCAAAGCCGGCGTGCAAGGCCAGGTCGACTTCGCCCGCTTCGTGGTGGAGTTCACCGATGAGCCCGGCGTGGCGCGCATCGTCTGGCTGTTCAGCATGGTATTGGGCTTCTCGCGCTTCCTCTTCGCCCGCTATGTGTTGCACCAAGACCTGCAAACGCTGCTGCGCTGTCATATGCAGGCCTTCGAGGCTCTGGACGGTGTGCCGATCGAGATCCTGTACGACCGGATGAAGACCGCGGTGACCGGCGAGGATGACCAGGGGCACATCGTCTACAATACCTCGCTGCTGGCGCTGGCGAAGCACTACCGGTTCCAGCCCAGGGCGTGCCGACCCTACCGCGCGAAGACGAAGGGGAAAGTGGAGCGGCCGTTCCGCTATATCCGCGAGGACTTCTTCCTGGGGCGGTCCTTTCGAAACATGGAGAATCTCAACGCCCAGCTCATCGACTGGCTCGACACGGTTGCCAATGTACGGGTGCATGGCACGACCCAACGCGTGGTGACCGAGGCCTTCTACGAGGAGCACGAAGAGTTGCAGCGCTTGCCCGAGCACCGCTTCAACGCTGTCCTGAGGCTCGAGAGGCGGGTCAGCCATGACGGGCTCGTGGCGGTGGGCGGCAACTATTACAGCGTGCCCGATCGAACGCGGCGCGTCGTCGAGATCGAGCAACTGCCGGATCTGATCCGCGTCGTCGACCGCGGTATCGTCGTTGCCGAACACCCGATTCTGGAAGGACGCCGGCAATATCGTATCGACCAGCGCCATCGCACCGGACGACCTCAGCCGAGAATGGATGAGCGGCCGATGACGATGATCGGCCGTATCGGTGACCATGTGCCGCGGCGCTCACTGGCCATCTATGAAGCTATCGGTGCGAGCCTGGCCACGGAGGGGCGGCCATGAACGGCGTCGCGCCAGTCACGCGTATCGACTCCATCCGCAAAAGCCTGGTCAGCCTCAAGATGCCCCGGGCGCTTGAGATCCTCGATGCAACCCTGCGGCGTATAGAACAAGGCCAGATCGATGGCATCGAGGCGTTCGACGAACTGCTCGGCGAAGAATTGTCGCTGCGCGAAAACCGACGGATCAAGGCCGCTCTGCGCATGGCACGGCTGCCTGTCGTGAAAACGCTCGCCGGCTACGACTTCTCGTTCCAGCCATCGCTCGACAGGAACCGTATCCTTGCTCTTGCCGGCCTCGACTTCATCGAGCGCGCAGAGGTCGTCCATTTGCTGTGGCCGCCGGGCACCGGCAAAAGCCACATTGCCACCGCGCTTGCAGTCGAGGCCGTGCGCGCTGGGAAAGCGGTCTACTTCATCCCGCTCGCCGATCTCATCGCTCAGCTCGCCAAGGCCGAACGCGAAGGAACGCTCCGCGAGAAGATTCGCTTCCTGACAAGAGCCTCGCTGCTCGTCGTCGATGAGATCGGATATCTGCCGGTCACACCGGGCGGGGCCAACCTGTTCTTCCAGTTGGTCAACGCCCGCTACGAAAAGGGCGCCATGATCCTCACCTCGAACCGCGGCTTTGCCGAATGGGGTGAGGTCTTCGGCGATCCTGTCGTTGCCACCGCGCTGCTCGACAGGCTGCTGCACCATGCCGTCGTCATCCAGATCGAAGGGTCCAGCTATCGCATGCGTGAGCACGCCGCGCTTGTACCCGAAAACCTGCGAAACAGTGCCACATTCAATCCGCCGCAGCCCAAACGCCGTGGCAGACCACCGACGAAAGGAAACTCCGAGCACGAATACAAATGATTACTGACCATCCCGTACCGACAGAATAGGGAATTTTAGGCGCCCACATCTGCGGAAACTTCGGTGCTCATTGACAATCTTTCTCGCAGCGCTTGCACTCGAAGCAAATGAGATGACGCTTACGCATAAAGACGCTATCAGCGCTTGTTCGTTGCACTGCAAGACGAGTGACGCAAAGCGCGAGAAAATTATCGCAGCTGCGAAGTATCAAAAGCATGTTGCTGCTAATACTGCTAGCACGCAATCGAGCTCGTCTATCAATGCACTGCAAGCTTTCGACGTTCTGACAGAAGCGCGCGACGCTGCAAACACAATCGTTTACAAAATCAATCGCGATGCTTGCGCGACGCAAGAGCTAGCGCAGTATCTGAACGTGACTTTGTGATGCGCGTTTAGATCGCTAGAGAGAGTGTTACAGCACGCTCTCTCTAGCATCACGCTACACATACAGCGCGCAACGCATGAGCGCGCTGTTTGACTCTCTAAAGCGATCAGAGAGCGTGTCGCTTTCGTGCAACAATCTGATCGCAGTCGATTTTTTGAGAAAAATGCGAAGTCTTAGATTGACGGGATGGGCGCCTATACGTTCCCGCCTGGCTTCACCTTACTCCGGCAAGCACCCTTGGAGTTGCCACCGATCTATCCCGGCGATCGTCCTTGGAGCCCGGTTCGTGTGTACCTTCAACTCAGCATTTTCAGCTGCTATCATAAGGCCAGCCTTGGAGGGAGGGTACGGTGAAAGAGGGTGAAGTTCAGGCTGAGCGATTTCTCAAAGCGCGCGGTTTCACAAACATTAGGTACGAGCCGTGCCCTAATCAGACACCCGATTTTCTGATAAACAATGATATTGCCGTAGAGGTGCGTCTCGTTGAAAAGCACCATCCGAATGGGTCAAAGAGAGGATACGAAAGTTCTCGCCAGATCCAGAGGCCGTTGTCACGTTTTTTGGATAAGTATCTGAAGAAACTTGGGCCTCGCCCAGCAGATGAGTGCACCTGGTATTTTTCATACTGGTTCAAACGCCCCTTGGATATAAGAAAATTGGAGCGTCACCTGGACGCGGTTCTTCTTCCGTTCGTCGCTAGCCGGAATAAGCAGCCCTTTGATCACAAAATCTCTGATAACTTCCGCTTCAGTGTGAAACGCGCTCACACTGAGCACGCGAACTTATTTGTCCGTGGACTTGTAGCGGATCATCAGGCGCAGGGTTTCCCAGCATGCGACCTAGTGGACAGCCTGAAGATCGCAATCGAGGAAAAGTCCGAGAAGATTAGCTCGGTGAAGGACGACTACCGTTACTGGTGGCTCATACTTGTCGACTCAATCGGCTACGCAGACACGGATCTGGAGTACGTGGAGATGCCTCCGCCAGGATTGTTCGACAGAGTCACTCTCATTCATCCCTTTGATGCTGAGATCTCGCAGCAAATTCACCCCTTGCCTGAAGGGCAGAAGTTTCCATCCTCATCGAGGGTCTTTCGCCCGATCCGTGCGCAAGCGGAGTACTTCTTTTTTTCCAATACTCCCGCACCTCCGGAAGCGGATGAGCGATGCGAGAACAAAGCGCGGTGATCTTCATGCCGAGAGAACGCTGAAATTCCGCTGACGTCAGCTGCATTGGTGGGATCGGAGCCGCTCTTGATTAATCCCACTTCTCGTCGGAAGGGTGCGTCTCCAGGTAGAGGTTCGTCGCAGCCTCGAACATCTCACGCATCTTCATGCGCCGCTTGGCAGCCTCGATCTTGAAGCGGACCGCAAACCTGGTGTCCATCCGGAAGGTCATCTCCGTCTGGCTCTCAGATGCGGGCTTCGAGAGTGTGTCCGAGGCATCCTGGCTGCGGGGAATCGGAACAGCGATGCGGGGCTTGCGAGCTGCGGGCGCCTTCTTCGTCGTCTCACTCATCGCTTCTTCTCCGTCAACGCACTGGCCGTGGATACGATCTCGGCGGCGACCTCGGCCGCGCGGTCATTGAGGGTGGGGAGGGTCGCCTCGGTCAGAGCACGGCCAAGGTTCTGAGCGTTCTGATAGCTCTGCCGCGAGGGGAGATCCGTACCGACGACCTTATAGCCGGCGCCTTCGATGAAATCCCGTGCCTCCTGCACCGCAGCCGGGCTGTCGAGGCTCATGTTGATCACGAACAGGATCTTTTTGCCCTGGATCGAGCGCGCCTTGAGCTCGTGGGCAAACTTCACCTGCGGCACCATATCAGCGACCGTCGTTGAGGTCGCGAGAGCCGCCACTTGAACCCCTCTGCCGGGGTCGTAATATGAGATCGAGACACACGACGGAGGTAGTGATGGGCATCGCTATCAAGAAGCACATGAAGGAGGCCGATCTCCGCGCGATTCAAAAGGGGATCGAGGCTGGCGGATCGATCGAGGTGGAATTTGAAGGCAAGATCCTCACCCTAACTCGCAAGTCCACAGAGCTTTCAGAGTTGGGCCGCAAGGGTTCACCCAAGCCAGATGGCCGCAAGACCTCCGAGCTCTTTATCGTGCCGGGCACGGCAGACGAGCGATTCGAGGCGCCTACGCGCCGGCGCAGGAGAATCGATATTTTCGAATGACATATCTGCTCGACACCAACGCGATTTCTGAAACGGTCAATTTTGACACCAAATGGGAAGTCCAGTCGGTAAGAGCGTGGTTCGATAGCTTGACATTCAGGAGCTGTGGATATCCGTTGTCACGCTATCGGAGCTTGAGGTTGGTGTCTCACGAAAGGAAGCCAAAGGGGAGGGGAAGAGACTCCGCGAATGGCTGCGAACGACCGAGAAGATTTTTGACGGTCGCATTCACGATTTCCGACGCTCGCAAGTCCCGCTCATCGACTCTATGCACCCGCCACACCTCCGGTCGATGGACTTCGACGAGTTGATCGCCGCAACGGCTCTAGAGCATCAACATACGGTCGTGACGAGGAACGTTAAGCACTTCACCCGGCTACGCGTTGAGATCCCGGTCATCAATCCCTGGGACTACGAGGCGCGCTAGCTTCACGGCAGGTGCATGAGAAGAAGCGCGAGCCAGAAGACAACCCCGACGCTGACGAGAACCAGCTGGATCTTATCGGGGTCGTCCATCACGCGACCTCTCTTTCCTGATCCGTGTAGCGCTGGAGAACGGCGATCACCTTCTCTTCCAGGTCGCTGACAGCACCGTCATTCTCGATCCAGAAGTCCACGACCGACTCGTCGAACTTGTCGAAGATGAAAGGCGACGGCTCGGCTCCAGGCCGGGTGATCCCGATCACCACACCACCGAGGCTTTGGTAGAACAGCCCCTGGTTCTTGCGCACCGAGCCGAATGAGTAGGAGCGCGAGGGATCGAGCTTTCGGGTCGACATGAAGGGCATGGCGAAATCCCCGAGCATGTCCTCAGCGATTGCCCAACTCTCCGAGGATCTCCCGGTTCTGCCAGCGACGCCCGAGAATTTCCGTGTGCCGGGTTTTACCCTCCTGGGTAAACACGTCTTCTGGCGCGAGGCCGAGCCAATCCATGGCGATCTTGCGGAGCGGAAGTCCGTCATCCACCGGTTCGACCGCGAAGCGATCCGCTAGGATCCTCTGGACCGAGGACTTCCCACTATTCGGATAGCCGCACAGGGCGATGGGTTGGGGAATTTTCAGACGTGGATTCGACGACAAGGGCGGCTCCTTATTAGTAAGTATTTACTGATGATCACAGACGGTTGAAGGCGCGTCGTGCCTCAATGGAGATCGAGGCGACGAGCGTCAGCGGTCTCGCCGAGCCTAATCTGCTCTTTCAGACGAAGGAGGCGCCTACGAAGCTGACGGATCTCTTCCTCGAGCTCCGCGAGGCGCCTCTCCCGCTCAAGCGCCGTCTGAATGCCGTATACGAGAGGGTCGAACACATTGACGAGTTTGCGATTAGCTTTCATAAGGCAGCCCTTCGAGCGGGAGCGGCGTGATGTTGATGGCCTTCGGCATCTTTGTAGTTTTCCGGGTCTGGTACAGACAGAAAAGCATCCATCCGGCTCGAGGTGAGCCTGGCCGCACCAAATGGCTTGTAATCACCATCGCGATGATACCCCCAATTATTATTGCGTCACAGTTTGTCGGCGCTCTGGTCGTTTCCGCGATGATCGGACTGTGGCCTCCGTTTGGGTACATTGAATTTTGGGAGTCCATTGTTAAAGGGTCAGTTCTGGCGAATATTTGGGCTGTGATACTTCTGCCGATCTACGCTCTCGTATGTAACCTTAGAAGCCAGCGTGGGGGTTCACGCAAGCCAGCACCCCCTCGCGCGATTCCGGAAAGCGCGGTGATTCCAACCAAAAGTAGCGTGAGATCCCAAGACAAAATCGCTCGCCCGTCATACGTGACGCCTCAACCCACTGCGGCGTCTGAACCTTTGTATGATATCTTCTCCGACGCTGACGATCACCCGGCGAGTAATCAGAGCCCTCCCGACGTGAAGCGAGAAATCCCACAATCGTTTGCTAACAGTCAGATCTCTGTCCGCAATTCGAAGGAGACATTTGATCTACAGCTCTCCATGGTCCTCGCCTTCATCTGCGCCGTCTTCATCATACTAGCTCTGTATCGCTGGTATTATGCGGGCGCCTTCTAGATTGTTACGCCGCCTCGCGCTCGTCAAACATTCCCCAGTCGAAAAACTTCGTTGTCGCCAAGGATCATCTCATTGACCCCGGGCGCGTCCTCGATGATGAGACGACGATCCGGGAGCGGTTCGCGAGTCATTTTCCATCGGGGGACGGTTTCAGATGGGAAAGTGTCCGGCCGCTCGCATTGATAGCCAGCTTACCCGGGTAAGTAACTATTGACTTATTCAGCTCTAAGCGCGAACGACAGTCATCAGTAACTTTATCTCACGAGCGCAACACATCCGTCGATAGGCACGCTATATCATTAATCAGACGCGATACACATCCGGATGATGATATCGATGATCGACAACGGAGTAGCGCACACAGGAGATGAAAAGACTATGGCTTTGAACAAACTGACCTCCGCTCGCACTGGCACAGCTGCGCCAGCCGCGTCTAAGGAAGTCGAGATCCCGGAAATCGCGGTGTTCCTCGATAAAGCCATAGAAAGGGCTCTTCGAGAGGGCAACACGTCCCAGGCGGAGATCGCCAGGGCCGTAGGCTACAAGAGCCCCAATGTCATCTCTATGTTCAAGTCCGGCGCAATGAAGGTGCCGCTCGACAAGGTGGGCGTTCTCGCCGAGGTCTTGAACGTCGACCCGATGCACCTCTTTCGCCTGGCTCTCGCCCAGTTCGCTCTGGACATTTCACTCTGGGAGAAGCTCCAGACTGGAGTGCTCTCACAGAACGAGAAGAAAATCCTGAGTCACATTAGGAAGGTGACCAACAACACCGATCCTAAGCCGACGCCGGCGATTTTAGCCGGTATCAAGAAGGCGTTTGAAGGGAGATCTTCCCTTTGATCCTGGGCGGTGCTCGTAAATCATCTGGTCTGCCGCGTTCTTGCCGTTAAAATTCGCCTTTCTACGGGGGAACGCAGAATATTTTGCTCATTGCGAAGGCCAATTGCGCAACCGGGATGCTCGAATTCACCTATGGCGATGATCGGCCGTGCCGGGCGAGCTTCCCGCTCCCAAAAGACGCGGACACCTCTTGCGCCTCGGAGATTCCACCGCTCGAGCCCAATTCAAGATGCTCTGCCCGAATGGCCGCGTTCGTGATGCGGCCGCCCAGACGATCCGCAAAGTTCGATCGGCCGTTTTATCGGCACCTCGGGGGGGGGGGGGCTGGGTGGGCGGGCTGCAACGGCCCCAGACTTCGACTGGGTCGCTCGCCACAATTTTTCTCCGAGCTGAACGGTCCGAGGAGAAACACTCCCGGGCCCACAGGTGGAGCGCGCAGCTATTGTCCGGTACAAACATTGGTCTGCGGACAAACGTTCGCCGCTGGTGGAGAAGCTCTCGACTGAACCATTCTTCAAATATTTGAATCAGTTGAGGTCCAGCGATTCAAAACTGTCGTTGGATATCGGCGCTGCCTTGCACGAATGTCGCGCTATGATCACGCAGCCCTACCGACTTTATGTCGAGCGCAAAGACACTTCGAAGAACATGGCTCGCTTCTATGCGATGTCTATAGAACCGACCTTGCTTGGAGAAGTCTGCCTGACGCGACGTTGGGGACGTATTGGTACCTACGGCCAAGCCATCCAGCGCAGTTATCCATGTGAGAATGACGCGGTTGTAGCCTTTCTCTCTCTTCTGCGACAGAAGAGACAGCGTGGCTATAGACCTCGAGAGAGGTGATCTGCCCGATTGGCTTTGACCGAACACATGTCCTGGCCACCGGGGTATACGCGCGAGCTATACGAATGCCACGCTATCCTTAAGGCGCCACAGCTCGGCAATGCGCATGGCGATGTCTGGGTCGCCGACATAGGCGACGAGTTTCAGCCCTTCTCGAGCTCGATCTCAATGATGGCACGTCAGCACGCACATCCGGATAGTCCCCCATACCCTTGCCCCACAAGGCATAGATCGGCACCGCGAAGCGCCTGACCTCCCATATGAGAGGCTTCTGTGCCGAATGCTCAAGCTTCTAGCGAACGTTAAACAATTGGCAAACACTGGAGGTGGATGCGCAGGGTAGCCTCTCGAAAGTTGGTCGGGGCATCAGCGCGCTAGGCGTATTTGAAGCATCAACTACAAAGCGAAATGGCCAACGAAATCGTGAGGATTCACGGCGAACCCTCGGTTTGAGATCCCGTCCTCGGAAAGGCCGCTCTGTACCGACGGGCGCCTATTGGGTGAAGATCGGCCGCCTTGTTTCAGGGCTGTCGGCATGAGATGGTCGAGCCCGCCCCCGGCTGCTGGCTTGCGCCGGGGAAAGGGCAGCCGGAGGCGGTACCTCGTCCCCGGGGGAGCGGAGTTGAGGTCAGCCATCGGAGCATAGCGCAGCTCAATCCACAAGCCCGCCCCCAGCCAGGCTATTCTGGCCGGGGGCTTTGGCATCGTTTGTGGTAGCACAACACGCCTGGCTCCCCCCGAGGCCGGCGAGCACCGCCCCCAACCGACGCGACCTGAGACAAGCACACCCGGTTACCTTGGGCAAGCTTCTCTAACGTTCTGAGTTTTCAGCGAGACTATGGTTGCTGAGTGCGCCCTCTTTTTCGGGGAGACTCGTCAGATCTTGATCGGGACGCCAATAGCGATTGCTCGATGGATTAAAAAGTCCCGGAACTCTTCAGCCTGAACGCCAGCAGAGGGATACTGCTCGATCAAGTCCAGGATGGTACCTGGTACATCAACTGCAGTACGGTTCCTGATCGCATCAATCAAATGCTTCTGAATCTCTTGCTGTACCGACTCCGCGATAACACCAGGCACGGCTACACCTCCATCCCTGAGGCGGTCGATCTTATCGAGTCAAAGCCCACTGCAAAGGCCCCGCCCTACACGACTTCTCGACCGGCACTGATCGCAGGTCTCTGTTGAGCCGCGCCGCTCACTTCGCCTCAAACCCACTGTTTCTCCGGCCGGAGACATTGGTGAAAATTCTGCTGATCGTGGCGCTTGTCGCTGCGGCTGTGAACGCGTGCGCGTGTCGCGAGAGCAACGACTGGGCCGGTGTCGCCAAGGGCGCCCGCTCCGTGGTTCAGGGTGAACGCGGTGAGGCTCGTCGCCAACTGGCGCGGGGTTCTACACTACGCAAGTGCATCCGCCTCATTCTCCTTGCCGGCGTCCTGTCCGGTGCCGACGTCGCGCTAAGCTTGCATATCCTTTTCCCACCAGCCGCGGGTGTTGACGCCAGCTGCATCAGCGATTGCTTCCAAGGCCACAATATCATCGCTGGAAAGCGTAACCGCGGTGGCTCTGACTAGCCCGTCGATGTAGTTGGGCTTGGTGACACCAATTATCGGTGTAGCGCCCTTAGCGATGGCCCAAGCTATTGCCACATCGGGAACTTCGGCATCTTGTTGCTGGCCGATGGAGGCGAGTTTGTCCGTCAGCGCCTTTAGCTGAGACAGCACCCCATTGTAAGCCTGCGCTCGGTTTGTGCCTTCCGGGAGGGGGTTTTCCGGACTATATTTGCCGCTCAAGGCGCCCTGTTCGAGCACCATGTAGGCAAAGAAGGGGATGCCGTAGTTGCGGCAGTATTCCAGGATGCCAGCTTCTTCGGAGCTGCGGTAGAGGAGGCTATAATGGTTCTGGATGGCTTCGACTTGAAATCCAGCCTCGCCTAAGATTTGGTCGGCGAGCTTGATTTCGCTCAGGTTGTGGTTGGACACGCCGACATGTCTCACCCTTCCGCTCTTCAAGAGCGAAACCAAGTGAGGCGTCCACCGCTCCACGTCGGCTGAATTATGAATCCAATAAAGGTCGATGTAGTCGGTACCGAGGCGTTCCAGGCTCTGCTCCAGCATGTCCGCGACGGGATCTGCGCCGGCTCCGGCGGCCTGCGGGGTGAACTTTGTGGAGAGCTGGTAGTCGCTACGGGGAAAGCGCTTCAATACCTCCCCAAGTACGGTCTCTGAACGGCCCATGCCGTAAACAACGGCAGTGTCCCAGAGGGTGAACCCGGCCGCATGCGCCCTGTCGGCGACCTCTTCCAGGCCAGCTCGAGTTATGCGGCTACCGAAATAGCCTTCGGCACTCTCGCCGCTGTCTCCCCAGGCCCAGGTGCCCAGCGCGACGGTGGGTACTTTAAGACTATCTGGTGTCATGTTTGCTCCGCACTCGTTATGCGACGGGGGTTTGGTGTACCCTCTGCGCCGGCGCCACTGTGATACGCGGCTGCCCGGGAGCGTGAGCCTGATGCGCCGAGATTTCTGCATGATCCTCCAGAAATCGCTGGTTCGCGTTGCCGCAGTTCCTTCCGCGTGGGATAGTCGACTCCATGGAAGCGTTGAGTGAAATTGCAGCGATAATTACTAGGTTCGTCTCGAAGGATGGTTTTCACGGCACACCCATCGAACGCTTGACGCTTGTTCGATCCTCCACCGTGACGATGCCGATGCCAAATGTTTATCGGCCGCAACTATGCCTGGTGGCGCAGGGGCAGAAGCAGGTCACATTAGGTCGCTATGGCGTCGTCACCTACGACTTGCCAGCGATAGGCCATGTGGTCAAGGCAACGCCTGACATGCCCTATCTCTGCCTGTACCTCGATTTCGATCCGGTTATGTTGGGGGACTTGGCATCGCGCGTGACGATACCGCCAGGGCCGCCATCGCCACCCATCGGCAAAACGGTCTCCGACGCCGGCGCCGGTCTGCTCGACGCGGCGCTACGCTTGCTGCGCCTGCTCGATGATCCAAAAGCGCTGCCCGTGCTGGGGCCACTCGTCGAGCAGGAAATTCTTTATCACTTGCTCGCCGGTCCAGATGGCGCACGGATGCGCCATGTCACCTCCAGCCAGGGGCGGATCGCCCAAATTGGTACTGCCATCGCCTGGATCGGAAAGAACTTCCGGGAGCGGTTCAGTATTGAGCGGCTCGCCGCTGACGTAGGCATGAGTACATCCAGCCTTCACGAGCATTTCCGCGCCGTGACAGCGATGACGCCTTTGCAATTTCAGAAGCAGCTCAGGTTGCAGGACGCGCGCAGCCTGATGCTGATCGAGGACATAGATGTTGCGTCTGCTGCCTTGCGGGTAAGTTATGAAAGCGCGTCGCAGTTCAGTCGCGAATATCGCCGCCACTTCGGAGAACCGCCGGCACGCGACATAGCCCGCCTACGAGCTGCGCCTGGCTTGGCATTGGCAACCTGAATAAGCGCGATTTGCGCCTATTGGATCAGAAAAAGCTTGACTGGCCTAAGCTAGTCATCGGGCCCTCGCAACCTGGTTGGGTCGACGTTCGTCCCGATAGCAATGGAAACGCAACTGACCGATAGAGGTATGCCGCCTTCGCAGTTCATGTAGCTTCAAAGGGGGCGTCGACCAGTTTTGCCTCGAGGGTTCGCGGCTCCATCGCGCCTCACGTCGCAGTGTGCTTTTAGTGTTCGATCTCCCTGCGCGGCGAGTCACGAGGTGAACAGAATTGGACAGCCAAACGCAATTGACACGTGTGGATTGGAAGGGATGCTGTGCCAGTAATACCCACTTAAGCAGCAAATTCTCTCATCTTCGCCTGCACTCGGCGCGAATCGTACGGCTTCGGGAAGAAGGCGCCGCGCTCCGGCATGGTCCAGCCGCTGGGTAGGGACATTCCAGAGGTGATGATGATCTCCACAGGTGGCCCAGCGATCACGAACAGCCGCCGCCAACCTCAGACCGTCCATGGACCCCGGCATCTCCACGTCGGTAAAGATGATCCGGATATCGCTGCGGCTCTCAAGAACGGCGATAGCCTCGTCCGCGTTATAGGCTTCGAGCACTTCAAACCCTGCGTCCGTGGCGATATCAGCTGCCGTCATCAGCTGAAACGGATCGTCTTCCACGACGAGCACCACGGGGTGTGGCGAACCGTGATGAGTACCCACTAGAATCCCTTCCATTCATGGGCGCGTGCATTCTCCGCTTGAAGGGATCGACCCCGACGTTGGTACCAAAATGGCGTATGAACCCTAGCGAACAACTTTTTCCGCGTAACGCGCATGATACGGCGAGGTTCCCGCAGATCAGAGGTCCGTACGAAAGCTCGCCGGCGCTTGATCTTTCATATGGCGAGGCTTCCGTCTAGATTGGAAATTTCCAACGGGAGCGATGCTGTTGCCAACACAATTTCTGAACGGCGGTGGCGAGATGGGCGACGCGATCCGCTCCTTTGACTGGAGCACAACGCCGCTTGGCCCGATCCAAGGATGGCCGATCGCCCTCAAAACCGCCGTTGGTATGATGGTGAACTCGCGCTTCCCGAAATGCATTGTCTGGGGCGCGGAGTATACCGCCATCTTCAATGACGCCTTTCTCCCCATCCTTGGCGACAAGGGCGATTGCCTCGGGCGCTCATTCAAGGACATTTGGTCTGAAGCGTGGTCAGAGATCGGCGCGCTCGTCGACAACGCCTACGCGGGGGAAGCCATATTCATCGAGGACTTTCCGCTGGTCGTCGAACGCGGCGGCTACCCTGAGCAAGCCTGGTTCACCTTCTGCTACAGCCCCATCCGGGATGAGCAGGGTCATATTGCCGGCATCATGGATACGGTGATCGAGACAACCTCGCGCGTGGTTGCCGAGCGCAACGCTCGGATCGTCAATGCCGAGCTCGCCCATCGCATGAAGAATACGCTGTCGGTTGTGAGGGCCATCGCGAACCAGACCTTCCGGTCAGAGGCATCTATCGACGACGCCAAGCACATTTTCGGACAGCGGCTTCGCTCGCTCGCCGATGCGCATTCCCTGTTGACCCAGGCAAGCTGGAGCGGAGCTCCCATAAGCTCCATCGTGGAAAGTGCTATTGCGCCCCATCGCGGTCCAGACGGAGCCGTGGTGATTGAAGGGCCGCCGCTGCAGTTGTCGTCGCAACAGGCATTGACTCTTGCGCTCGCTACCAACGAGCTGGCGACCAACGCGATCAAATATGGCGCCTGGTCCGTTCCCGATGGCCGCGTTCATGTGTCATGGACGATCGGGCGGCCGAGCAGTGATGATCTATTCATGTTCCGATGGATTGAAGAGGATGGCCCTCTGGTCGAGATACCCCAGCGAACCGGCTTCGGGTCTCGTCTCCTCGAGCGGATCGTCGCGCAGGATTTCGGAGGTGAAGTCCTGCTGCGATATGAACCGGGGGGTTTTCGTTATGAACTTGCAACCAAGATGTCGAACGTGAGCGAGACGGCACATCATTAAGCGCCACGACCGGATCCGAATAGGACCCCTCGTAACAAACAGGCTTACCGGAGCTTTCGATTAGCTGGTGAATCGGCACTTCTCGCGTTCGAAAGTATATAGCGCATGGACGATCCGATCTCGAAGGGCGCCGGGAATGCGCTGAACCCACTCAGCACTTCGATACCGGTCTCAGCCATTTTTGTCCAAGCCCTGCGAAAAATCGATCACGTCGGCAGAGCCAATAAGCCCGCTCGGGACGAGGTAACGGACCGTGCTGTCACATAGTATAAGAGACGCAAAATGGGTATAGAGCAACTTGAGGACGAGGTCGTCCGACATGCAGGTTCCAACTTGCGAGAACTGGCAAATTCGTATGCCAGAACGCAGCCAGGCAGCGCATCCGAACAGCGTGTCATGGCTGAGTTTTTGTTTCGTCAGACAGGGGCACAACTGGCGGCAGCGCACGCGACGATTGAGACGGCTTACTCCACGCGGCAAAGTGCAGGCTCACTATTCTGGTCAGTGATCGCGCTGGTGGTTTTCGCGGCTGTTTGCGTTGTCTTCACCGCGCTTACCTACTTCCACATGTCGCAGCCTTGATCGCATCGCGTACTTTAAAGCATCCCTGCTTCTTCCGCCGCCTTGAGAAAGGCGGCACGTGCACGCGCAATATTGAGCTTGATGGGAGGATGTGGCGCTAACCCACAACGGTCGATGGCGAGCGTCCGGGTAAAGCTGATTACGGGCCACTCATCGCGCAACATGGCCTGCGCGTCTTCAACGCACATCACGAATCGGATCGAATTATCCGGCAAACGCAATGGGACTGGTTCGAACCAAAGGCGGCGCATACCTGACCATAGCAGAGACGTCCCGCTCACGTATGCTCAAAGGCGGGGGCTCGGCTATCGCGAGCGCTTCTCCCTGACGAGCATGCGTGGACT
Organism: Chelatococcus sp. YT9; assembly: GCF_018398315.1. Taxonomy (NCBI): domain Bacteria; kingdom Pseudomonadati; phylum Pseudomonadota; class Alphaproteobacteria; order Hyphomicrobiales; family Chelatococcaceae; genus Chelatococcus; species Chelatococcus sp. YT9. The sequence continues at coordinate 167,037 of NZ_JAHBRW010000003.1, forward strand.
CAGGGTGGCTTACGATCTGCAGCCGGACGATATTCAGTCGGGGCCGTCGCTAATCGCTTGCGGTCTGGTAGAGCAATTTGGCATTGGCCTAAGGTCGGGATTACGCATCTAGGCCGCGATGCGCTTTGCGGCGAGGATGAGAAATGATCCGGGCCGCCTTGGCTGCCTCGACGAAAGCAGCGCGCGCAACCTTAACAGCTTTGGGTCGATGACCTTGCAATGCCGCCAAGCAAGCTCGCCGAGCTATAAGGTGTGGCTTAGATCTGGCTGCCGCCGATGGCCAGTCCTTGGATAGCGCTCCGAACGCCTCCTCGACGCTCGTCACGTTGCGGGGAGAATCATCAGGTACTCGTAAAATAACAGGCTCTGGCCAGGGATGCTGCATGATCGCAGATAACGCAGGGCGCACGTCCATGTTCCCGCGCACCGCCTATCCGGCATCGTGCTGGTCACGCCTGCCGTGGTCCAAGGGCACTTTCTGTGCTCGATGTGACGCCATAGGAAATGCGCTGCGGGCGTATCTGGGTTACGGGCACAATGCTCCCGAGATCTTTGGGGCCGCTGCTCAGCTGAGAAGGCGTCGACCGGTGCCGTCGCTGTGTGGGTCCATTTCCAAGGTGGCGACCTTGCCGACTTCGTGGTGGGACGTGAGCGGTCAATGCCCCATGAATGTCCTCGTTGCCGCTGCCCTGCATATCGATCGGTGTACAAGCCTCACAGGTGAACGAACTATGCGATAGCCCCCGCCGGCTCTCAGACTGCACAGCCAGACTGTTTGGGCGGGTATTTAGACGGCTTCTCCGCCTTCCCTACATTCCGCCTGGCTGACTAGTCGGTAGCAGTCCTCTAGGGACTACCAAATACCTTGGCATTAAATCACCCGCAGAATGCAATGTGAATAGTTCCGTAACGATCAACATGGTCTATGCTCGACAGAACAGTCTGGCGGCCGGGTGTTAAGCCGCAAAAGGAAACACTATGCTGAAAAGCCGGTTCACCCGCATCGCTTCCGTTTCCTTCGCCTCCACCGCCCTCGCCCTAACGCCGCCGTCGGCGCAAGCCTGTACCTCCTTTCTGATTTCAGCGAAGGATGGTTCACGGGTCTATGGCCGGACCATGGAATTTGGTCTCCCGCTGCAGTCCGAACTGATGGTACTGCCGCGCGGATATACGTTCAAAGGCACTGGGCCGGACGGCAAGGCGGGTACAGGCTTGGAATGGACCGGGAAATATGGCGCATTCGGCGCTAACGGCCTCGGACTTCCGGTGCTGATCGATGGCATGAATGAAAAGGGTCTTGGCGGCGGCCTCCTGTTCTTCCCCAACCTCGCAAGTTTCCAGGAGGTCTCAGCCTCCGAAGCGAAAAACTCCATCGCCTCCTTCGAGCTGCTAACATGGATACTCACCAACTTCGCAACGATCGATGAGGTGAAGGCCGACCTGCCAAAAATTAAGGTTTCGACTGCGCCCCAGGCGGCCTTCAACGGTCCGGTGCCGCTGCATGTGACCCTGCATGATCTCGCCGGCAAGAGCCTTGTCATCGAGTATGTCGATGGCGAACTGAATATGTATGACAACCCGACTGGCGTGATGACCAATGCCCCGGCCTTTCCTTGGCACCTCTCCAATCTCGGTCTCTACGGCAATCTCTCGGCGAACGAGCCCGCGCCACGCAAAGTGGGAAGCCTCACCATCGCCCAGCCCAGCACCGGGGCGGGACTGCGCGGCCTTCCGGGAGACGTTCTGTCACCTTCCCGGTTCGTACGCGCCTTCATGTTCACTCAGAACCTGCCGGAGCTAGCCACGGGCCTTGATGCAATGAATGCTGCACGGCACATCCTCAACAACTTCGACATCCCGCCCGGTGCCGTGGCGACCCAGGCCGGCAGCTCTACCGGCGGTGGGTCGCCGGCTTCGAGACGACGGAATGGACTGTGGCAGCGGATCTAAAGAACGGCGTCTATTCGATCTGGGATTACGCCAACCAGACGCCGCGCTATCTCACTGCGAGAGAGCTCGATCTCGACGCTAAGGCAATCCGGTTCATTCCTTTCGAGCAGAAGCCGGCCTACCTCAACCTCTCGAAGTGAGTCCGCCGCTTGGACCAGCCATGGACGTCGCCTTTGCTCGACCATCGGTTTCCTGCTCCACTCGACATGGCCCTTCATGGACCGATCCGACAGACTACCCCATCGTCGGGCCCAAAGGTGACGACGTAGCGCAGGCTGTTTTTATGGTGCGTGGCGATTTGAGTTGCGCGCTGTGGTGACGCAAAGCGACAAACCTTGCAGCCGGCAATCCACCCTCGAGTGCTGGCGCGGTAAAATGTCTCTTGCGAAAAAGCCCAGGCTATGTCCATCGGGTTGAGCTAAGGACGGAATTCAGGAGCGCCAGATTGGGGATGCGAAGCGTCGTCCGAAAGCGGCGGCGGCGCAGCACCCTTGCATCAGAATATGGCTGCCGCCGTCTCGTTATCGCGATGACGACGGCCGTGTGTCGGTGCACGGATCCTCGTTCGCGGATTTGAGATGGATTGTACAGTTGGGAGAGGTGCAGCACAGGTTACCGGGGATGCTGCGTAGGTTTGACCAAGCCGTGCTGACTTTCAGCCATAGCCAGAAGATCAAGCCGTCAATTTGGCGGTTGACCGCGACGGACGGCGACCTCACGCCTGCTTCATTGGGCGACTGGGGGTACAAATCTCCTTTCATCCGATCAGCCATCTTTCAGGTAATCCACGATAAGAACACCCAGCGCACTACCAGCCAAAGAAATAATACCGACTGCCGCCAGGATGCCCATTGAGGGCGAGAGAAGCCCAATGACCCAGGCCCCGACCCTTCCAAGCACAGCAGCACTTCCGACCAGCCCGAGCACTCTCCCAATGTTCTTCATTTGCCGCCCCTCGCGTTTATTGTGACCTTAACAGTCGGCAGTAAAGCAGCGCCGCTGCGTTCTGCAAAGCACAGAGAGCTCTACGATCCAGCGCTGTCAAACGGCCCGCAAAGTTGCCCCCCGATCGGCGTCCAATGTTGACCCCTTGAGTATGCTGCGCGGTGAGGAGGCGGCGCGGCGGAGCTGGTCTGGATTGCGCAGCCGCGCCGGCTCCGGATCGGTGGTGTGCGGGGAACTCAGAGCCTGTTCTTGAAGCGCCAGCTCTCGTTGCCGGTCTCGACGATGTCGCAGTGATGGGTGAGCCGGTCGAGGAGCGCGGTGGTCATCTTGGCGTCGCCGAAGACGGACGGCCATTCGCCAAAGGCGAGGTTCGTGGTGACGATGACGGAGCTCTGCTCGTAGAGCCTGCTGACCAGGTGGAAGAGCAGTTGTCCTCCGGACTGGGCGAAGGGCAGATAGCCAAGTTCGTCGAGGACGATAAAGTCCATGCGTGCGAGATAATCGGCCATGCGGCCCTGGCGGCCGGCGCGGGCTTCGGCCTCGAGCTTGTTGACGAGATCGACGACGTTGAAGAAGCGGCCGCGAGCTCCGGCACGGATGCAGGCCCGGGCGATCGCGATGGCGAGATGGGTCTTGCCGGTCCCGGTGCCTCCGACCAGGACGACATTGCGCTGATGAGCCAGGAAGTTCCCGCCGGCGAGATCATGGACGAGCGTCTCGTTGATCGGGGTGCCGTCGAAGGCGAAGTCGGCGACATCCTTGGCGAGCGGCAGCTTGGCGATGGTGATCTGATACTTGATCGAACGAGCCTGCTTCTCGGCGATCTCGGCTGCGAGCAGGTCGCCGACGACGCGCTGCGGCTCGTGCTGGCGCTTCACCGCCGAGGCGATGATCTCGTCGAAGGCGGCCTTCATGCCATAGAGCTTGAGCTCGCCCATGGTGGCGAGAATCTCCGAGCGTTCCATCACACGGCTCTCCTGAGGCTGTCGTAGCGGGCACAATCGGCGGTGGGCTCATGGCGCAGGCGCAACGCATCGGGCGTCATGATCGTGATCGCTGCCGCGGGCTCGCGGCGCCGGGCCAGGATGTTGATGATCACGTCGGCGGAGTGGACGCCCTGCCGAAGGGCGTCCGCGCAGGCAGCTTCGACGGCGGGCAACCCGTCGCTCAGCACCGCGGTCAGGATCTCGACCATCTGCCGATCGCCGTCTTGAACGGCCGCGAGCTTGCGCCGGACCCGATCGATCGCGCCGGGCAGGACCCAATCCTTGAAGGGGGCGCCGTTACGCAGGGCTCCCGGCTTGCGAGCCAGCACCGGGACATAGTGCCAAGGATCGTAGATGGTCTGGTCGCGGCCATAGCAGCGGGGATGCTCGCCGACGATACGCCCGTCCTGGCGCAGCTCGACCCGATCGGCATAGGCGCGGATCTCGACGGGACGCCCGACCGCACTCGCGATGACCGAGTACTTGTTGTTGTCGAAGCGCACGAGGCAGGTCTTCGACACCGAGGCTGGCAGTGAGTGGAAACCATCGAACCGCCCCGCGTAAGGCACCAGGCTCGGGCGCTCGGCTTCGAACATCTCCCAGATCGTGCGGTCACGCTGTTCGGGATGGCGGTGAGCCTTGGCGTAGCGGAGCACCTGATCCATCAGCCAGGCGTTCAACTCGTCGTAGTTCTTGACCCGCAGCCGTGGGGCGAAGAAGCGCTCGCGCACGAGCCCGACCTGGTTCTCGACCTGCCCCTTCTCCCAGCCCGAGGCCGGCGTACAGGCGACGGGATCGACCAGGTAATGGCTGCACATCTGCTGGAAGCGGCGATTATAGGCCCGCTCCTTGCCGACGAAGATCGTCTCCACCGCGGTCTTCATGTTGTCGTAGATGCCGCGCGTGCAGGCGCCCTTGAAGAAGGCGAAGGCCCGGTCATGGGCGTCGAAGACCATCTCCTGGCTCTCGCGCGGATAGGCCCGCACGAACAGCATGCGCGAGTGACAAAGCCGGACATGCGCCACCTTCACCTGGGTCGTCGCGCCATTGATGACGACGATCTCGTGGCTCCAGTCGAACTGATAGGCCTCGCCGGGCGCGAAGCTCAAAGGCACATAGGCGTCGGCCGTGACGGCGGATTGCTCGCGGCGCCAGCCTCGCGCATAGCGACGCACGGCATCGTATCCGCCCTCGTAGCCGAGATCCCGCAGTTCTTCGAAGAGCCGGATCAGCGTCAGGCGCTCGCGGGCCGGCTTGCCGTCGTTCGCCATCAGCAGCCGATCCAGCTCAGGGCGCCAGGGTCCAATCTTCGGCTGCGGCTGAACCTTCCGCTCATACTCGAACGACGTCGCACCCGAGCGTAGCACCTTCCGCACCGTGTTCCGGGAGACATGCAGCTCGCGGGCGATCTCCTTGATCGTCTTCCCACGGATCGAAAACTCGCGCCGGATCCGCGCAATCGTATCCACGCCCTTCATCCCCCGCCCGCCCATCCGAAACCAGGACGGGCAGTCTCACCGAAACCGGCTCAAGGGGGTCAAAGTTGGACGCCGATCCCCCGCCTCATGGGGTCAAACTTGCACGCCGAAACACAATCCAGCGCAAGGCGCCAGGCCTCGACTTCGGCTGCAGTTGAACTTTCTGCGCATATTCAAAGGACATCGCGAGCGAACGCAACACCTTCCGAACTGTGTTCCGAGACACATGCAGATGGTGACGCATCTCTTTGATCGACTTTACGGAAACAGGCTTCTACGGCGTGAAATGCACGCCGCACTACGATATGGGCATGGTCATGCTCATTCAGGTCGGTACCGAAGAACCCTCCTCAGCTGCCTTGCCGTAAGGAATGCCAAAAGATGCGGCGAAACGCTTTGGGCAGATCATTGAACGCGCCAGAAAAGCTTCGGCGAAGTAAGTTCGTGTCAGCTTGAAGGACGTCCCGCGACGTAGAGATATAAACAATTCTTTATATAACGTTGACTTCCCTCTCCCGGCATCTCAAGATGCCCATGCCATGGTTCCCTGACATGCCGGCTGCGGCGCGTCGGGGCTAAGAGGGAAGCCGGTGAAATGCCGGCGCTGCCCCCGCAACTGTAAGCGGCGAGCCGATGCCCACGATGTCACTTAGGCGATAGCCTTGGGAAGACGGGTGGAGGCGACGACCTGCGAGCCAGGAGACCTGCCGTGGCGAACAACGTCCACGGGCGGGGTGTCCCGGTGGTGCGCTCGACGGCTCGCCCGGATCTCTGTTCGGCCGGGCGATCGTCCCGCGTCCGCTCTGGCCTTTGCCCCCAAACTTTTGGGGTTAAGCCTATGTCTCAACTATCATCCGTTGCCGTCGCGACGCTCGGCACGCCGCGCATCGGTCCGCGCCGCGAACTCAAGATCGCGCTTGAGAATTTCTGGTCCGGCAAGTCCAACGAGAAGGCACTTCTGGAAGCCGCCGCAGCTCTGCGCGCGGCCAACTGGGCGCGCCAGAAATCCCAGGGGATCACGGTCATTCCCTCCAATGACTTTTCCTTCTACGATCAGGTACTCGACACCAGCGTGATGGTCGGCGCCATCCCCGCGGCCTATGGCTGGACGGGCGGACCAGTATCGCTTGCGACCTATTTCGCGATGGCGCGCGGGTCGCAGGGTGATGAGCAACGTAACGCCTGCGGCCATAGCCACCACGATCATGGCGCGTCCCACGGCGTGCCGGCACAGGAAATGACGAAGTGGTTCGACACCAACTATCATTACATGGTGCCAGAATTCGAAGCCGGGCAGCGCTTCGAACTCGCCTCGCTCAAGGCGGTCGATGAATACCGCGAGGCAAAGTCCCTCGGCTTCGAGACCCGTCCGGTCCTGCTCGGCCCCGTCACCTTCCTGCGCCTCGGCAAGGCAAAGGATCCGTCCTTCGACCCGCTGACGCTTCTGGGTGATCTGCTGCCGGTCTATGTCGATGTCCTGCGCCGGCTTGCCGCCAATGGCGCGACATGGGTCCAGATCGACGAGCCCTGCCTGGTGCTCGATCTCGACGAACCCGCGCGCGAGGCGCTGCGTCGCACCTATGCGCTGTTCGCCCATGCCTTGCCGGATCTGAAAATCATGCTCGCCACCTATTTCGGCGGCATCGGCGATAACCTGGACACCGCGCTCTCGCTGCCCGTCGCGGGCCTCCATATCGATCTGGTGCGTGCGCCGGAGCAGCGCGATGCTGTTCTCGCCAAGGCGCCGCGTGGCATCGTCCTGTCACTAGGTGTCGTCGATGGCCGCAATATCTGGCGCACGGATCTCGAGAAAATCCTTTCCCGCGTGGCGCCCGTCGCCGCCAAGCGCGGCACCGACCATGTCCAGATCGCGCCATCCTGCTCGCTGCTGCACAGCCCGATCGACCTCGAACTGGAAACGAACCTCGATTCCGAAGTGAAGGGCTGGCTCGCCTTCGCCGTGCAGAAGATGGGTGAACTGGCGACACTCGGCCGCGCGCTCACGGAGGGACGCGACAGCGTCAAGGACGCTCTTTCCGCCTCGACGGCAGCCGTCGCCGCCCGCAAGGCTTCTCCCAAAGTCAACGCCGCGATCGTCGCCGGGCGCTTGGCGGCCGTGACGGAAGCCTTCGTCCGCCGCAAGAACGCCTTCCCGAGCCGGGCTCGGCTGCAGCGCGAGCGCTTCAACCTTCCCGCCTTCCCCACCACGACCATCGGCTCCTTCCCGCAAACCCCGGAGGTCCGCAAGGCACGCGCCGCCCATGACAAGGGGCAACTCGACGCGACCGACTATGAAGCCTTCCTGCGCGAGGAAACGGCGCGCGCCGTGCGCTGGCAGGAGGAGATCGGTCTCGACGTGCTTGTTCACGGCGAATTCGAGCGCAACGACATGGTCCAGTATTTCGGCGAGCAGCTCGCGGGCTTCGCCTTCACGCGCCATGGCTGGGTGCAGAGTTATGGTTCGCGTTGCGTGCGCCCGCCGATCCTTTACGGCGACGTCTCGCGCCCGAAGCCGATGACCGTGGAATGGTGGCGCTATGCCCAGTCGCTGACCACGAAGCCCATGAAGGCGATGCTGACCGGGCCGGTGACGATCCTCAACTGGTCCTTCATCCGCGACGACATCCCACGCAGCGATGCGGCCAGGCAGATCGCGCTCGCCATCCGTGATGAGGTGCTTGATCTGGAGCAGGCGGGCGCCGCCATGATCCAGATCGACGAGGCGGCTCTGCGTGAGGGCTTGCCGCTGCGCCACGGGGACTGGAAGCATTATCTCGACTGGGCCGTCGAAAGCTTCCGCCTGTGCTCGTCAGGCGTCGGTGACGAAACCCAGATCCACACGCATATGTGCTACTCGGAGTTCAACCAGATCATCGATGCCATCGCGGCGATGGATGCCGACGTGATCTCGATCGAGACCTCACGGTCGAAGATGGAGCTGCTGGAGGCATTCCGTAGTTACGAGTATCCGAACGAGATCGGCCCGGGCGTCTATGACATCCACTCGCCGCGCGTGCCCGATGTCGAAGAGATGTCGGACTTGCTGCGGCTCGCGCGCCAACGGCTGGACGACGCGCAGCTTTGGGTCAACCCGGACTGCGGGCTGAAGACCCGCAAATGGGAAGAGGTCAGGCCGGCTTTGGTCAACATGGTCCAGGCGGCGCGGGACCTGCGCGCCTTGCGCCACTGACACTGCATGATCGCCCGGCGCGGCGCGGATGCCGTGCCTCCTCCCACTCTTGCTCAAGGCGCCAGGCAGCTCCGGCCGCGCACCTTGTAGTCTTTCTAAGATACGGATTTCACTTGCTTTTTACCGACGCACCGCGAGACATAAGCCTCGCCCGTGTTCGATTCCTGCTTCTTCTTTCCGGAGTGCTTCGGCGCTCGATGCGGGGATGTGTTGACCCGGCCGTCGGTTGGACCGTTTCAGAGGTTTCTCATGGCATTCTTTTCATTCCGCATGGTGCTCGCCGCCTCCACAGTCCTCGCTACAATCGGTTCCGCCGCTGCCATTGATGTCGTCGATCAGCGCGGCCAGACCCTGAGCTTCGACAAGGAGCCGGCAAAGGTCGCGACGATCCCGATTCCAGCCGCATCCATGTATGTCCTCGCGGATAGCAAGCCGGACCGCCTGGTCGCCATGAACCCCACCGCGCTCGGCGCCATCACCGGTGAATGGCTGGGCCGTATCTATCCCGGGCTCGAGAAAGTGCGGACGGACATTGTCAAGGGCGGGCAGTTCACGCCCAATGTCGAGGCGCTGCTGACATTGTCGCCGGATCTTGTCTTCCAATGGGCCAATCAGGGGCCTGACCTCATCGCGCCGATCGAGCGTGCCGGCATGAAGGTTTTCGGACAGAACTACGGCACGCAGGCCTTCCTCGAAGAAACCATGGTCGCCATGGGCAAGCTGACCGGGCAGACCGACAAGACGTCGGCGCTGCTTGATAAGCATCGCGGCGTGATGGCAAGCCTCGAAAAGACAACGGGCGCCATCCCCGAAGCCGACCGGCCCAAAGTTATCTACTTCCAGTACTTCACCAATTCGCTGCGGCCCAACGGCGTCGGCAGCTACAACGACATGTATCTGAAGCTCGCCGGCGGCCGCAACGGGGCCGAAGGGGTGAGGGGCACGGGCACGGATGTGACCTTCGAGCAGGTGCTGGCCTGGGCGCCGGAGGTCATCATTCTCGGCGGGTTCGATCAGGCCGTGCCAGGCGACCTCTACAAGGACCCGAAATGGGCCAGCGTGCCGGCGGTACGCAACAAGCGCGTCTACAAGATGCCGATCGGCGGTTATCGCTGGGATCCGCCGAATGTCGAAAGCCCGCTCGCCTGGATCTGGGTCGCGTCCATCCTTCATCCGGACAAGGTCGGTTTCAATCTGCGCGCCGAGATGGACGGGATGTACAAGCTGCTCTATGGCCGAGCGCCGACCGATGAGGAAACCAAAGCGATCTTGAAGGCCTCGGCCAACGCCGATGCGAAGGATTACGCGCGTGTCCTCCAACGCTGAAACGGCCGTGGCCCCGCATTGGCGGGGCCATTCGCTGAACGGGCTGCTGATATGGTTGGCGCTCGCTCTCGCGCCGATCATAGCCATCGTGGTTTCTCTCGCCGTCGGGCGCTATGCCGTCAGCCTTGAACATGTGGCCGGGATCCTTCTCAGCCCGTTGACTGGCGCCACCAAGACCTGGACCGACACGGACGCGACCGTCGTTCTCATCGTTCGCTTGCCGCGCGCCCTCCTGTCGGCGGTCTGCGGTGCGGGGCTGGCCGTCGCGGGCGCCGCCCTGCAGGGGCTGTTCCGCAATCCCCTCGTCGCGCCGCAGATCCTCGGCGTGTCGTCAGGTGCCGGGTTCGGAGGTGCATTGTCGCTGCTCTTCGGTCTGTCGGGCCTCTGGTTGATCGGTGCCTCCTTCGCGGGAGCCTGGGTGGCGCTGCTCGCGGTCCTGTTGCTGGCGCGGGTCGAAGGCCGCACTTCGCTCCTCATGCTCGTCCTGGCCGGATTGGTGGTCGGCACCCTGTTTTCAGCGCTGACATCGATCTGCGTCTTCCTGGCGGATCCTGAACAACGTCTCCCCGGGATCGTGTTCTGGCTGCTCGGCAGCTTTGCGACGGCGGATGGTCAGCGCCTGCTGCTCGCCACCGGGGCGATCTCGATCGGCGCGATTGTCATTGTCCTGCTCGCTTGGCGTATCGACGTGCTTTCGCTGGGGGACGAAGATGCGCGCGCGCTCGGCCAGCCCGTGGATGCCATTCGTTGGGCGGTGCTTGCGGCCGTGTCCCTGATCGTTGCCGGGCAGGTCGCCGTGTCCGGCATCATCGGCTGGGTCGGCCTCGTCATTCCGCACATGATGCGCGGTATCGTCGGGCCTGATCATCGCCGTCTTATCCCCGCCAGCATCCTCGCCGGTGCTGCCTATCTCACGCTCGCCGACACGCTCGCGCGCTCCGTATCCAACGCCGAGATCCCTCTGGGCATTCTCACGGCTCTCGTCGGCGCGCCGGTCTTTGCCATTCTGTTGCGTCGCATGCGCGCCAAGGGAGGCGGGGATGAGTGAGAGCCTGCTCACGACCCGCGGCCTGGCCCATGGATGGTCGCCTGACCATTGGCTGTTTCGCGATCTTGACCTCACGATCGGGCAAGGCGAAGTGCTGTCGATCCTCGGGCCGAACGGACGCGGCAAGACGACGCTGATGCGCGCGATTGCCGGCTTGCAGGAAACGCGCGCCGGCACGGTTACGCTGACGAGCGGCGCCTCCGTTGCCTATATCCCGCAGTCGTCGCGCGGGACGCTCGCCTATCGCGTCATCGACATGGTGGTGATGGGCCGGGCGCCGCATCTCGGCATTCTCTCCTGGCCCGGCAAGCGCGACCACGCGATCGCCCATGCGGCGCTGGAACGTGTGGGCGCCGCCCATCTGGCCGACCACCCGTTCAAGCAACTCTCGGGCGGCGAGCGCCAGCTGGTGCTCCTGGCGCGCGCGCTGGCCAGCGAGGCGCAACTGTTGCTGCTGGATGAGCCGATGGCGGCGCTCGACCTGAAGAACCAGAACGCGATGCTGAACGTGCTCGCGCATCTCGTGCGCGATCGCGGGGTCGCCGTCATCGTGACGACCCATCACCCCCAGCATGCCCTGACACTCGGGGGCAAAGCGCTGATCCTCGGCCCCCCCGGCCAGCATGTGGTCGGCGATGCCCGGTCCATCCTGACGGATGAACGCCTGACCGCGCTCTACGGCCTTGCCGTCGCGCGCGTCGATGTGGAGCACAAGGGTCTGCGCGCCCGCGCCGTCGTGCCGATGTTCGAGGCGGGAGCGACAGCCTGAGCCGATGCGACCGATGGACGCCAGAATGCTGTACGCAGAGCTTTCTTTTTCCCAACACGGAATTGTCCGGCCATGAGCGACACAATCACGGTTCACGAGAACGGCCAGCCTATTAGCTTCACCTTCGCTGAGATCTTGAAGTACCATGGCTTCGGTTATCCTGGCGGGGTCGCCCATGCCTTCAAGGTCATGCAGCGCGCCTTCCCCCTCCTTGATGGCGGCCATCCCCCCGAGCGGCGTGAGCTCGCGATGGACACCGCATTTCCCGGCCCGGGCGGCCGCGACGCCTTCGAGATGGTGACGCGCATGGTCACGGCGGGGCGCTACAACGTCGACCTCGCGCTCGCCAGCGACGATGTGCTTTCGAGCCCGAAGGGCCGTTATCTCTTCCGTTTTCACTATCGCGGCACGACGGTCGATCTAACCCTCCGGCCGGGGCTTGTGCATGACGAGTTCATCATGCTCGCCGCCAAAGAGACCAGGACCGCCACGGAGGAAGAGCGGCTGGTTTGGCTCAAGAACGACATGGCGCAAAGGTTGTTGAGCCTGCCCGCCGATGAGGTCTACGACGCCAAGCGCGTCGAGGGCTGAGCGCACCACATATCGGAATACCGCATTTCGGTCGCGGTACGGAGCCTTTACCGTTGAGTGCGGGGCTGCGAACCGCTATGGGCAAGGTGGAAAAACATGCAGGTGCGTGATGGATATTCGCATAGCCAAGACGGGAATGTGCTTCGGCATCGAACGCGCCTACAAGATGGTGGATCGCCTGGCCGCCAAGACGCCTCGCCTTCACGCGGGGCATAAATGCTCAGCCGAGCACAAGAATGCCGAATGGGACACCTTCCACCGCATCGAACGTGGCGATCCGGAGCTTCTGAAGCGTTATCCCAATCTCGCGAAAGTCCAGATCATTCATGACGACGCGGAAGTCCGCTCGGGTGATGAACTGGCGATCGGCTATCACGGATACACCCCAGAGCGGATGAACGATCTGCGTCAGCGGGGCGTCAAGCTGCACGACTACATGTGCCCGTTCATCGCGCGGATGCATGGCACGGCTGAAAAGCTTGCCGCAGCCGGTCATGACATCATCGCCTTTGGCAAGCCTCTCAACCACCACACGACCTACTGCAAGCGGGCCGCCGAAGAGGCAGGGCGCACGGGCCTCATCGCCGAGGATCTCGACGCCATCGCGAACGAGCTCGCGAACCCCGAGCGCAACTGGGCCTGCGTCGGCCAGGTCACCGGCAACGCGGACAAATGGAAGGCCTTCGCGAGCGGCCTCAAGGCGCGGGGCATACCGGTGCATGTGGTCGACACGGTCTGTACCGACTCCCACGAGCGGCAAGGCGAGGCGCAGGCGCTCGCGCGTTCATCGGACGTCGTCGTGCTCGTCGATGACGGCGGCGGCGCCTCGGTGAGCGTTATGGAAGCCGTTGAGACGGTGAACAAGCGCGTCTTCCGCACGGGCACGAATATGCCGCTCCAGGCCGAATGGTTCGACGGCGTCAGCTCTGTCGCCGTCGTAGGCGGCATCATGGTCCCCGCGTGGAAGTTGCAGCAAGTGGGTGAAGATATCCGCCATCTCACCGCGCCCTGATCGGCAGCTGCGCGCGCTTCCTCCCTAGAAAATCAGGGAATCTGCGCAGTTTCACACTACTACACGATGCTCGGGTTATCCTTCAGCTTTTCGACTGGCTGCGGCTTGCAAGCATTGCGTCAAAGGAACCCAACTAAGGCTTCAGTATGAGCCATTAATTGGGTTGCTTGCAACAACGACAAACGCCTCGTCCATCGACGCGAGCAACCCGAAGCGCCTCGCTCCAGCTCGCGGCCCAGTCGGCTGCGCTTGACAGCCAGAGCCAAAAACTGTCTGCCCAGCATAAGCTGCGCAGCTTGAGTCCTCGCAAACGGTCGCTAAGCTTGAAGATTAGCCCACTTGCCCGGGAAAACAAAAACGCGTCCCGGGATAAACACGAGCGTTCTGGTTGGCGGCACCATCAAAGCAGAAAGTCATCTCGACTTGCTCCGGCACACCGTTGCAGATTCAGCTGCGGTGATCTCTGTTTACGGCAGTTCAGGCTGGCTCGATCTTTGTTCTACCAATACACGCCGTTCGCACCTGGATTATGTCGCTCGGTAAGGCCTCGATCAATATCGAGCCTATGACATTTTGTCCCTGCAACAATATGAAAGTCTATGCTAGTCCTTGAGGCTCATGGACAACGCGGTCCCTGACGGACCGTGTCATCACATTGCTCGATACATGAGGCATGGAGAGCCGGTTGAGCGCCCTGAGGCAGCAGAGAGGATGTGCGTGGGTCGCGCTTGTCGCGGCCTATATGCTCATCCTTCAGTCTGTACTGGGCGCCTTTGCAATCGGCGCCAGCGCATCGCCGGAACGCAACGACGTCTTCGGAACGATTCTTTGCGCACCGTCAGGCGACCAGTCCGGTGCATCCGATGACGCTCCGGTTCGTCGACATCTGCCGGACTGCTGCCTCTACGGATGCAGCATGTTCGCGCCGGTCCTCCTGTCGCTGCCTGCTGCCGCAGAAACGCCGTTCGAGCATCCCGTCGTCCTTTCGCATCCGTTGCCAGACTTCGGCGTCCGCGCGCCATTGCGCCGCGATGGCAGCCCCGGACGCCCACGCGCACCACCCCTCCTCGTCGCTGCCTGACCCCTTCGCCCTGCGCAGGGTCTTCTGACGCACATTCAATGCTCTGTCGCGCGCGCGACAGAACGCGTCTCAGCGTGGAGATTTCCCATGTCATCGTTCTTGCCCCGCCGCGCCTGGAGCGCGAGCGCACCGCTGTATCTATTTCGCAGTCTCGAGGAAAAGCTTGGTCTCGTCGCTCTCGCTATCGGCATGATCTTCGCATCGGCCCAGACTGTCCTTGCTCATGACACGACGGTCGAATCCTTGACTGTGAGTCAACCGTGGTCCCGCGCAACGCCTGGAGGTGCCAAGGTAGCCAGTGGCTATCTCGTCATCCGCAACACAGGTGACCAACCGGATCGGCTCATAGCCGCTACATCCGGCATCTCGGGCCGGACAGAGATCCATGAAATGGCCGTCAAGGATGGGGTGATGACCATGCGCCCCCTTGCGGACGGCCTGACCGTTCCCGCGAAGGGCGAGATCGTCCTGAAGCCCGGCTCTTATCACCTGATGTTCGTCGACCTGAAGAGCGGGCTCCAGGAAGGCGAGCCATTCCAGGCGCAGTTGACATTCGAGAAGGCGGGGTCGGTCGCCTTGACCTTTGACGTACGCGCGATCGGCGCCAGCGATGCCGGCGATCCTGCCGGTCATGGCACGTCGACGGGTCATGTCAAATCTACGAGGCACTGACATGAAGCTTACCTGGCGATGGATCGGGGTGATCGCGACGACGGGGGCGCTCGCGGCGGTCCTGGCGACTGCCATCGCGCTGCTTTCAGCATCGCGGCATCCCCCGCAGGCGGAAACCGCGGCCGGCCCTGGCGGGCCATTTCAGTTGATCACCCAAAGCGGAGCCGAACTGTCGAACGAAGACCTGAAGGGTGCTCCCTTTGCCATCTTCTTCGGCTTTACCCACTGCCCCGAGGTCTGCCCGACGACGCTGTGGGAACTGTCGGAAACGCTCAAACGCATGGGTCCGGATGCGGACAAGCTCAAGACAATCTTCGTTTCGCTCGATCCCGCGCGCGACACGCCAGAGATGTTGAAGACCTATCTTCAGTCCTTTGACCCCAGGATCATCGGGCTAACAGGCAACGAGGACGACATCACCGCCGTTGCCAAAGCTTACAAGGTCTTCTGGCGCAAGGTCCCGACAGAGAGTGGCGATTACACGCTCGACCACACCGCGATCGTCTACCTGATGAATGGGAGCGGCGAATACGTGGGCGCCCTGGCTTACCACGAGGACGCCGACAAGGCGCTCGCAAAGATGCAGCGCCTGGTAGCGGGGAAAACACCTTGAAGGCGGCCGGCGAAAGCTTCGCACCTGCCGCCTTCCGCACCAACCCATGACGTCCATACGCGGGCCAAGTGACTTTGCCCGATCAACCCTGCCTGCAAACGGAATTGCCCGTTTGCAGGCTCACCAACCGGCCGGAAGGCGCGGCATCAACTAAGGAAATCCAGTCCATGTTGTCATTGAAGTCAATTGTTCCGGTCGTTCTGCTCTCAGCGGTTGGAGCGAGTTCAGCCTTCGCCCATGTCACGCTGGAGAACCAGCAGGCGCCCGTGTCCTCAACCTATAAAGCCACCTTCCGTGTCCCTCATGGGTGCGAGGGTAAGGCGACCAACACGGTCCGCGTCCGCATCCCCGAAGGCATGATTGCGGTGAAGCCCCAGCCTAAGCCCGGCTGGAAACTCGAGAAGGTAAAGGGCAAATATGCCAAGTCCTACGACTACTACGGTACGCCGACGAGCGAAGGCGTGACCGAAATCGTCTGGAGCGGCGGCAATCTCGCCGATGACGAATATGACGAGTTTGTCCTGCGCGGCTATCTGACTGGCGATTTGAAGGCGGACACGACGCTCTATTTCCCCGTCGTCCAGGAATGCCCGGACGGCGCCGCCGCCCGTTGGATCGAGATCCCTGAGGAGGGCAAGAAGGCGGATGACTATGAAAAGCCAGCGCCCGGACTGAAGCTCGTTCCCACGAAGTAATCGAGATCCGGGCGCGGGCATATTGTGCCCGCGCCCCCAACGTTTCCGGTAAACCCGCAGGCGAAGGCAACGATGACCCGCAACACCAGTACCCAGCTATGCTTGCTCTTCGCCATGCTGCTGAGCGCTGCGGTCGGTCTGCTGATCCCGGCGGGGGAACCCTCGATCGCACCCTCGTCCAACTTCACGCCTTTGGTTACGATTTGCAGCGAGCCGTCCGGCAGCGGGCGCTGTAAGTCTTTCGCCTCACTCCACGGCGCTCGCATCCATATGTCCCGCTCCGCCTCGGTGGTGAAAATCACGGGTATGGCTGTGGCCTGGATGGGAGCCACCTCCGCGTTCGTGCTCAAGAATGCATAGAGGTCTGCCACCTCCGTTCCCGTCTCGACGTTGCGGACGTATTCCTATTGCAGCATCCAAATGCCGGGGAAGAAGGCGAGAGGGCGCTCCTCATTGGAGGCGAACCAGATATCGCCGCCGGCCTATTTGTTGAAGTCGCGGAATGAGGTGAAGGGTACGAGGCAGCGGCCAGTCATCTCGCCCTCGTCGCAGATCATTCCCACCATGGCGGGGATGCGAGAAACTGTCTTGTGTGACGCACACACTCTCTGGATCGAAATCGGCTCGCCAGTCCTT
The DNA here is from genome assembly GCF_018398315.1 of Chelatococcus sp. YT9. NCBI lineage: Bacteria > Pseudomonadati > Pseudomonadota > Alphaproteobacteria > Hyphomicrobiales > Chelatococcaceae > Chelatococcus > Chelatococcus sp. YT9. The sequence goes on from NZ_JAHBRW010000003.1 coordinate 184,029, forward strand.
GATGTGCGGATTATTGAGACCGCGCACCCAGCTCGGTCAACGTTGCGCTTGATGGTGACATACAGTTGTTAGAGCGTGCAGCGGATCACAAATGGGCAGTCGGACGCATTTCCAAGGGTAGCTCTTCGCTCATCGACAAGTTACTTGAACCTCAAAGACAACGTCTGCTGCAAGGAGGCCCCTGCGGGTCCGAATGGTGCCTACATAACGGGTGCCTCACGCCGTTGAGCTAGGAGAGAGCGTCCCCTGTGCCACCTCCTCAGGCGCACCATCCGTGATATCGCTGCGTCACCCCCTGCTCCAACCTCGCCCGGTTGACCCGTTCTTGAGCTTTTGCTGCAACGCGGCGCTCACGGTGATGGAGGGTCGAGAATGACCGCCCTCGATCCCCGGGGGTTCCGTTGCCGGGGTTGGATGCTGGAGGTTCTCCCCTCCCCTGTGCTTTCTCAGTTTCGCGGTGAACAGAGCGAGGATCATAGGGGTGGTCGAGAACTCTCCGGTGACCGCGCGCTGGGTGAGATTACGAAGATAGCCACCTGGATTGGAGATCTCCCCCGACCGCTCGTAGATGGCGGCGAGCACTGTCGCAGCACCCTGGGCGCCGAGCGTTGCACACGTTTCCTCCCAGAGTTTGGGACTGATCCCCAGCATCGGACGAACAACACCTGCCAATCCCAGAAGATCTCGCCAGTTCTGAATGGCACGGCCCTGGGCCAGATCGATGATAGCTGGGCAGGCTTTGATGACCGTGGAAAGGCTAGGTCCTTGCCGATCCTGAGCGACTGGGGGTGTGGTCTCGCCGGAAGGGGCGTTTTGTTCATCCCTTGAATCATCTTTTTGAGATTCAGAATGAGATTCTGGGTTTGACTCCTTTATGTGCCCGCCAGAATGGGACTCATTGGCGGCCGGAATTCGGGATTGTGTGAAGTTTTCCAGGGATGTGCGGATATCGTCCCAGAGATGGCGCAGATCAGCGCAGATCGCCTCGATGACCTCTCCGCAGGGCTGGCGCGGAAGCTGGCTGATGATCGCGTCGTAGCGGTGCTGTGCGATCTCCCAGGGGCCTGGTGCGCCTTCCGCGCGGGCAGCGGTGATGGTCTTGGCGATATCCCGGCGCAGGAGCGTCAGCTGTTCCCGGGCGACTTGTCTCGCGCGTTTGTCGGCCTGCACGGCTTCCGCCATGTCTTTGAAGGCATCGGCGCGTGTGACGATCGGTGAGAGGTCAAAACCGTAGACCTGCTCGATGTCCCCTCCCCTGCCCTTGCGGGCGAAGCGTTTGCCGTTGGGACTGTCGCGGCGGATGATGAGGCCGCATTCAACCAGGTTGGCGAGGTGTCGCCGCAGGGTTGTGGCGGGCATGCCATTGGCGCGGGCTGCGAGCTGATCGTTGGAAGGCCAGACAATAAGACCTCCCCGCGCTGACAGGGTGGTTTCCGGATGGAACGAGAGCAAGGCGTTCAGGATGGTGAGGGCCCTGTCGGTGGCCCCCAGGCGATCGCGCGCTTCGCGGATATGTTGAAACACCTGCCATTTATGGACAGCGGTGTCTTTCGGGGCGCTGCGTCCAATGGATTGCTGTGCCAGCTGGGCAAGCGACATCGTCCGCCGCCCAAAGGGCGTCGTTGCAATATGCGTCTGCATTCTCTTTCACCTATCGCTAGGCAAAAGAAATCTGCTCGCCGAAATGGCGCCGAACCGCTTGACAGGCTTTTGCGAAAGTGTGATTCTTTGGGTGCTTAGATCAAAGAAAAGGCTTCCGCGCGGCGACGTTCGGGGGCTTTTTTCTTTTGCGCTACTCTCCTTGCTGTCGAACTTTCCACTCCTTGAAATCGCGATAAAGCGATTCAAGGTTTGATGAAATGAAATGGCCGAACTCGCTCGCGTGAGCCGACTTCAGTGATAACGTGAATGTTTTTCCTGTGCTCTGGTAGCTGGCAGAAACGGCCCGATCGTCAGGAGACCACACGCCTACTCCTCCCTCTCGGGCCTTCTTCCGCTTCCGCCTTCCCTGCCCCGCCTGCTTCAGTTCTCCAAGAAGATGATTGAAGCGGTTTGCTCCCTCCAGCGAACGGAACGCTTCTGCGTTGACCACATCGCACGCGTATTCCGCGACTTTAGGATTGGCGACGAGTTTCTTGAGCTCTTCCCATCTGTCCCTGCCAACGGACTTCGCGGCACCGATTGCCTCAATCACCTGAGCCGGTACGGTTTCCACGACAGACAGCATTCTCGACAGTAATGTGTCATCGATGCTGAGCGCAGACCTAATCGTTTCCTTACTTTGCCCCATGCTCAAGAGCTTTGTGGCGAAGAGAGCCTTCTCAATGAAGGAGAGATTTGCGCGTCGAGAGTTTTCCTGCCCCTGGGCAATGATATGGGCAATGGCTTCGAGGTTTTTCACAACTGCGAGAACTGGAATGCCAAGCTCTCTCGCCGCGCGGGCGCGGCGATGCCCAAACACGATCATGAATCGGCCGCCGGTGTCCGGATGAGGGCGCACCAAAATAGGTTGCAATTGTCCTTCCGTTTCAATTCCCTGCTTCAGGTTCGCAAACTCCTCCTCGTCGTCTTCTACGCGATCTACGACGAACGATTCGTCCAATAGAGCCGGATCGAGGCTGACGACGGTTTCGCCTGCCATCATCTTCTTGGCATTCTCAGCCATTTCCTCGATCGACAGCATCATCGATCGCGACGCGCCGCGATTTGCGTAGTCAGATCGGACCTCTCTGTCCGCCGTAGTTGTCAGATGTGCGGACACGTTGGCTAATAGGTTTTTACGTGCCATTGCGCCCTCCCCTAGCCGGAGACAAGTGATTGGCAAATTGGAAGGTTTTGCCGCTCTGCACGGCTGTCAAGATAAACCTCATTTACGCCCCCACGCGCCATGAACGAGAGCCGTGATTTCCCCATTAACCGCGTTCAAAGCCTCAAGGGCGCGATCATAAGTGGTCCGAATGAATTGCGCGCGCTCGACCTCGTAGAGCGACTGGTTTGTAATTCCCGCGTCCGAAATCGCGGTCGATTTTACCATCGGGTTCTTCAGCATATGTGCAGGGAAGAGAGCTTGCATAAATCCGACCATCTGCGTCTGCGGGCCGTCTGTCGGTTCGTAGCGTGTGACCAAATAGCGAAACCATTTGAGGCGCACATGCGCGCCGGCTTTGCTTATCGATTGCAGGATCCCCCCGAGCATCAGCAAGAACTGACTCATCGACATGACGTCGAGCATCTGCGGGTGAATGGTGATCAGAACAGCGGTTGAAGCCGTGAGAGCGGTTAGAGTGAGATAGCCAAGTTGAGGCGGACAATCGATGATGACTACGTCATAGCGATCGTCCACCTCCCGTAACGCGTCTGAAATACGCGTGAAGAAAAGGCGGCCATCTGATGAGGCTTTGTTAGCTGCGGCAAGCGGTGTGTCGTACTCATATTCCTGAAGCTCAAGGTTCGCAGGCACGATGTCGAGGCCGGGAAAATTGGTTGCGCGGATAACTTCCGAGATCGACTTTTTTGCCTTGTCATAACGAAGGGCTTCATAGAGAGATGGATTTTTGTCCAGCTCTGGCTGGAAACCGTGCAGCGCTGATAAAGAGGCTTGAGGGTCGAGATCGATTGCCAGCACTCGATGGCCCGTCAAAGCCAGATGCTGCGCTAGATGAGCCGCAGTGGTGGTTTTTCCGCTACCCCCTTTAAAGTTCACAACTGAGATTACCTGTAAGGATTCTCCGGGCCTCCTGTGCGGGACATATTTCTTGTAATCTGCGCGCCCATGCCGATCGAGATAATGTCTCAATTCAAGCATTTGCTTGGCTGTGTAAGTCCGACGTCCAGATGCGGACGTGGTCGGTATCGGTCCCTTCCCTTCGAGGTGAAGCTTTTTCACATTCGACTGAGTGACACCCAAAAAAAATGCAACTTCCGCCAACGAGAACTGCCGCAGGGTTTTGGTCGCATCGGGTGGGTAATGCTCGACGCGGAGCATGTTCAGCTTGTCCGAAATCAGTTCTCCTTGCATGAGAATTGATTCGTGAAAGCTGAACGTTTCAAATTCCTCAGCGGGTGTCGCCATGTTCATCGATGCCGGTTGTCAGAATAACGCTTTTCTGAAGGAAAACTCTCAACAAGCGGGAATTATGCCCGATTCGCTCAACGCGGCAATCGATTTTGTCTTAATGAGAAGTTAACTCGCTTCCGCTGGTTTTAGCGATATTCAAATGAGACCAAGATCGTTGGTTAAGTATATGCTCTACAATATTTTTTTATCCTCTGCACGGCTGTCAAAGCAGTTTTAAAGCTGGAATTTTCCAGATATCGGTGGCGTAAACAGAAGTGTTCGCCCAGTGAAGGCTGCGAGGCAGGTGTTTGGCCTCAAGGACTTTCGAAGTGCGATCGAATATGGGGTCAAGGTTTCAATGGGAGCGGAAGTCTGCACCAGACCGCAGTAACTGGTGCGCAGCTTGGCTTCTCGAACCCGATGGTTCATTCTCGTGCGAAGCGCACGCTTAGCCGGTATACGGTGATTGGTCCTGGCAGATTAAGCGCACGCCACGTCCAATGCCTTCCTGGGGCGGGCAGCCCTCCACGTATGTCGTGGCCATGACCGGCCAGCCGACGAGCTTATAGTGCTGCTGGCGTTCCATGTTTTGTCCGCTTCAGCACGCCTGCCGTAGGGCTTTATGGCGTCGGGCAGGGGGCGTGCCGTTATTAAAACTAACGATGCCGACAAAGCTTCCGCGGGGAGGCGCGGCCTGAAGGTCCCTCAGTCGATTGTATCGTTTCGCCATCAGCCTGACACCGGCGCAATCTTGAGTATCGAGGCAGGGGAGGGATCGCATTCACCTGGCAACCCTGGCCGCTTGAAGCAAGATGGATCGTTTGCCGATGCCAATACCCATGCGATTTATTCAGCTCTCTCTGACGCGCCTAGCGAAGCCCGGCCGTGTCCTCGTTCTGAAACAGACGGCGGTTTTAAGTGATCGGAACGTGTGGACCGCAATGTGGCGTGCTTCATATGCAGGCCGCGCCGAGGATGCTCATCGAGAACGTGCTGGCCTCGGAGCCCAGCTTTGAAGGCATCCACACAAGGATCGCTGCATTGTGTCTCGGTGTCGATATCGCCCTCATTCAATGCGGCGTTGCCGAATGGACGCTCACCGAGCCAACGACGCTGAGAGCCTTAATGGTGTGCGTGTTATGAGGAGAGCTGGGGGCTTTTATTTGGTAGCAGTTAGATCTGCGGGAGCTGAAGGGAGGCGGATGGGTGGAGCAGATCATATCCCGCACGGGTACCGAATCCCGCCACGAATTTTGGATCCGTAGGCGGGCATCCGAAGGCCATTGACACATGAGCTCGTGTGTTCTGACGGCCGGCCGGCCATAGCCTTAAGCTACCGAGACGCATTCAAAGGTCTATCAGCCGCTAGACCTACCAATGCCTTGCTCGTTGCCATATTCCTCTGGCTCAAAGTACTGACGCAGACTTTTGTGTCTCGCCCTTATGGGGCTGTATGAGCCTTCACCGCTATGTCAAAGCGCGCGCATCACGGCCAGGGTTGTTTTGAGCGTCGGATTTTCGCGTTCACTGAAGGAGCAGTATAGCCGCTCTCAAGACAATCCCGTCGTACCGCGATTTCGGACATCACTTTGGCTCACGCGACAACACCAAGTGCTTTGGCGATATAGACCGCATCGCCATTTTGCAAAGGTATCCGCCATAGTGCGGCGATTTCGTCATCGCCCACGGTGCATCCTTGGTCCTGGCAATGAGAACGTCAGCAGCTCGGGGCCGAGCGGATCAGGTCGCCGAGATGGACGTTCCCGCCGCACTGTCGAGCAGGGCTTTTAGACCTCACGGTCGGATGTGGGAACGACCGGTCGATAATGTCGCTTGAATCCAGAGCGTCGGAGTAATACCTTCAACGAAAGCGGTATTACAGGGTTGAGGTTATGACGAGCACGGTGACGTCCAAGGGGCAGGTCACAATCCCGAAAGCGGTCAGGGATCTGCTTGGAATTGCTCCAGGAAGCAAGGTGGCTTTCCGCAGGGCAGCCGATGGCAGCGTGGTGCTGACGAAAGCGGACACGGACAGGCCTCCCAGCCGGTTCCAGCGGCTCAGAGGGCACGCGGGCAAGGGACTTGATACGGATGCGATCATGGCGCTCACGCGTGGCGAAGCGTGACGCTCGTTGATACCAATATCCTGCTCGATCTTGTGACGAATGATCAAGACTGGGCAGATTGGTCGATCGAGCAGCTTGAAACTGCCGCTCTCGCGGGCCCATTGATGATCAACGATGTTGTGTATACGGAGCTATCTGTTCGCTACGATCGGATAGAAGGCCTTGATGCCTTCATTGAAGACGCGGGCTTAGAACTGATGCCCATCCCTCGGTCAGCCTTGTTCTTGGCAGGCAAGGTGTTCACACACTATCGCAAGGCAGGGGGATCGCGCACCGGGGTGCTGCCGGACTTCTTCATTGGAGCCCACGCAGCGGTTCAAGGTCTGCCTTTGCTGACGCGAGACTTGAAGCGCTATCGGACATACTTTCCAACGGTGGAGCTAATTTCGCCAGCGCCGTGAGAGGGGGCGGGGGGCAGCGGCTGAACGCGTGATTGTCTTGAAATCGTATCCGTCGGACGCAGAGAGGTCCCTGACATCTTGGTCCATGCACGGCCCAAATTGCATTTGGAAGTAGCCTTTATGGACTCCGAGGGACGAAGCCCGGTCTGCGCCCAAAATGCATTGCATAGCCTTCTGCGTCGGTTTTCGCACCCTAGCATCAACCAGAAGAGAGCAACTGCGACATGAGATCCGCCGGCCTCCGAGAGACGGCGTCTCTGAGGCTCGCCATCGGCCGTTCCTTCCGCTCAATCTTGAACTTCCTGTGGCTGCGGCACAACCAGGCCGAGCCGCTCCGCCCGGTCAAGTAGCGCTTTTACGGATGAGGCAGCCCATTGCCGGCCGCCGCGCGGTGCACGTTCCCGCATCCGCTCGAGCTGGGCGGCGATATCGCGCAAGCTGAGATCCGGATCGGCGATGGCTATGCCGGCGACAAGGGTCATTAGCCTGTCCTCGGGAGGGCGTCGAGGGGAGCGCTGGATCAGGTGCGCCTCCGCCATCTTTTCGCTCACCAGGCGGTGTACCGCGCGTCGCAACTTCTCGACGGTCCAATTCTGGCCGCGATGGTTCAGCACCCGCACAACCTCGTCCCAATTGTGCTGTGGCCGCATGCGCCGCACCACCGGCAGCCAGTTGGAGGCCGAGACAATGAGGTCGCCAACATAGACCCGCCTCCTGGCCTCAGAGGCCGCGCGTATCGCCTCCGGGTTGCGTTCCCGCAAGCCCGGATTGCCGGGCAGCTTGCCGCGAGCCTTCGCCGCTCTCATCCCCGCCTTGGTGCGCTCGGCGATCAACGCGCGCTCGAGCTGCGCCACCGCGCCAAGCACCTGCAGCGAGAACATGCCCTGCGGCGTGGAGGTGTCGATCGGGTCATGGAGCGAGCGGAAATGCGCCTTGCGCTCCTCGAGATGCTCGATCACCACCAGAAGGTGACTGACCGAGCGAGCCAGACGGTCCAGGCGCACCACGACCAGGACGTCACCGGCGCTGATCTCTCGCAGCAGTCTGGTCAATACAGGCCGCACCCGAGACGCACCCGAACCGTGCTCCGTGTGAACGATCTGGCAACCGGCCGCACGGAGCTCGTCGACCTGGGCATCTGTTGCCTGTTCCTCAGTTGAGACCCGCGCATAGCCAATCAGGCGTCGGACGGGCGTGCGGAGGGGAGGGGAGGGCGAGGCCATCGAGATTCCAGAGCCGATTCGGGGCTCTTTGTACAATTTCACCAGACAAGAGAAAAGGATCCTTTGTAAACGTGTTTTATCGGCCTCGTCAAAAGGCCATGGAGGCCGATCGGGCACCGTAGATGGTCGCGGTGCCAAAAGGAGCCGGAACGGCAGCCTGTGGGGGCTCTGAGCGGAAAACAGGCGATTTCAGGGGTTTTGGAGGCTTGCTCGGCGCTTGCCGGGCGCCGTGAGGCTGATTTTCCGCCCGGCGGGTGCCTTCGCGGCTCAGCGGCGCGGGAAATCCACCGATCCAGGTGGGGCGGTCGCTCAACTAGGCGCGGAATGCACCCATCCGGGAAGAGGGGAGGCGAAAAACGACGTGTTTCCGGGCGATTCCAGCCATCTCGGCCGAGCGGCATCGCGGATTTGCCAATGGCTGTCCATGACTATCGATAAGGGGTGTTATCGTTAGTCAGGGCGTCGTCCGACCGGCCATCGCGATCGCAGAAGTGAAGCACATATTCGCTTCTCCTGAAGATTAAATATGACGGTTGATCAACATGTTCTGAGGAGGTGGTGCGCCGTGCCATTGGCGCTTCCCGCGGACCTCCTTTAGCCAGGATAGAAAAAATGCCCAACTGATTAGTTGCTTGAGATGCCGATTGCCTCCCTTTGCTGCGACCGACGGTCACGCGGACATAAGTAGCCGTCGGTGAGAGCACTCATCGCAGCTCGGTGGGGGAGTGGACCGCTTCGAACCGCAGGTTATCTCGAACGCGGGATAATCCCATCGCGTTCGAATGCCGCGCATATCGCCGTCAGCAGCCGGTTACCCGGCCACAAAGCCGAAGCTCAGACATAGGTTCTCAACCAGGTGCCTTACAGGCCCATCAATGATGGTCGTTTATCAGCACGGCCGCGCAGCGCCCTAGTAGGAGCGTAGCTGGTCGAGATTTTGCTTACAGTGGGCCTCAATACGTGTATCGTCGAGCCGTGGCTTAGCCTTAAGGCTCGTTGGCGAAGCGCCCGCTAAATGTCATGAGTCGTTGACCGACCTGCTTGTGGAGTTCGTGCGATGTCTGGAACGGACATCACCGCCGTAATCGGCGACCTCTATGAGGCAAGTTCAAGCGGCGGAAACTGGTTCGCATTCGGCCGTGAGTTTTTCCAGCGCTTGGGCGTCGATTCCGGCTCCCTTCGCGTGCGGGATACGGACGGTCACCTCATGAATGTCTTGCAGCCAAGACTGCCAGGGGAAGGGCAGTATTCGCGCTTCCAGGCGCTCGATCCAGTGCGTGGAGCTGCCCTGCGCACAATCCCGAGCAGGGATTGGGGAACCACAGTTAAACTCGGCACGGAACTGCTGCCGAATGACACCTTCATGCGCTCCGACTTCTATCAGGAGTTTGCCAAGCCCCTCGGGAGAAATCACCTCCTGCTGGGCACGATCGGCGATATCGACAAGACCTTGATCCTGTTGTTCAGAGAGACGATCCCGTTCACCGAACGAGACAAACAGAATCTTGCGTCTATGCTTCCCCATATGCAGCGGGCAGTACAGCTCCATAACCGCTTGCGCGGGGCGGAGCTGAATGCGCAGATTGGCTACGCGGCCTTTGAGGCCCTGCCGGGCGGTGCGATCGTGCTCGATCACGAGACCAGCGTCCTGTTCATCAACAAGGCGGCGGAAAGGCTTCTTTCCGAGGCCGGCTCGCCCCTTGCGTTAAGGCGTCAATCTTCGCAGGTGTGGAACGCACGCGCGCTGCAACTGGTCATTCGTGATCGAAGTCGGGCGGCGCGGCTATTGTCTCTGGTATCGGATGCAGCCCATGGAGGCAGCGGCGGAGCAGTGCGTTTTGAGATCGACAGTGAGACAGATGATCGGCTGGGCCAATTGGCTGTTCTTGTATCACCGCTGCCGCGTCAATACACGCTTAGTGAAGATGCTCCGGGCGCTCCTGGCCCGGTCCTCATTCTTCTGAAGGAGCTGTCGCCTGCCAGGACGCCGCGCGCCTCGCTCCTTGGTGACTTGTTTGGCCTGAGTATCGCGGAGAGCGCTGTCGCTCTCGCTCTTCTTGGTGGCCAAACCGCAGAAAGTGTAGCCCGTGACCGGAACGTGTCGCTTGAGACGGTCCGCAGTCAGATCCGTACAGTGCTCCGCAAGTCTGAAGCAGCGAACCTTCGCGATTTCGAACGGATTGGCGCGCTGCTCGCCTCCCTCGGGCAATGAAAGCAGAGCTCCCTTTGAAAGGGATCCCTAGTTCTCGGGATGCGATCTGACGGGCCAGCCCATACGAATAGGTGCAAGCGTCATCTGGACGTGATGTGCCGCCGCAGGACTTCTCTCCTGTGGGGCGACAGTGTGTCAGCAGCCCACAACCGCAACGTCTGTTGCGTGACAGGCCCAATGAACCATGCCAAGACAGTACCGCAAGTCGCGCTTCCGGATGTGGGTCAGCCCCTTAATAGGTGGGCCGGCGCTAGCGTTGGTAGGTTCGGTGCTTTTAGCCGATGAACTCGGCTACTCCTTGCCGAGCCGGTGGATGGCACTCATTCTGTTGCTCCCCGCTGCTGCAGCAGTTGCCGATAGCTTCAGACTTGTTCTGCAGTGGGGTCGATGGAACATATATCCCGTCGCCCGAGCGATCACAGGCGCCCTCTTTGCAGCAATCGCCATCCTATTGTATTTGCGGATCAACACGGGTGTTCTTTTGCCAATTCTCATGATGGCGCTGGGAGTGGGCGCGATTTTACGCGCTCTTATTTCAGATCATTAATGGCGGAGAGCAAGAACTCGTGCTTCCCATCTTGGTGGACAGCCCCGTCTCGTCGATGAAGACGAGCCGCTGTGGATCGAACTCGGGCTGGACCTCGAACTAGTCGCAACGTTGCTTCGGGCATTGGCGCGCTCCTGCTCCAGTGCATGGGCGGTTTTTTGAACGTCCAGCCGCACCCGCGAAGCCAAGCGCTCAGCGCGCTGCGGCGGATGGCGACGGTTATGCTCGGCAAGAAGCCGCGCCGCCATGTTGTGCAGCGTGATGTCCCGCCGCTCCTCGATCACACCGACGATGAACGCCTCATGAGCGTCGAGGCTCGAGCCTCGACGCCGCCTTGTGGCCGAGCCGTTAGCTCCCCAGTCCTGGCTCACGCGATCCATCGGATCGCCGTCGAGATCCCGACGCCAAATCTCGCCGCCGCCTGGCGGGCTGAAAGTCCGCCCGTCGAGGCTTCCACAACACGCATGCGAAGATCGTCGCTCAAAGCCCGCATCATCCTCCACCTCCTCATAAAGAGGTTGAATCAGCCTCGTCAGCACGCGTCACCTCACAATCGATTCACGATCAACGGAAATGCTCTAGCTACGCCACCCGCGCTGGCGTTCAGGCCAACCGTCCACTAGCAATCGCTCTGGACCATGCCGTGGGAAGGATCACGTATTCACCTCGATAGCCGAGCCGCGGATGCCATTCGGTCCCGAACAAGACCGCCGTTAAGTTGCTCCCAACCTGTCTGCCAGAGCGGTGAAACTATCAACACAGCAGTCGATCCAACTCTCTGGCGCAATATCGGGTCGCGCGTCTGGACCTAACTCAAGAGGGCGCGCGACAAACGCGGTGCGCATGCCGAACTTCCCGGCCGCCCGCAGATCATATTTATGACAAGCAACCATTAAAATTTGATCTGGTTGATAGCCAAGATAATCCACCGCGAGTTGATAAACCTCCGGCGCTGGTTTGTATATTTTCGCCAATTCTGCGGTTAGTACTGCGTCAAACGGCAAGTTCGCATGCTTGACGATAGCAACAGCTGCCGCCATGCCTGCATTGGATAATGTCGCGATCGTAAAGTAGCGGCGAAGTCGCGTCAGCCCTGCAACGGAATCTGGCCAGGAGTCAAGCTGCGACCACACGCCATTGAGTTCGGCACGCTCTTGCTGAGTGAACTCAAGCCCGCGCTCTTTTAGCAATGTGTCGAGCGCTTCTCTGTAGATTTGATCGGCCCTGATCCACGGCCGCTTCCCTTCGATAACTTCATCAAGCGTCTTCCGATAGAGATTGCGCCATTCGGCCGACACCTCGGCCCAGTTGATCCGAAGTCCCTTCTTGCGGTTGATAATGGATCCAGCCCGTAGAAGCGGTTGATAAAAGTCGGCGGTGGTACCTTGGATGTCGAAAATTATGGCTTTCAACCTACTGCGCCACATCGGCTGCTTTATTGATGCATCTGACATTTCTTGTCTCCTTGTCGATTTTTGAGCGCGCTTTTGAACTGGTTGGTGGGCTATGGTTGGTGGGTATCATTCGGGATCGCACCCTATCGCTGATGCGCGCTAGAAGGTTTGGCGGGACGCAGCCAAGACGGAATGGCCGCGAGCGACGCCAACAGGGCCAAGGCCGATCACAACCATCCTGATGGCGGAGGCTAGATCCGCCGCGCTGGCGCCGAGCGTGCTCGAACCACTGGTAAGCAGATGCAACCGCCGCGGCAGGAATCTCGCCGCCATGGCAATCCCACGCTCGCTCCTAAATCGCGGGTGACGTTCAGCAGGCTTGCGGCTTCGCCGGACTCCGCGACCGAGGCGCTCCCATGACGGCATTGTTTGGCGCAAAGAACGTACCTTCGACGATGCAGACAAGCATCTGCGCTGTCGTGCTGGCTTCGCCTGTCACGTGATCGGTGACAAGATAGATTCCGCCATAAGTCAGTTCTTCTCGTATAGGTTCAGATGTTCTCTGTGAGCCCGGCTATAGATCGACCCTCTGTATCTCTAGTGATCCCGGTGAGTGGGCTAGCTGTCGCAGATGCTGGGACTTGAACTAACGGAGGGAGGTCCCTTGCCGCAGCCGCAATCTCCAACAATCACCGAAATTATACGATCCAAGACACTCTGCTCATCGTTTAATCGAGGTTATGGCCAGATTGCTTGGCGCTCTTCGCTAATGGTGCCCCTCGATTGAAGGATATCGTCAGCGGCCGTTGCCTGCGCCGCCATGTTCGTCGGCATAGTCGATGCCGGCTCTGACCTCCTCAATGGCTTTTTCAATGAGGAGGAAGAAATATTCCCCAAAAACTTGCCGGAGCGATCCTCGACGGTGCGGTGCGACAATGTCTACCCCGCTCTTAGCGAAAGAATAAGTTGCTTGAGGCCATCCCACGTGACCGCGACCCCTATCGCCAATAGCAAGAATGCAGTGAGCCGGGTGATTGCGCCGGTTGCAGCAGCGCCCACTCGAGCAAATATCTTGTCGGAGAAGCGATAACAAAGCGCGACGGTGATAAAGACCAGGCAAATGCCAAGCGTCGCACCGACATATCCTGCGACGGGATGACTATCGCCGCGTGCTATTCGGCTGGATAGAGATAATGTGACGGCAAGCGAACCTGCGCCAGCCGTGATCGGGATTGTCAACGGGAAGAACGCGATATCACCTCCGATTGAGTCCGATCTTCCTTTCTGGTCCGACGTTCGCGCTGGTGACGCGACGAGCATCGTCCAGGCGGTGTAGAATACAAACAGGCCGCCGGCGATTTGGACATCGGCCAGCGAAACCCCGAAGAATTGGAGAACATAAGACCCGAAGAATAATGTGAGTACCAACAATGCCACGCCATATGCTGCGACCCGATAGGCAAGGAGGTGGCGTTCCGATACACTTCGGTCCTTGGTCTGCTCGAGAAACACCGGCGTCATTCCAATGGGGTTCACCATTGCGAACATAGAAGCGAAGCTGAAGGTGAACATGCTCAGCACGGAAGTCGATTCCATCACTGCCATCCACTCATAAGGCAAGATTCTGGTTCGGAGGCCTTCGCCGAAGGCGCTGCAACCTCAGTGCTGAGGCCATTGCGGCCAGGCACGTGCGATCCATCCCGTTTGGTCGTAATCGGCCATGCACCGGTCGACAAGAGCGCCCATGTCAGCCAAGCATCCGCTGTCCTCGGCGGTCCTCAAGACCTGTACGCGGACCTCTTCAGGCGCTCCGGCGTAGTTGAGATCTCGCGCTCATCGCCTAGGCTTGCCAGGTATTCCTCACCTATGAAGGGTCTCGACTTTGACGCGCGATGGTCCTCGACTAGCATGTTCTATCCTATCCAAAGCTTGGCGGCTGGACACACGCCGAGGGGCGATAAGTTCGTTTCCAGCTGAAACACGAAAACTGGCCATTTGGCGTTGACGGGACGGTTATCCCGAAGAAAGCTGGGGTATGCCGCCCTCGTTATCATCAATATCCAGGTACTTCGCGCGTTACCGAACGTAGGAACACTCAGGGTCTTGAAGCCTAGGCACGGGGGTATCCACTCGATGCCTCGTGGTGCACCGTTATTTCCACCGGAACAAAGGTAATATCACAATCGCTAGTCATGTTTGCATAAGCATTGGCTGCGATATGAAAAGCTGGCTGGGCGCTTTGCTCAGCTTTGCGCCTCCGGCGCCATTCCGGTCCATTTGACAAATATATTCGGTGTGACGACGGCCTATTCCCGAGAAATACTAGGGGGAAGTCCGCCAATATTTTTGGGATAGTCATAGGCTGACAGCATACGCGCTTTGGCGGAGAAGTACGCCTGCACCCAGGTGTACCGATCGCTGGTCTTTGAGAGGCCAACCGAGTCAGCAATATTTTCCAAGCTGATTGTACGGCCAGCACAACCCCAGTTACCTTCCGGCACCTCAGCGATGACGACAAGGATGCTGGCACCGGTCGCAGCAGGATCGGTCGTGTCGGTCGCGGCGCGTATGGCCGCATTGACCGACAGATGGACGTCATGCTTGTGGCTGGCGTTCATATAGCCTTCCGGAATGGTCACATGAACGAGAAAACATCCAGGCGGGGAGATAAAGCTATTATCGGTTTCGCCGCCAACCCACCAGTCTTCGCTCGGTCGTTCGCTGAAGAGAACCCAGGCGAAGGCGCGTCCACCATGCGTATTGGCGCCGCCCTCCATCGTGATTAGGACGTCGGTCAATCGCTTCGCGAGATCTGCCTTCATCGTCTTGTCAAGGTCGCCGGCACGGTAGCTCACGTTCATGATGGGCATGTCAGTTCCCTTTCCTTGTGGTGAGCACGCTGCCGGGACAAGCCGGGTTGGTCCGGTCGCCGTGGCAGATCAGAGACGTGCAACGCGCGCGATACGGACAAGGCGAGGGAGCTGCGTTCAGCTTCGTCGGCTCACGCACCGCTGTTCTTGGGAGCCTTCCGCGCTGCAACGGAATGCCCCGGTCGCGATCAGTGGCTGGCATGATCGTGCTCCCATACCTTGATGTTGTCGTCATCGATCATGATCGTCTCGACCACGATGATGTCGCTGTCATCCTCACCGACGTCGATTGTGATGGCTGGATTGTCGCGGTCTGAGAAGCCCGCGCTGTCACGCCGACCAAGTGCGACGCCGTCAACTGTGGCAGAGCCCTCTCGGACGAAAATGTAAGCGCCGTGTCCCCTGGAGCGGAGAGTGTAGGTGAAGCTGCGGCCCGCATCCGCCATCAGTCGAGAGACGCGCAGGTCCTGTGGGATCGGCAAGGCCGTGTCTGCGTCGCCGACAAGCTGCACGATCTCGTTGCGGCGTCTGCGATAGTCGAAATGGGCGCGATGATAGGTAGGCGGCAAAAAAAGCTGCTTGGGCATCAGCCAGAGATAGATTGCGTGCATGTCTTCCGACGTGACGCTGAGTTCCGAATGCTTGCCGCCGGAACCCGCTGAGAAGACGTAGTAGTCGCCGGCTTTCAGCTGATCGACCATGCCTTCGCCGGCCGTGTTGATATGCGTAAGCTGTCCCTCGAACACGAAGGCGCAGATCACGAAGTTGTGGTGCGGGTGCATATTGTAACCGCAGCCTGCGCCGTGGAAGACTTCGTCGCCAAATACCCGGACTGGGCCGAATCCTGGACGGCCGCTCTGGTAGTCGTGAAAGTTGAAGCTGGATGCACGGGTGACGAAGCCATCCGGGTGTCCTGCAATGTAGGACGAACGGGTGCCATCAGACCGGATCGTGTCATGGCCGCGTTCATGGTTGCGGATGATAAATGACTTGCTCATTGTGGGTGGCTCCTGATCGGTGGGGCTTATGCTGCGCTGGCGAGACTGGAGCCACCGTCGGAATAGCCGATGAACACCATCTCGAACATGTGCTTTGGGGTCCCGCAGTCGGGGCAAACCCAGGTCCCGGGAATGTCGGCCCAGCGCGTTCCGGGGGCGAGGCCGTGCTCGGGCAATCCCAGTGCTTCATCGTAGGAAAAACCGCAGCCAAGGCACATCAGCCGCATGAAAGGTTCTGGATTCATGTCTTTGTCCCTCGTCAATCCGCGCCAGGCGCAGCTTTTTTGCATCACCCGGGCGATTACTTTTCTGTAGACGTCGATCCACAGGTTCTTTCTGAATTCATCGCCATCCAGAGATGGACCGTGAAGTCCTATGGCTTGTTGCCGCAACGGATGTGATGCCTCATTAACGAAGGGTGCCGCCTGCCTCTATCCTCAGAACTGGGGATGGGATCTGGATTCTAACGGGTGCAATGGTGTGGCGATGTCGAGGTTGAGCAGACAGGATATGGGATGACCTTGCGAACGCGCGGGGAGGGGGCTGCGCCAATGGTGGCCCGTTTCAACCTCATGCATTGTCGATCTTGTGAGCCTTACTGGTAATAGCGAGGGTAAGGCGCTTTCAACGATGTATCTGCGCCGGAAGAGGATGACTTCTCCGTCAGAACTGGAGCGCACTCCATCGATTTCCGAAATAAGCCCAACAGTTCTTCTAGGACCGAGCCGCGATCGAAGTAGTCAAACCGCGGTATATTTGCTAAGCGATCCAGCGCGAGGTGTCATAGAGATAGGCACTATGAGTGTGACCGAGACCTCCAGGTCCAGCCTCTGGCCGTCCTTCCCCGTGGACCTCAGCTGGCGTAACTGGGTATTTGCGCTACGCACGGCAGTTGCCGGGGTCGTGGCGCTCGCGATCGCCTACTGGCTGGAGATGCAGGATCCACAGTGGTCGATTCTGACTGTCTATCTGCTGGCGCAGCCCACGGCCGGTGGGGCGCTCGCCAAGAGCACCTATCGGATCATCGGCACCATTGCCGGTGCTTGTGTGGGGCTTGTCATTCTCGCCCTCTACGCGCAGGCGCCCATCCCACTGGTGGGCGCCGTGGCGCTTTGGCTGGGCGCGTCGTTCTATGTTGCCGCCCGGCTGCGCAACTACGCGTCCTACGGCTGGATGCTTGCGGGCTACACGGCGCTGCTCGTTGCGTTGGAAGGCGCAGCGAATCCGCTGCAGGCTTGGTCGATCGCTGTCGATCGCACGGGCGAAATCATCATCGGTATCGCCTGCGCCTCGGCGGCAACAGTGTTGGTGATGCCACGCTATGCGGGCGTCCTGCTACGCGAACAGATGGCGCGCCTTTTTTGTGATCTCAGCCACTATGGCGCGATAGCCCTGCGTCGTGGAACGCCACCGGAAACCTTTGCCGCGCTTCGGCGCGCCATGGTGGAAAAGATCGTCGGCTTTGATGCCCTTCGCTCCTATGCAATGTTCGAAGCGCCTGAGATGCGAGCCGACGACGTGCTGATGCGTCGGGCGGTCCACGAGTTCCTCGGCGTTCTCGCCGTGGCGAGGGGACTCTACACGCGTATCGATGATTTTAAGGGCGACGCCGCAGCCTCCGTCATTGCGCATATGCAGCCTGCCCTGGATGAAACGGCGAAAACCCTTCAGCTTATCGCCGATGACCCGAAGGCGTTTGCCGATCCGCACCGGGTGCGGGCCGCATTGGTGAAGACACGAGCCAGCCTCGGCACCGCCGCGACGGGGCTGGAAACGCTCGCGGGTCGCGTTCCATTCGAGCAACTGGCCGACGGCTTGTTGATCCTGCATCGCGCAGGCGACCTGCTGCATGGTCTGTCGATGGTGATGGTAAGCGAGGCGGCAAGCCTGCGCCGACAGCGTGCCTCCAACGCACGAAGGCCGCCTGAGGCCTTGGCCTCCTCCTCGCACGCCGAAGCGGCGCTGATCGGCGCTCGCGCTGCACTCGCTATCATCCTGGGCTGTGTTGTCTGGGCCGCGACCGGGTGGAAATACGGCTTTACTGCCTTGACCGGCATCGGATTGGCGCTGTGCTTCGCGGTCAACCAGGACCGTCCGGGCAAACTGGGCCTGCCGGTCATGCTATGGACCGTTCTGGCCATCGCCGTCGCCTATTCAGCCATGGTCTTCGTCCTGCCGCGGATTGAGGGGTTCGAGGCGTTTGCTCTATTCGTTATCGCCGCCCTTATACCCGGAGGGCTCATGGCGGGCACGCCGCAGACCATGTGGCCAGGCATCATGTTCGCGGGCTTCATTGGTGCCCAGCTTGGCACTGGCAACAAATTTCAGCCGAATGACCTCATTTTCTTTAATGCCAACATGGCCTTCGTCTTGGGTATCGCCGCCTGCCTCGGCCTTATAGCGCTGCTTCCCGTGACCTCGATGGCGAACCGGGCCCGCTTCTGGACAATGGCGGTTGGCCGCTTGCTTCCAGATGCGGCGCGGGGCGCGCGACACGAGCGCAAAATTCTCAGTGCGATCGTCGATATGATGGCCGAATTGCTGCCTCGCCTGTCGCTCGATCGGCCGGGCGACGAGGATTTTCTTCGCGGCGCGCTCGGCGCCGCGTCCATGAGCCTGGAACTCGGCCGCCTCAATCGTCTCAGGCAGGCGCCCGAGCTATCGCCGGAGGTCGCGGTTATTCTCGCTGACTTCCTGAATCGTTTCGCCGCCGCATTGGAGGTAGTGCCACGTGCCGGCGAACAGCGGGCCGCGTGGCTTGCGGAGGCGGAATTTTCCGTACGATCGTCAGTCGCCGCTCTCGGGGCACTTCCGCTGGAACCGGGCTCGGCAGCGGCCCTGGCGATCCGCGCGGCTGCCTCACTGCGGTTCATCTCGGACCGGTTCGAGATCGATCGGGCCTTCCTGCTCCTCCCTGTTGCCGAGGCTTAAGTCCATGCCTTTTGCGCTTCCGACCGCCTTCTATACGCTAGAGGCTTTTGGTTTTTACCTTCCACCGCTGATGATGTGGGCGTTGCTCGCCCTGCTGCCTTTTCTTGTGGTCCGCTGGCTGCTCGGCGTGGCGGGCTTCTATCGCCTCGTCTGGCATAGATCCCTGTTCGACACGGCGCTCTACGTCATCGTGCTCGGTGCGTTTATGCTTGGCTTGCCGGCTGTTGCAGGAGGACAGGGATGAGACTGGGACTGCCGGTTGTAAGGGTCGGAATGACGTGCCTTGTGGTCGTCGCGGCGCTCGTCGTCGGCTGGCGGCTTTGGGCGTATTACACGCTCGCGCCGTGGACCCGCGACGCGCGCGTGCTCGCCAATGTCGTGGAGATCGCTCCAGACGTGTCCGGCCTCGTAGCGTCCGTCAATGTCGTCGACAACCAATTGATCAAAAAGGGTGACTTGCTGTTCACCATTGACCGGGAGCGCTTCAAGGTAGCCCTCGAACAGGCCCAGGCTGAGGTCGCGGTGAAGGTGCAGGCGCTGAAATATGCGCAGGACACGGCCAACCGCAACGTCAACCTGGCACGCAACGATAGCGGGGCCATCTCGCCACAGATGATGGAGCGCACGTCGATCTCCGCGGCTGAAGCGCAGGCCGAGCTCGAGGCGGCACAGGCCGCCCTCGCTGCAGCCCAGATCAATCTCGTCCGCACCGAAGTGCGTTCTCCGGTCGATGGCTGGGTCACCAATCTCAACGTTTCCGCAGGCAACTACGCGACCGCAGGACAGGGCGCGATGGCGCTCGTCGATCGCAATTCGTTCTATGTCTACGCCTATTTTGTGGAGACCAAGCTGCCAGCGATCCGCGTCGGTGACCACGCCCGGATCGAGCTCATGGCGGGCGGGGTGGTGATCGACGGATCAATCGCCGGCGTGAGCCGAGCTATTGCCAACACGACCGATCAGAATGGTTTGCTGGCAAGGGTCGATCCGGAATTCGACTGGATCCGCCTCGCCCAACGCATCCCGGTCCGCATCAAGCTTGGGCCATTGCCGCCGGACGTTGAACTCGTCTCCGGCATGTCAGCCACCGTCATCGTGACGCCGAACAAGTGAACCCCATGATCGGACGGATGCGCTCCCCAAAGATCCCCGCAGGCTATCTGGCCTTCGGTCGGCTTCGTAGGCGCCGAGACAAGGTGTTTTGCGAAGCTGGAAGGTGGGCTGCCGGAATCAAGGATTAAGCCAGCACGAAATCCGTAATGGTGGCGGCGCCGAGGCCGGTGAGGACGAAATCGGTGGTGACCGAGAAGGTGGCGTCGCCGTTGACGCTGATGCAGATGACCGGCTGGCCGTCGAGGGTGACGCGGGCGATCGGGCCGTCGGCGAAGACGCTGGCCACCGTCTGGGCGGAGGCGGGGCCGAGCTCGGTGATCGCGGTGGCGGTGAGATAGAGCGGCACGAGGCTGAGCTTGGCGCCGTTGTGGACGAAGCCGACCATAGTGCCGGTCGGATTGGCGGCCGCCAGCATCTCGCTGGCGAGCTCGTAGATCATGAAGCTTGGCAGACCGGTGATATTGTAGGTCTTGGCGCGGGCCAGAACCTCAGCATAGGTGCCGAGCGTCGTATCGAGCGGGGCGGCGGCCACCCAGGCGTCGATCTGCGCTTTGGCCGCGGTGACCGAGGCGGGCGTGGCATCGACGCTGTTCAGGATCGACTGCTGCCAGGCGAAGGCCGGGGCGGCGCCGGCGGCCAAAAACCTCTCCGCGAAATAGACGCCGACCGTGGTGCGGTTGGCCTGCACGGCGCCATCGGTGCCGCCGACGGCGAGCAGCGCCAGGAGGACAGGGGCGATGCCATTGGCCTGCAACTCATTGGCCCAGTAGGTCTGGCCGGCGGCATCGGGCGTGCGGTTGAAGAGATGGGCATAGAGCGAGCCGACGAGGATATGGGCGTTGGTGATGGAGGGGCTGTCGAGCCAGGGGTTGAGGGCCTTGGCCTCGGGCGTTGCCGCCCAGGCATTGATGAAGGCGGTCTCGGTCATGGTGGGATAGAGGGAGACCCACCAGGCATAGCCGTTGGGCTCCGGCGCCCGCCCGAGGAAGGCATTGTACATCTGTGCGGTGAATTGTTGGGCGGGCATGGGAATTTCCTCACCTACAGTGTTTCATCTGAAACTATAAATCCTTCCGCCCACTCCATTTTGTCCAACGTATAAAGGTCAATAATAAATCCCTCTGGGAAAGACGAAAATCCCGGAAGACGTCTATATTCTTCAACCGACAGCCGGATCACCCCCGCACGGTTACGTACCAATCCCGAAGGAAAAGGCAGGAAGCGGACGCGGACGAGCCTATGTCTCGCGGCGCGCGGTCGAAAAGCAAGTAAAATCCGTAGCTTAGAAAGACTACAAGGTGCAGCGATCGGCTTCCCGTATTTGGCGAGGCCGTCCAGGATCGCGGTGATCAATGCGCCGATCTGCCGAGACTCAGCAATCCCGGAGCCCCACGACGTAGCCGCGGGGCGTGCCCAGGCAAATGCCGGAGGCTACCGTCGGCCTGGAGCCGCGCCCACAGCTGCCATTGAGCGCGCCCCAAAAGCCAGTCCTCCTCCAGAACGAACGCTCTGCTGGAAAGAAACTGGGGAAACGTCACATTATACCTATATTTGCCACTCAAGCGTGCATAGGGCGGGTAAAGCCGATGCAGTTGAGCAATTGCCCGTGTTCGTGGTCTCGGCGGAAACGCCTCTTGCACGCCGGATCGGCATTACCATTTCGACGAAGCGGGTAAGCCGATCCCGGAAACGCTCCTAGGCCGAGAGTTCTTTGCGGACGATTTCTGCGCCTGCACTTAAAGCGCTCAGCTTGCCTCTTGCCACTCGACGAGAGAGGGGCGCCATGCCGCAATTGGTGCAGGGGTACAGTTTGTCGGCATCGACAAACTGAAGGGCCTTCCGGAGAGTGTTGGCGACTTCTTCCGGGGTCTCAATAGTATTGGACGCCACGTCGATGGCCCCCACCATCACCTTCTTACCTCGAACCAGTTCAATGAGATCTATCGGAACGTGCGAGTTGTGGCATTCCAGCGAGATCAGATCGATACTGGATTTTTGCAGCTTGGGGAAAGACTCCTCATATTGCCGCCACTCCGACCCCAGAGTCTTCTTCCAGTCCGTGTTGGCCTTGATGCCGTAACCATAGCAAATATGGACGGCGGTCTCGCATTTGAGGCCTTCGATAGCCTTTTCCAGGGTGGCAACACCCCAGGCATTCACGTCGTCGAAGAAGACATTGAATGCGGGCTCGTCGAATTGGATGATGTCGACACCCGCAGCCTCCAACTCCCTTGCTTCCTCATTGAGGATCTTTGCGAATTCCCAGGCTAGTTTTTCGCGGCTTTTATAGTGGCTGTCATAGAGCGTATCGATCATGGTCATCGGACCCGGCAGAGCCCATTTGATAGGCTGCTTGGTCTGCTGGCGCAGAAACTTGGCGTCTTCCACAAAAACCGGCTTTTGCCTTGACACCGCGCCGACGACTGTCGGGACGCTCGCATCATACCGATCGCGAATTCTCACCGTCTCGCGCTTCTCGAAATCAACACCGTCGAGGTGCTCGATGAACGTCGTGACGAAATGCTGGCGCGTTTGCTCGCCATCGCTGACGATATCGATGCCTGCCTGTCGTTGATCGTCCAGAGCCAAACGGAGGGCATCCCGTTTGCCCTCGATCAAGTCTTCACCATGCAGTTTCCAGGGCGACCAAAGCTTCTCAGGCTGAGCGAGCCAGGAGGGTTTCGGCAAGCTGCCGGCGGTTGACGTGGGCAACAGTGTTCTCATGACAGGCGACCTTGTTGTTTCGTGTAATCAAAGAGCGTAATTGGCAGACCACCGCTCAAGAAGGGTCTTGTACGGTTTGATGAAGTGCTCTTCGGCAAACCTGCCTTGCTCAATAGCCAGCCGGCTGCGCTCTTCTCGATCGTAGACAATTCGCGTTACGGAATAATCCTGATACTTCAGACTTGGCTGATAGCAGGCCCCTGCTGCGGAACTAGCATTGTAAATCTCAGGTCGATAGATCTTTTGGAACGTTTCCATCGTGCTGATAGTACTGATTAGCTCAAGATTTGTGTAATCGCAAACTAGGTCGCCGTTGAAATAGAAGGCTAAAGGCGCGACGCTGTCCGGGGGCATGAAAAAGCGAACGTTCAATCCCATTTTCTGGAAGTACAAATCGGTCGAAGACAATTCATCCTGCTCGTACTCGACACCCAATACAGGGTGCTGATTCCCAGTTCGACGATATGTTTTGCTGCTTGAGACACTCAGGCATATGATCGGCGGTTTGCGGAAGTGCTCGTTGTAAACATCTGAGTTTATGAAATTTTTGAACAGGTTGCCATGCAGATTGCCAAAATTGTCTGGTATGCTGAAGTCCGGGCGGTCCTGATTGTGCTCCGATAGCAATACGCTGAAGTCGTAATCTCGTACGTAAGAGGAAAAATTATTCCCCAGGATACCCCGGATTCGCTTATTGCTGGCTCGATCGACGATGTTCGTCTCCAGCATCTCAATTAGAGGGAACGGCTCATCGTTTCCTTCAGCACCTACATTCATCTGAACTGAAATGATTTCGAGCTCGACAGAATAACGATCGCCTTTTGGGTTATCCCAATGCGCCAGAGCGTTGAAACGATTGTCAATCATCCGCAGGGCGTTGCGTAGGTTCTCCTGGCGGCCCTCCCCTCGGGCCAAGTTAGCAAAGTTGGTGGTGATACGCGTATTGTCTGAGGGACGATAATCCTCATCAAAACGAATGCGCTTAAGGCTGAACGCAAAATCGGCGCTCATCGTGACCGGCCGTCGATCGACAAGGGGTACGCCAGAGGCGGCGACTTGAGTTGCGGTTTGAAACATGACTTACCCCAATGAGTTGGGGCAGGGATCAGCGGACACATAGCAAGTCAGGCCGCTATGCGACCTCCGCTACGGCACACCGGGACACCCCGCCCGTGGACGTTATTTCGCCAAGGCAGGTCTCCTGGCTCACGGGTCGTCGCCTCCGTCCGTCTTCCCAGGGGTTCACCCCAGTGACACGCTGGACATCAGCTCGCCGCTTACAGTTGCGGGGGCAGCGCCGGCATTCCTTGTTACGGGGCACCGGCTTCCCTCTTAGCCCCAGCGCGTTGCACGCAACGACCGGGGAACCTAGGCAGCCGCACATTCCTGCAATTCTCGCAGGAAGTCAATTGGGCATAAAGAAATGTTTATATCTTTATCGAGATTTTGACGGGCAATTTTGCGGCGCCGGCATTTCCTGCCTTGTTGATTTCCGCCGAGAAGTGACCCTGGATTTCCACTGAGAAGTGACCCGGGCTGATGGTGGTCTGGGGTCAAGTGGTGGTCAAGTTTCGCGGCTTCTCCCTGGTTGGCTTTGGTGGCTTTGCCGAGCTGCTCTTGAAGCGGAAGCTGTCATTGCCGGTCTCGAGGATATGGCAGTGATGGGTGAGCCGGTCGAGCAAGGCTGTGGTCATCTTGGCGTCGCCGAAGACGGTAGCCCATTCGGAGAAGCTGAGATTGGTGGTGATGACCACGCTGGTGCGCTCATAGAGCTTGCTCAGCAAGTGGAACAGCAAGGCGCCGCCGGAGGCGCTGAACGGCAGGTAGCCGAGCTCATCGAGGATGACGAGATCGGCATGGACGAGCCGGCCGGCGATCTGACCGGCTTTGCCCTGAGCCTTTTCCTGTTCGAGGGCGTTGACGAGCTCGACGGTGGAGAAGAAGCGGACCCGCCTGTGATGATGCTCGACGGCGTGGACGCCAAGAGCCGTGGCGATGTGGGTCTTGCCGGTGCCCGGCCCTCCGATCAGGACGACGTTGTGCGCGTCGTCGAGGAACTCGCAGCGATGGAGCTGGCGCACGAGCGCCTCGTTGACCTCGCTGCTGGTGAAGTCGAAGCCGGCGAGGTCGCGATAGGCCGGGAAGCGCGCGGCCTTGAGCTGGTAGGCGGTCGATCGCACCTCCCGCTCGGCGGTCTCGGCCTTCAGGAGTTGCGAGAGGATCGGCATGGCAGCCTCGAAGGCGGGAGACCCCTGTTCGGTGAGTTCGGCGACGGCTTGCGCCATGCCGTGCATCTTGAGGCTTCTCAGCATGATGACGATGGCTCCGCTGGCCGGATCATGACGCATGGCGTGCCTCCCTGGCTCGACGCAGGGCGTCATAGCGTTCCACATTGGCCTGAGGCTCGGTGGTCAGCGTGAGAGAGGCAGGAGCCAGGATGGGTGGCGTGCTCAGCGGCGTGCCGTCGATCAGCCGGTGCAGCAGGTTGAGGATGTGGGTCTTGGTCGGCACGCCGGCCTTGAGAGCGAGTTCGACAGCCTCGAGCACGACCTGCTCGTCATGCTGGAGGACCAGGGACAAGATCTCCACCATCTCGCGGTCACCGCCTGGCCGCTTGAGCAGATGCTGCTGCAGGGACCGGAAGGCCGGCGGCATCTCGGCGAAGGGGGCGCCGTTGCGCAGGGCGCCGGGCTTGCGCTGGACCACGGCTAGATAATGGCGCCAGTCATAGACGGTCCGGCTCTGGCGATCATGGGAGCGCGCGAACACCCTTTGATGCTCGCAGATCACCTGTCCCTCGGCGACGACGACGATCCGGTCGGGATAGACCCGCAGGCTCACCGGGCGGTTGGCGAAGGAGGCCGGCACGCTGTAGCGATTGCGCTCGAGGTGGACGAGGCAGGTCGGGGAAACGCGCTTGGCGTGTTCGACGAAGCCGTCGAACGGCCGCGGCATCGGCATCAGGTGGCGGATCTCCTCAGCCCACACATCGGCGATCGAGCCGGGTTGCGCGCCGTGGGGACGTTCGGCATGGGTTGCCACAGCCGATGGCGGGCATCCTGTACGTTCTTCTCGATCTGCCCCTTCTCCCAACCGGAGGCTGGATTGCAGAACTCCGCCTCGAACAGGAAGTGGCTCACCATGGCTGAGAAGCGGATATTGACCTGGCGCTCTTTGCCCCGGCCGACCTTGTCGACCGCCGTCTTCATGTTGTCGTAGATGCCTCGCCGCGGCACGCCGCCCAGCACCCGGAAGGCGTGGTTGTGGGCATCGAACAGCATCTCGTGGGTCTGCAGTAGGTAGGCTCGCAGCGTGAAGGCGCGGCTGTAGGACAACTTCAAATGAGCGACTTGGAGCTTGGTGCGCTCGCCGGCGATGATTGCCCAGTCCTCCGACCAATCAAACTGGAACGCTTCACCCGGGACGAAAGCCAAAGGCACGAAAGTGCCACGGCCGCTGGTCTGCTGTTCGCGCAACCGCGCGGCCTTCCAGTCCCGGGCAAACGCCGCGACCCGATTGTACGACCCCCCATAGCCCAGCGTCACCAAATCGGCGTGCAACTGCTTAACCGTGCGCTTGTGCTTGCGCGACTTGCCGCCCTCGACCCGCAGCATCGCTGCGAGCTTGTCGGCATAGGGATCAAGTTTGCTCGGCCGGTCAGGAGCCTGAAACTGTGGCTCAATGCTGTTCGCCCGCAGGTACTTGCGCACGGTGTTCCGTGAGAGGCCGCTACGACGGGATATCTCTCGGATCGAGAGGTGATCCCGATAGTGCCAGCGTCGGATGACGCTCAATAACTCCATGTCGATCACTCCGCTGTCCCCCGCGTAGGCCGCGTGAGACGTGGTGAAAACATGGGTCACTTCTCGATGGAAAAATCCGATGCTGCCGGGTCAGATCTCAGTGGAAATCAACAGAGTAGGATCTGTTCGAGAATGGGCATGGATGGACAGTGCATGAGGCTACTGAGAGCGACACGGGCCAAATGCCCAGCTTCACGCATTTTGTGGGTCGGTTCTTTGGTACCTGTGTCGAGCTAGTGAACAAACGTCTTCCCTGGTGACCACGCTTAGACCTTTTCCGCGAGAGAGTCGGCTTCTTCGTCGCCTTCGTCCTTCTCGTCAGAATTATCCCTCCGTCGGTCACAAGCGTTCGAGATCCCCTGGACGAATGTCATCCAGCAGACCAGGCAGCTGTTCGGAGATCATGCATCGTTTTCGCTTCGCAGTCGTGGAGGTACCTATAATGAGTTGAATGCATCCCACCAGCGCTCAAAGACGTGCTTTGGTTCGAGGCCATCGAGGTCCAGAAGAACATACAGCATTTTGCGGATAAATGTGCATACACCGCCATGGACGTCGTCTTGAGGTCACCTGAACTCTCGACGCCGCTCTTCTAGACAAATCGAGTGAATCAATGGCTTTAGTCGGTTCATACTCTCAATTGGTCGACGGTGGAACGTTGTTCAGAAAAGATCGCTCCATGAACATCGAGAACACGCATCCCTGTCAAGCCCCTGTAATAGCTCTGTCTCGAGCGGGTAGATCCGGGCGAGAATGCAGCATGAATCTATGTGCTCCTGTTAGAATGTATGTTAGTCAAAGAACTCTCCGTCTCGAACAGCCTCTTGTGAGGAAACGTAGACGCGGATATGAATCGATCGCCCCTCTTTTAAGCCGAGTGAGTTCTTTGCATATCTGTTTCCGACACGCCATTAAGAGCCTGTGCAAGTTGTGTTATGTGGATCCACAAATTTCATGTGCTTATCGAGCAGGGAGCTTTCTTTGCCAATAGAAACTTATGATCGATGATTCTCCGGTATTTAAATATGTTTTCAGGCAATATTGTAGGATGCGATTCCTAACGCTATCGACATCACAGATATCGATCTTAAGGTTTCCTTCTACAAAAATCCTAGCGACGTCACGATGCAAGTATTTTTTTGCAATCATATTCTCGAAGGCTGCTACTCTACTATTTTCAACAGCAAGGATGCCATGTAAGTGCACGCCATTAAGCGGGGAAGAAGTCGAGAATATGGGATCGTCGCCAGCAATAAAAGCAACGACATGATTGTGAGGTTTATGGGAAGGATTGGGATAAAGCCGCCGGTTAAGTCCCATGTAGAACTTATAGAATTTCCGCAACAGAGCGCTGTATACCACTAAGGCCGTCGGCGAGACCGTACGTCTGTCATTTTCGGTCAGATGTGAAGATAGGCTATGACATTGACTAATCGTAATAAAGTAGTATGTGTATATACGGCCATCAGTTTTTTTCTGGAGCCATGAAAACCAGCTGCGTGTCAGTTTGACTGCGTATACGGGATCTCTTGCCCTCAATTTTGTAAGCGTTTGTAGTTTCATTATAGATAATATTTCCTAAGTTATCTAGATTTTGTATTAAGATGATGATTTGTTTAGTTAATTTAGACATGTCTAAGCTTACCTCCAAGAGCAGTCCTGGTGGTATTGGTAATCCTACGTCGGCGTATGTGCCGGAATTTGCGCCGCCTTTCGGCGCCGGGTGTCAAGCTTTCGCCTACTCCCGGGACGCACAGTCTACATTCGACGTGGAGTGACTGATCAACGCAGTCATCTCTTCTATTTATATAATCTCATGCTTGAGAGTCGAGCCGCGAGTTCCCTCAAGTGGCTGCGGATAACGAGTCTCTTTGGAGCTCGTTGTCCCAGAAGCAGCTCGTAGCCGAGTCATAATGATCGGCTACGCGTTGGGCAATGGTTCGGCCTATGACTTGCTTGCATCGTGAATAATGCTGTAATCGAGCCCCAATTTTCCACGTCGCCAGCTGTTGACACTGTAGGTGGCGGCTTCAATCTGCACTTTCGCAATGTCATCGCGGTTTAACGGTTTCTGCGTGAACTTGCCGCCTTTTGACAAAGTCTGCCATGCGTTGATCCCATCTGACCTGAGCCAGGTAGTGAAGCTCGACTTCCCCGCTAGACCAATGCGGATGACGCTGCGCATGACTGGTGGGACGTGCTCCTGCTTGCCGTCAACATAGCCCAGAATTGTTGGGTAGTTTCGAGGCGATAATCGCTTCGGTGGGGTAAACTGCTGGAGCCAAGCGTCTTGCAGTTGGAGCATCGTGAGCATCGCATTCTCCACCGCAGCGAGGTGCTCATCTGCATTCAGGCTGGACCAGTCAGTCGGAGCAAGCGCGTTCTTTCCGAACGTGTGCACAAGAGACGAATAGTATTGATCCGGGGAATTTTTGGCCTCTTCTTGCAACTTAGACGACCAATAAATGACCGCCTTCATATGATCATATTCTGCCGGCCGTTCTGAAAAATGACTATATATATACATTTAATGCCTCTTTATTTTTAATATCCCGTTGTTCGGGCGCTGATATTATCAAATGCAATATGATGACGAAGCAGTGCACAAACGCCTTGGCCTAAACGACCGCTGCGCATTAGAAACAGGTCTACATCAAATGCTTTGATGGATTTGAAGGAACCCCAGTGTTGTGGCGTGTCCCTACTGTCCATTTCCTGGACGGTGACGCGTTGTAGCAGCGCCCCCCTGGAATGTCAACAGGGTCTTAAATAAAAAGTAAGTAGTGACGTCTTGATGTCTGTAAACGTCTCAGCTTATGTGGAAGGTTTGTTGCGAACATAACAATAGTTTCCTGTACGTGAAAAATTGTTCAAGCAAACCGAGAGGTCCGAATTTGCAGAGCCGTGACACCATATGTTGCACGCACCAATTGTACGTAGAGGGCTGCTGCCGGTAATCCGTGTGGGCCGCAGGCGGTGAGGCATATTGGGACGAACAACGGTTTTGAAATAGGCCCACTAGCGACGATGTGGGTTGAGACGCGGACACGCAGTCGTCTGAATCAATCGCCAGCGAGGTTTTTGTTGCAGAATGAAGGCCTAGGGTCCGCCAACGCGTCGACGTCTAGGTAGTGGCAGGGAAGGGGATATGGTGGGTGCTACAATGACAACGAATGACCCGCCGTGGGACCGCGGGATTCGTACGGAGGGTGGTGAAGTTATTTATTCGGCCAGAATGCCGAAGCCGCCTTGGCGGACCCGTGCTGCTCGGCAATGCTGTTCATCTTCACAATGATTCCGTCGCCGTTTCGGGCCCGCTCTGGGTCAGTGCGCATAATAAGGACGTGGGGCGGGACTCTCTCCTCTACGTTGCGCTGGCGGCGGATTTCGATCTGCCGACCACATCTGAACGATGTCGTCTACGCTGGGCCGTTCCAAACGATAGTGCCCCTTTTTGCCAGTTACTCTGCTAGATGCGTTCGGGTTCGTCGCACCGGAGGCGGCAGAGTGTCAGCCGTTTAGTCGCGCGTGGGGGCCGCCGCCGATTTCGTTGTAAGTGGCGTTGCAAGGAGCCTCCATTTTAAGCCGATGTTGAAGACGGGGTCATAGTCAAGCTACTGATCGTTGGATCTTTTCGGGTTATCCGAGCTCCTGCGCATGTCCCTATCCCATCCATTCCGGACTGCCGGCGAAGTGTTGATCCTCGCCGTTCAGGGGCTTATCGACCACGGGTCGCTTATGTGTTTTTCACCGACAGGCGCATGGTTAAAAAGCGTAAGAAAGATGGGTAAGCCTCGGTCAGCTCCACAGACTCTTCAAGGACACGTTCACGAGCGAGCGACGGGTGGGGGACGACAGTCCTATTCCGAAGGCATTGCTACGCCAGACGTTAAAGAGGCGCTCGTCGCGGCGTCATTGCGATTTGTGGCGTAGCCTTGTGTGTGGGCCAACAATCGCCACGGCTAAGCGAAAACCCGCCAAGCGGGGGAACGCCCTGGCGGGTTGGGGAGATGAATCAGAGTTTCTATCCGTCGGCTCGGAGATCGACGCTTTCTTCTAATCTATGGCAGCGGGAACGTCGGCGTCAAGCATCGACCCCTTAGTCGAAATCCTCGTTTGCCACGCTGGTTAACGGTCGCTAAAACCATCAGAATTGACTTAGGCGGTGCCGTGTTCGATGGGGGTCAGGCACGGGTAGCGACATCGATCGGGCAGGTTTGGGGACCGGGTATGGGGGACTATCCAGATGTGCGCGCTGATGGCGCGAACATAGAAATCGAGCTTGAACGGGGATTTAAGCTTGTCGCGTATGTCGGCGATCCCAAGGTTGCGGCCTTGCTCGAGGAACTCTGGAGCTTGAGGAATAGCTCACCAGTCCGCATAGCACGCTTGAAAAAGCATTTTCGTCAGACTGCGCCCAGAATACCGCAAGACCGAGAACTCACCGAGCTCCTCGTTAAGCTGCGGCGACAGATCGATGATTTCGAGGCATCCATGGAAGCGCCTAGGCCAAAACAGCGCCGTTGAAGCCAAGTTCCAGCTGTGGCACTTTCTCGCGATGGACGCTAAGATCACACCATTCCCCTTCAACTCGTCCGCTAGGAATCGGGCGCTCTGACCTGAGACCCTGATCTTCCTCCAGATTTGAGTAGAGTCCGTCACTCACGGAGACGGACGATGCGCCCCTCACGATTCACGGAAGAGCAGATCATCGGGATGCTGAAGGAGCAGGAGGCTGGAGCTGCGACGGCGGATGTCTGCCGCAAGCACGGCATCTCCTCGGCGACCTTCTACAAGTTCAAGGCGAAGTATGGCGGGATGGACGTGTCGGATGCGCGTCGGCTGAAGACCCTCGAGGATGAGAACGCCCGCCTCAAGAAGCTGCTCGCCGAGCAGATGCTCGACAACGCGATCCTGAAGGATGTTGCCGCAAAAAAATGGTGACGCCCGATGCGAAGCGGAAGGCGCTGGCTCATGCCTGCACGGTGCATGCAGTGAGCCAGCGTCGGGCGTGCCTGGCCTTGACGATCGACCGCTCGACGGTGCGCTACATGAGCACCCGGCCGGACGATGCGCTGTTGCGCGAGGCGATGAAGGCCGTGGCGGCGGAGCGCCGGCGGTTCGGCTACCGCAGGATCCACATCATGCTGGGCCGCCAGGGCATCGTGATGAACCAGAAGAAGCTGCGGCGGCTCTATCGCGAGGAGAAGCTGCAGGTGCGCCGGCGCGGCGGCCGCAAAAGGGCACTGGGCACGCGCAGGCCCATGCTCGTGCCTGATCGGGCCAATGCGCGCTGGAGCCTCGATTTTCTCTCCGACACGATCTCGGACGGTCGCCGCTTCAGGGTGCTCGCCATCGTCGACGACTACACGCGCGAGTGCCTGGCACTCGTCGCCGACACCTCGCTCTCGGGCCTGCGCGTGGCTCGCGAACTGGATGGTGTCATTCGCCTGCGCGGTCGGCCGGGGACGATCGTGTCCGACAACGGCACCGAGTTCACCTCGATGGCGATCCTGCGCTGGTGCCAGGAGACCGGCGTCGAGTGGCACTACATCGCCCCCGGCAAGCCGACGCAGAATGCCTTCGTCGAGAGCTTCAACGGACGCTTCCGGGACGAGTGTCTCAACGACACGCTGTTCTCGACGCTCGTCGAGGCCCGCAGCGCCATCACCTCATGGAAGGAGGACTACAACCGCCACAGACCCCACTCGGCCCTCGGCAACATCACGCCCGCCGAGTTCGCCCTAAAATCCACGCTGGAAAAACAGGCTGCATGAGGCCAGAAACGAAACCCAGGACTCTCACTCGGATTGGAGGAGAAAAGGGTCTCAGGTCACATGCAAAGTCCGATCTAAGGTGTAGATTTGTCCTATCTCACTGCTTTCCTGCTGTAGCGGGGCGCAATTTATCGGACTTGCCAATTTCGTCGAGGATCGATTGTGAGATTTTTTCTCCAATCATCAAGACCGGTAGATGCGTATTTGCGCTGATCACGGTCGGCATGATCGAGGCGTCCGCCACTCTTAGATTCGCCACCCCATATACTTTGCCATCGGAGTCGACGACCGCCATTGGATCTTCCTTTCCCCCCATCTTGCACGTGCCAGAAACGTGATGCACGGCTGCGGAATGCTTAAGGATAAGGTCCTCGCGGGCTGCCTTATCGCGGATGAGAGTTTCAAGATCGACGAGTTGTCTGCGCAATAGGAACCTTCTCAAGCCGCCGAATGGCACATCGAAGAGGAGGTTAATTACTCCGCTCTTCAGCCAGTTCATAAAGCTAGGCGTATTGAGCTTATTTGCGCGACCGCCAGGTGGCATGAAAGCTTCATTGGCAACTTTCCTTACCCGCGGGCTCGCAAGAATTGATGCAACACGCTTCAGGCCATCGATCATCCTTTCCAGATCACGCTTATCTGAGAGCAGCCGGTTCCTAACAAGCGGAGCCGCGTTGGGATCAGCGCTCTTCAGTTCGACAGAGCCAAGAGAAAAGGGCTTGTAAACAAGAAGCGTAAGGGCCCCGATCCGCCACCCCAGCGGGTGCCAGGAAGTACGGCTCGAGGAAAAAATCTGCATGTCCCCGGGCGGACAATCCTGAACGCCGGACGAATATCTCAGGATCGATGTCGCCCAGCACGTGGTGCGCGACACGTCGTGCTTCGAGGAGCGGGGCAGGTGGACCGCGACGTGGATACCGGGATGGTTGTTGAGGTTTTGGCCCACGCCGGCGCGGTCGACAACTGCCACGATACCGACCCTTCGCAGACTTTCGGAAGGACCAATGCCCGACCGCAACATCAACGCCGGGGATTGAATTGCTCCAGCGCACAGAATTGTCTCTCTGGCCCGGTGGATTTCGCTTGTTTCATTTTTGGTCGCTTTGACGCCAGTAACAGTGCTGCCCGACAGGAGAAGCGTCTCAGCATATGTGTCGGTCAAGATCGTGAGGTTTGGACGCCTTCTGACTTCGGCGGTCAGGTAACCGTTGGCGGCGGAAATGCGGTCGGTCGCAGTGTTGCTCAAAGGGACTGCCGAGACGCAATCTCCGAAGTATGCGTTCATATCCTCATGGAACTCATACCCCGCCGCCTGAGCCTCCTGAGCAAAAGCTTCTCCAAAAGGTGGCCAGGACGAACGCGGCGCCCTGCGTATGGGAATTGGTCCATCATTGCCGTGCATTGGAGAACGGAAGTCTGTGTCGGTTTCGAGACGATTGAAATATGGAAGGACCGAATCCCAGCCCCAGCCTTCCGCGCCAAGGCGCTCCCATTCGTCATAGTCGGCAGGCAACCCGCGTTGCGCCATCATTCCGTTGATGGTCGAACTACCGCCCATCACTCTTCCCTGCGAATAAAGGCGCGTGTAGACGGGCCGGCCATTCCCCACGTCGGGGCCGACTTCTGCCAAAAGGTTCTTCCAACCAAAATCGGGATTGCTGGAAGCCGAGGGGAACGGGTTACGCACCGATGCCGGCTCCTGTCCGGGGAGTAAATCCATTCCTGCTTCCAGGAGTAGTACCCTCACCTTCGGGTTGGCCGAAAGCCTTGCTGCCACCACACAACCCGCGGCGCCGGCGCCGACGATAAGGTAGTCAAATTCCGCCATGTTTCTCAGACCCTGTTCGCTGCTTGCGTGAAAGTCGTCAACCGCCCTGGTGGCGGGCGATGATCGATCGCAGCATGTCCGACCCTTGCGCATAACCCGACACGATGACCTTTGTATCGGAAGAATAGGTCAACCAGCGCATACCCCGAGCGACCATGTCGCTGGCATCTTCCTGCGAATAGCAGCCCGCGCCGGGGGCAACGCCGTATTTCGCGCAGGTGGACGCAACCTTGTCGACCGCGGCGAGCACTTTTGGATGGCGGATCTCCAACGGTGCGCCATAGGAGGTGGACAGGTCGCTGCGCCCGACCTCGACGACATCGATTCCGCCGACTGACAAAATATCGTCGAGCATGTCGATCGCCTCGGCGCTTTCAACCTGGATCGCCAACAATGTGTTGGCGTCCAGATGCTCTCTCACTTCGACCGCCTTGAGCGAAGCGGGCAACGCGTAGTCCGACAAAGGGCCATTCAACCCGAATGCGCCTCGACCCCCCAATGGAGGATATTTCAGGTTGTGTGCGAGGCGGCTTGCATCCTCTCCGCTCCTAACATCTGGATAAAGAAGCCCGGCGGCGCCGATGTCGAGCATTCGCTGGGCGACGCCGTGAGATTGCTCGTAAGGCCTCAGGATCGGATCGAGCCCGCAGGCTCGGGCCATGTCACAGAAATCACTCAGTGTTTCCCACGAATAGCCGGAGTGCGTGGTATCGATAAAGGCAAAATCGTAGCCGGTCCCAGCTAGTATTCGCATCATGGCAGGATTTCGAACAAATCCGATATAGGCTCCGATCGCAAACCCCCCGGACGCCAGCGAAGCCTTCATTCCGTTTGTCTTGAGGCCATTGTCTTGGGCGACCATCGCTCTTACTCCGTTTGGCCCACGACGGCGTGGGTTGATGTTGGCCCCGACCAGTTCTTGCCACGATTCAAGCAACGGCGGGCAGTGTTCCAAATTTACCCGATCGGCCAGCGGCATGCCTTGGCTGCGGCCTTGCCCAGGATCCACTCCTTGTCCGTCGGTGTCAGGAAATCGAGCGCCTCGGTGAAAAGCCGCAGGTTGTCGTCGTAGCCCCACAGGAGGCGTGTAGCATCGCTTCCCCAAAGCATACGCTCCGGTCCGAAGCCATCATATATTCGCTTCAAGGGTTCATGCAGGCTGGGGAAAGGATAGGGCTTGCTCGAAAAGGACGGCAGTGAAGAAACCTTGATGGCTACGTTCGGGTAACGCGCGAGGGCCAATGTCTCATCAAGATCGTTCCAGATCTTGTCCTCCCCCAGACCCCATGGTTGACGGCCAGAATGATCGATGATCAGTCGCATGTCGGGATGACGCTCAAGAATAGGCACGTAGAGCCCCATCTTGCCGGGCGCGGCCGACATGAATGGAAGATCGTGTTCAGTCAATTCGCGCCACAGCCAGTCCAGACTTCCGTCGACGAGCGGGGTCGTGTCGGCGAGGAAGTAACGCCTGATCCCGAGCATGCCGTCCCGCCGCCAATTTGAAAGGTCGCGAGACGCGTCCGGATCGTCGAAGTCGAATTGGCCCATCACTGCGAACCGGTCAGGGTACCGCCGGGCGGCTTCGATTGCGTAGCCATTCCGGGTTGGCCCGGTCTTGAAAAGCAGTCCAATGGGTACCAAGATCGCGCGGTCTACTCCGGCTTGGTCCATCGTTTCCAGCGCTTGCTCCGCCGTGAACCCGCGGCGATGCCGCTTCGCGAATTCGGGTGGCGTTGGATATTCGGGTGTGTCGACCCAACAATGTATCTGGGCATCAATAATCAAGGGGGGCCTCCCAACCCAGGGTCAAAAATCTGGCGATATGCCAACGCCAGAGCACGGAAATGCGTCGCAAACGAGCAGCGACGCCTTCTATCCTCAACTAACAATGAACTCATCCCCCCCCGATGTCGAATTCGAAATCTCGACAATCGGCTATGCCGGAATTGTATCGGGGGTGACGCCCGCTGAAAATATAGTGCAAGCCGATATAGCGAAACAGGCTCTTGAGCATGCCTCGTCGACCGGTAGGGGGTCCTTCTCACCTCTGCGCCCGTGGCACGCGACTAGACCATTGTCAGAAAGGCGGCAGCACATGCAGCGCTATGCGATGTTCATCGATGGAAAGTGGGTGGGACCCTCGACCAAAAACTACTTTCCCTCCGACAACCCGTACACCGGCGAGGCTTGGGCAAACATTCCGCACGCATCGACCGATGACGTCGGCATGGCGGTCGAAGCGGCGGAGGCAGCTTTCGACGCGTGGAGTGGGCTGCGGCCGACAGCACGCGGCAAGCTGCTGGTCAGACTCGCGGAACTCATCGAACAGAATGCCGAATACCTGGCCGAAATCGAAGTGAGAGACAATGGAAAGCTCTATGCCGAGATGCATGCCCAGGTCAGGTACATGGCGGAATGGTACAGATATTACGGAGGCTTCGCCGACAAGATCGAAGGAGCCGTCATGCCGATCGATAAACCTGATATGTTCAATTACACGCGCTATGAGCCGCTAGGCGTGGTGGCGATGATCACGCCGTGGAATTCACCTTTGCTGCTCCTGACATGGAAGCTTGCCGCGGCTTTGGCGGCCGGCAACACAGCGGTCATAAAGCCCTCCGAATTCACGTCCGCCTCGACACTCGAGTTCATGCGTCTATTTGAACGTGCAGGCTTCCCCGGCGGCGTGGTCAATGTCGTTACTGGATACGGCCAGGACGTAGGGGCCGCACTGGTTGCGCATCCAAAGATCGCCAAGGTTGCATTCACCGGGTCCGATTTCGGCGGCCAGAAGGTCTACGAATCCGCCGCCAGGGGCCTAAAGCACGTGTCGTTGGAACTTGGCGGCAAATCGCCGAACATCGTTTTCGAAGATGCCGACCTGGAAGCGGCTGTGATGGGCGCGATATCCGGCATCTTCGCGGCGACAGGCCAGACCTGCATCGCAGGATCACGGCTGCTGCTGCACGAATCCATCCATGACAGGTTCATGCGCCGCCTGATCGAGGTGGCGGGCGCGGCGCGCATTGGCGACCCGATGTTGCCGGAGACCAATGTCGGTCCCGTCACGACGCAGCCGCAATATCAGAAGGTTCTGGACTATATCGCCATTGCCGAACGTGAGGGCGCCAAACTTGTGCTCGGAGGCAAGCCTTATGTTGGCGACGGCGCGGCTGGAAACCAGTTTGTCCAACCGACGATCTTCACCGGTGTGAGTAATGAAATGCGGATCGCGCAGGAGGAGGTCTTTGGTCCCGTCTTGGCGGTCATACCGTTTTCAGAGGAGGGCGAGGCTGTGCGAATCGCCAATTCTGTCCAATACGGACTGGCTGCCGGTGTCTGGACAAGCAATATGGGCCGGGCGCTAAGGATGGCTGAGAAGCTGAAAGTGGGGACTGTCTGGATAAATACTTATAGGGCCGTAAGCTATATGTCACCTTTCGGGGGCGTCAAACACAGCGGAATAGGGCGCGAAAGCGGCATCGATGGGATCAAGGAATATCTTCAGACCAAATCTGTCTGGATCGCATCCAACTCGTCAGTAGCCAATCCATTCATCATTCGATAGCGCGACGATCAAGATGTAGTCTTCGGTCAGAGGGCTGAGCGGATATTGCACGGTCGGCCCGGCGAGTTGGGGTGGAGGAACCCCCCCCCCCGGAAATCAGGGAGGAATTGATGGATCTTAAGCAGTTGCGCACGTTTCGCGCCGTCGCGGAACTTGGAAGTCTCAGTAAGGCGTCGGATCGACTTAGGATAGCGCAACCCGCTTTGAGCCGCCAGATCAAACTGCTTGAGCATGAACTACGCACGGAGCTGTTCCTGCGAAACGGACGCGGCATGATGCTCACGAATACGGGGCAAATGTTGCTTGATCGGACTGCGGACTTGGTCCGCCAATTCGAACAGGCGCGAGACGACATCCAGTCGGCGGGAAGCGCGCCGGCCGGTCGGGTCGTTCTTGGGCTCGTGCCCACCGTCAGCACTGTTTTGTCCGTGCGTCTCGCGAGACGTGTGTTGGAGATGTTGCCGGGGATTTCCTTATGCATCGTGGAAAGTTATGGCGGCCATCTTATTGAGTGGCTTCATCGCGGGACAATAGATCTGGCCATCATCTACGGACCGGCGGTCGATGTGCATGTGTCAGCCGTGCCGCTCGGTCACGATACCGTTGTGGCCATAGGCCCGCCTGGATCTGGCCTTAATGAAAGAGGCGAGGTCGACATGGAATGGCTGGTAGAGCAGAAATTCGTGCTACCAAGTCAATCGCACGGGTTGCGGGCACTCATCGAACGAGCAGCTGCGCGCAAGAATGCGGTGCTTAACGTCCGCATGGAAGCCGATTCCTATCGGGTTTTGACGAGCTTGGTAGAGGATGGAATTGGCTATACACTCCTTCCCCCGTCTTCCGTTCGGCAAGAGCTGATGTCAGGCCGTCTGGAGTCCGCGGCAATTGTCAGACCAACCATAAAACGGGAACTGATTCTGGCGTCTCCCACCGGTCGCCCCTTATCGATCGCGAGCTCGGCAATCGTCACCACACTTTTTTCAGAGACAAAGTTGCTTTCCCGAGAGGGCGTATGGGACGTCACTCTTTCGAAGTAGCGACGTCGCCAGATGTCTCAGTCGACTCCATAGCCAAGATATTCGCGAAACCTGTTCTTCATGAACGTGCCGTCGCGTGGCGGAAACGTGCGCG
This sequence comes from Chelatococcus sp. YT9, assembly GCF_018398315.1. Lineage (NCBI taxonomy): Bacteria > Pseudomonadati > Pseudomonadota > Alphaproteobacteria > Hyphomicrobiales > Chelatococcaceae > Chelatococcus > Chelatococcus sp. YT9. Next base: position 222,735 of record NZ_JAHBRW010000003.1, read on the forward strand.
GCAATTCCTCCGAAGAGATCTGAAGCCGTACGAACCGTGGACCAATCGTCGTGCTGTGGAGAATCTCCCGGTACGACTCGATGTCGGCCAGATCCGAGATATCGTCAGTCCTTGCAAAACCTGCGGCTTCGCCAATGCTCGCCAGATTTACACCAAGGCCGCTGTGACTCCTTTGCATTCCCGTTTCACCAAAATGGCCGTTGTCCAACACGGCGACCGTTAGATTGGCGGGCTTTTTGACGGCGATGGTCAACAATCCGCCAATTCCCATCAACTGCTCGCCGTCTCCCGTGATGGCGACCACTGGACGTTCAGGTTGGGCGATCGCCAGACCCATAGCAACCAAGGCGCACCCGCCCATCGCGCCCCACAGATAGAAGTTCCCGTCGTGGTCCCCCGCAGCAAACAAGTCATAGGTCGGCGAGCCCAGGCCGGAGACCGCTAGGATGTCTCCGCGGTTCTTGAGAAGTTCGCTGACCGCCCGGCGACGGTTCATGGCGCCCATTTGGCTTGTCATCACTTTGTTTCCTTCCACTTCTTGCGACCGATCATGCGCTGCGAGATCAGCACTGCTATCTGTTGATTTCCGTCGAACGCAAGCGCAGTCGCGGCCGAGATTACTTCGCCCGCTTCTTCGGGTCGATCGAGGCGGAGAACGGTTGCGCCCATGGCTTCAAGCACTACCGGCGTCGCTTTCCCCATGGGCACCTGCCACGGGTTAAACTCCGCCCATTCGCCACGCATTGTCACAAGGGTAAGGAGTGGAAAGCGGCAAGTGTTCATCAATGAAAGCATGTTGATGCAGTTTCCGACACCGCTCGACTGCATCAGTAGTGCGGAGCGCTGTCCGCCTAGCCAAGCACCGGCACAGACCGCAATACCCTCTTCCTCGGTCGTCAGTACCGATGTCTGGATTTTGGGGTTCTCATGCGCAAGCCGGATAAGCCTGGAGTGTCCGGCATCGGGCACATAGGAGACCTGACGAACGTCGGCGTCTTTCAACGCTCTGTATATCTGGAACGGCCAGTCCAGTTCGGTTGAAGCGTCCGAGGGCGTGTTTGCGTTCATGTTTCACTTCTCAGTTTCGACATTTACGGACGCACACTATAGATGCGTCGGCCCCCTCACTCTTCGCATATGAAACAACCTGCCATGCCGTTGTTTTATGGCTGAAGGAGCGAAACTGCAGAGCACGCGCCCACGGTGCCTGAAAAGCCGTAGGCTAGGTTTCCGCATGACCAGGAAGCCTTCAAGTCGCGCTCGTCAGACATATCGTCTTCAACGAGTGATTTTCAGTTTTGATGCCGCTCGGCTCACAGCTATAAAACCCCGGCATACCTGCTATTTTGTCATTCGGCTCGTCAATTGGGGGGAAGCTGGCAACAATGCGGGTGCCAAGGAGGCTCGCAGTACCGTTGCATCCCTCTTGCGGCGGCGAGGGAGGAGGATCTCGTGAAGAAAGTTTGTGTAAGTTTGCTCGCGGGGGCGGCTTTGCTCGCCAGCATGGTCGCGGGCTTTACCCAGGAAATTCCCACACCGACTGACACAGCGCGACTGTATGAATTGGCGAAAGAGGAAGGCACGCTGACGTTCTATGCTAGCGGCCCTGCGCAGGCCATGCAGAGCTTCGCCGACGCCTTCAGCGAAAAGTATCCGGGCGTTTCGGTCGATGTGGTTCGTCTCAGTTCCCCTCAGCAATACCAGCGCTTCACCCAGGAATCGGAAGCTGGGCAGCATCTGGCGGATATCGTCATGCTCGATCCGATTTCGATGAAAAACCTGATCGAGGCTGGTCATATCGCCGATTGGGCGGTGCCGGAGGCGGATGAGCTTATCGACAGCGCCCGAATGGGCACCTATGCCTACACGCCATACTATTCGACCAGCGTCATTGCCTACAACGTGAACAAGGTCACGCCTGAGGAGATTGAGATCCTCGGTCGGGACTGGAAGGGCGTGCTCGATCCACGCTTCAAGGGACGGTTCGCGGTTTCGGATCAGGTCTGCACGCCGTGCTACGGCGGCCTACACATGTTTCTTGATCCCGCCAAGAAGGACGAATTTGGCGAAAAGTTCCTGCACGAAATCGCCGCTCAGCACCCCAGAATCTATCCCGAAGTGAACTCTGCGCTTGATCGCGTCGTCGCGGGAGAGCATGATTTCTTTTACCTTGCCTGGGAGTCGGGCGTTAGCATCCTGGAGCAGAAGGGCGCTCCGATCCGTTGGCTACAACCTTCGCCTACCCCGGTTATGCTTGTGAGCGGATGGTTCGCGGTTTCGAAATATGCGCCCCATCCTAATGCTGCTCGGCTTTTCATGAACTGGTGGATTAGCCGCGAAGGCAGCAAGATTCAGCAACAGCTTTATGGCGCAGCGCCGACTTTCAAGAACGAACCGGATATACGTGAGTTCGTGAAAGAGCCTTGGTACCAGCCTGTTACTGAAAAGTACGACATCGATATCGTTCGGTGGGAAAAAAATATCGGCAGCGACCTGAAGCTGTTCGGCAACATCATTCGCAGCCAGAAATAGCCGAAGAAAATTGATCCGCCCGTGCTTGTTGACATAGCGCGGGCGGATTCGCGCGGCGCTAAGTATTGCAGGGACGAGACGATGAAAAAGCGAATTAGCACGTTCGAAGTAAGCTGGTTGGCGCTCGGCCTGATCCTTTTCGGGGTGGTTGTCGTGCCACTACTTCTCGTGCTCAATTCAGCGTTTTATTCTGAAACAGACCTTGGCCTGTCGACGGAACGCAGCTTTCAAGCGGTCATCAATGTCTATGCCACGCGCGAGTATCTAACGTACCTAGCGAACGCGCTGTTGTTGGCCTCGGCAGTCACTGTTGCCGCAACCGTTGTCGGAGTGACCATCGCGATCTTGGTCGCACGCACGGACATCCCCTACAAATCCGCGATCGATCTCTTCGTGACCATGCCGATCTTCCTTTCGCCTCTGACCGGACTCATTGCCTGGATCTTTCTGGGATCGAGCGGGTCCGGGTACATCAACCTCGCGATCCAGTGGGTTACCGGATCCAATTTGACGCCGATCAACATTTGGTCGTTCGCCGGTGTCGTCTGGATCATGTTTCTATTTTTCTGTCCGTTCGTCTATCTGTTCACGCTCGGCAGTCTTCGGTCGATGGACTCATCCCTCGAAGAAGCCTCTCGCATGTCAGGTGCTTCGGTATTCACGACCCTGAGACGCATTACGCTCCCCATGTCGCTGCCCGCGATCTTTGCATCCAGCCTGCTGGTCTTTATTCTCGCAGCCGAGATGTACACAATCCCCGGGTTGATCGGGTCGAACGCCAATTTTACGACGTTGCCGTGGCAGGTTTACAAAGACACGACAATGTTCCCGACCAAACAGGCGCACGCGGCGGCTGCGGGCACTATGCTACTGTGGATTGCCCTGATAGGTGTCTGGGTACAGCAACGCATTACGCGCGTTTCAGAGCGTTACATCACCGTGGCCGGCAAGGGCTTTCGCGGCAACCCACTTAAACTTGGATCGGCCAAGTGGCCTGCTCTTGTTTTACTCGCCTTGTACATCCTGAGTGCGGACATACTGCCATTCGGCACGCTGCTGATCGCGTCCTTTATGAAGTACAGCTCGGTCGACTTCTTTGCCGATAATCTCTGGACGACCAAGCACTACTACGACATATGGAATTTGCCGAAGCTCAGACTGTCTCTGATCAATACCGCCGTCCTGGCAGTGATCACGGGAGTCAGTTGCGTCGTATTCGGCCTGCTGACGAGCTATGCCGAAATTCGCAGGCCGAGCCCTGCCACCAAGATGTTGGCATTCATCGGAGTGCTGCCGGTAGCGGTCCCCGGGCTCGTTTATGGCCTCGGCGTCATGTGGACCTATGTCCAGACACCGCTCTACGGAACAATATGGATCCTGTTTCTCGCCTATGTCGCAAAGTTTCTGCCTTACGGGATTCTTGTCAGCCGATCCGGCATTCTCCAGATCCACGGCGACCTGGAACAAAGTGCGCGAATGTCCGGCGCAACCCAGATGCAGGCGATGCGGCACATCACGATGCCTCTCATCAAGATCACGCTGATAGCGATACTTTTCTTCGTCATGATTATGAGCATCAAGGAGGTATCGGCGTCGATTCTATTGGCTACGGCGAAGAACCAGGTTCTTTCGGTGCTGACTTGGGCATTCATCGACTCGGGGAACTACCAGCTCGCGTCGGCTATTGGCGTCGTACAAACTGTGATGATGCTCGCACTTGTATATTTGACCCGAGTTATCTTCCGCGTGAAACTTGAGAATGCGATTGGCTGATTGCCGACCCGCCGTGGGAACATCGCAATCCTATTCCACCAGAACAAGCACGATACTGTTGACGCCCAGAATAGTCTGCTAGGAAGTTAAGATATGACAAGTGTCAAAGTTAAAAAGATGTTCAAGAACTACGGCGCCTTTGAGGCCGTCAAAGGTATCGACCTTGACGTGGAGGAAGGTGAACTAGTGGTTCTACTTGGACCAAGCGGATGCGGCAAGACAACGACATTGCGCTGCATCGCGGGGCTGGAAGACGTGACTGGCGGCGAAATCCTGCTGGGCAGTGAAATCGTATCCTCCGCAAGCCGATCGCTGCCACCGGAAAAACGCTCCATCGGAATGGTCTTTCAGTCGTACGCGGTCTGGCCTCATATGACGGTGGCACAAAATGTGGCTTACGGTCTGGGGCTGCGCGGCGTCGACGCCAAGAGCGCCAGTCGCCGTGTCAACGATGTGCTCGATCTTGTCGGCTTGAATTCCTATGGTGATCGGAGCGTCAGCAAGCTCAGCGGTGGTCAGCAGCAGCGTGTCGCTTTGGCGCGAGCCATAGTGCTTGAACCGAAAGTCCTGCTTTTCGACGAGCCGCTCAGCAACCTCGACGCCAAGTTGCGCGAGCGCATGCGCTTTGAATTGCGCAGTCTGCAAAAGCGTCTAGGTATCACATCTGTGTATGTCACGCACGATCAGCAGGAGGCCATGGTCATCGCCGATCGAGTCGTGCTGATGAATGGTGGCGTGATCGAGCAGATCGGCTCGCCGATGGATATCTACAACAAGCCGCGCAGCAAGTTTGCGGCGGAGTTCATAGGCCTGACCAATGTGTTCGAGGGAAAAGTTGTTGGGCGTGCGCCGACGACTGTGGATGTCGAGCTTGGCACTGTGCTGGAGACAATGCAGTCGGGCTTCGCAATAGGCGCCAAGGTTGAGGTGGTCTGCCGGCCAGAGAACATCCGGATTTCAACGTTGCCGATCCAGGGACCGAATGTGCTCCAAGGCGTCGTTTCCAACGTCTACTTCCTGGGGAACATCGCGGAGGTCTTTGTTCAAATCGGAACCTATCAGGTCCGCTCCCAGATCAGTCCGCCAGAAATCTTCGAGAACGGTCAGACGATGTGGGTTCAACTTGAACCAAGCCGGACGATCGTTCTTGGTAAGTGACGGTCTGGATCGCCATTATTCCGGTTGCTTATCCTTGCTCGGAGGGCGGCTGCATAAGTTCGACACGGACGCCATCGGGTGTCCTAATGAATGCATATTGCTGGCCGTTCACAAGTTTGCCTGGCTGTCCTTCAAGGCAGGCGCCAAAAGAAAGCAAACGCCTCAATTCTAATTGAAGGTCAACAACGTCGATGCCAAAATGTTCAAGGCCGAGATGAATGCCATTCGGCCCATCCGGGAGGCTTTCGCCGTATCGCTCGCCAGAAAAGTTTACGCGGAGGGCACCGTCTTCTGTCGTGCAGCGGATGAACCGCTCTCCAGTGCTGCGTGACTCATCGCTGACAATCGAAAAGTTGAATGCCGAGATAAACCAGTCCGCCGACCGTTTCGGATCTCGGCTCTTGACATGAAGATGGTTGATACGAAAAGGCATTGTTCCTCCTGGCGCGGACCGGGCGGGCATCGAAGCGAGCCGAACGGTTCGCCCCGTCCGAAATGCGACACTCCTAGAGCCGAATAACCAACTTTCCCGTGTGATCTGACCTTGCGAGAGATGCGTAGGCTTCCTGCGCCTCGTCAAACTCGAATGTCCTCGCCACGATGGGGCGAATCTTGTGAAGCGCTAAAGCACGATTCATCGCCTGGAACATTTCGACGCTTCCAACCGTCATTCCAAGCAGCCGGATTGCGCGCGGGATCATCGGACGTGGATCAAAATCGTTTCCGGCGTCTAGGAATCCAACCGTGACAATTGTGCCGCCAACCCTCGCGGCGCGAATAGAACGTTGCAACGTACCTGTACCGCCGACCTCGACCACGACATCGACACCGCGTCCATTGGTGATACGAGTGACCTCACTGTCCCAATCGGCTGTCTCCCGGTAGTTGATGATGTGGTCGGCGCCCAGATGCCGCAGGCGCGCGGCCTTTTCGATTGAGCTGGTGAGGTGAATAACCTCGGCACCCATCGCCTTGGCGAATTGCAGGGCGAAGACGGACACACCACCACTTCCTTGAAGAAGAACGGTTTCGCCCACCGACAGCTTGTACGAATCCGCCAGGGCGTTCCACGCGGTCAAGGCAGCACACGGCAATGTCGCCGCCTCCTCGAAACTCATATGGTCGGGAATGGCGACGATCGTCTCTTCGTTCGCAACGAATAGCTGGGATAGTACGCCGTCCACTGTGCCACCGAGATTCTTCGCCCGCTTTTGGGCGGTAATCGGGCCTTCCCGCCAATCCGGATAAAAGGCCGGCGAAACCCTTGCTCCTATGGGGAAGCGTGTCGCACCCGGTCCCAGGCCGACAATCGTGCCCGCTCCATCGGACATCGGCACAAGCCGCTTCATATCAGTCCTGTAGTCGTTGCGAGCGACCACAAGGTCCCGGTAGTTGAGAGCTGCTGCATGAATTTCGATGAGCACTTCCCCCACCCCCGGCACGGGGTCAGGACGATCGCCAGCGTGAAGAGCGAGATCGCCAGCGGAAGGGTAAAGTTCGTACAGACGCACCGGTCACCTCCATAAATCCGCGTCGATCCCGTTTATCCGAGCAGGAGATCGGCACCAAATCCGGTCAGGCTAGTCCTCCCTAGAGTAAGTCAACAATACAATGCCGGCATACCGGCTTTTGGACGATTCTCCTGCAAAGCGTCTCGCAATCGTCGTTAGGTCGGCGACTAGGGGGCTCGATCGTTGATCGGGAAAAGCAGGAGGATACCGCTTGTTTGTAATCGATTCGCAAATCCATTGCTGGGAGGAGTCGGCCGAGTTTCCTACTCCTGATTCCGCCAGAGCAAACCACGGCGCCGAGCATACGGTAAGGCAGGCACTTGCGCGCATGGACGCAAACGGTATTGCACGCTCGATCCTCGTGCCGTTCGGGAGTTGGATCAGCGACGCGATGAAGAACAGATATGCTCTCGATGCGGCGGCAAAATATCCGAACCGTTTCGCCGTCATGGGCCAATTCGAGTTCGACCTACCAAACGCCGGTGAGGCCTTGGCGACTTGGCGGCGAGACGGAATGCTGGGCATTCGGCGTTACTTTCGCTTCTCTGCGAAGCCGTTGCAGGAGCTTGACTGGTTCTGGCGGGGGCTCGTTGATCACGATATACCGTTCATGTCAGCTGCACCTAACAGGATGGCGGCCTTCGCGCCGGTTCTCGAGCGATTTCCGAGTCTCCGCCTGATCATAGACCATGCGGGCCGAGAACCATTCGATCTTCAGGACGAGGCGGTTTGGGCGGATCTGAACGATACGCTGGATCTGGCGCGGTTTCGGAACGTCTCGATCAAGGTGTCGTCGCTGCCCTGCTTTTCCAGCGCCCCCTACCCGTTCCCGGTCCTGCACGAGCCGATTCACAGAATCTACGATGCCTTTGGCCCCGACCGGATGCTCTGGGGCAGCGACGTGACCCGGCTGAAATGGTCCTTCGAGGACAACATGCGCCTCTTCACGGAAGCGTTGCCCTTTCTCAGCGACGAGGACAAGCAGTGGATCATGGGGCGATCCGCCGCAAAAGCCTGTCGTTGGGAAATGACATAGTCCAATGAAGCTTATGGGAGGAGTTGCAAAGATGAAAATGAAGAACCTATTGACTGCGGGAGCTTTGCTTTTGGCGGGAGCGATCAGCGCGGGCTCGGCTTCCACGCAGACCTTCCCTGATCCGAAGGATGAGGCAAAGCTGTACGAACTCGCCAAACAGGAAGGGACCGTCGTCTGGTACAATGGAGCGCCTTCCGCCGCGATGCAGAATATCGCCAACGCATTTATGGAGAAATATCCAGGCGTGACAGTCGAAGTCATACGCCTCGCTAATCTTCAGCAATACCAACGATTTACGCAAGAGTCGGCGGCCGGCCAGAATGTCGCCGACCTCGTCTCGTTGGATTTCGTGTCGATAGGATCGCTCATCAAGGACGGCTTGCTCGCGGAATGGACCGTCCCGGACGCCGACAAGCTCACTCCGAAAGCGCGCATGGGCAGCAGTGCCTACTCGCTCTACTATCAGGACGCGGCGATCCTCTACAATCCGAACAAACTCACGCCTGAGGAGATCGAGAAGCTGCGCGGTAATTGGGAAGCAGTCCTTGACCCGGTGTTCAAAGGTCGCATCGCGGTCACCGACCAGAGGTGCGCAACCTGCTATACGCTTACCCATATGTTCATGGACCCAAAGCTCAAGGATCGGTTCGGACCGGAGTTCATCAAAGCCCTCGCGACACAGCAGCCGTCCGTTTACTCGGAAATCAACATTGCGATCGACCGCATCGTCACCGGCGAGAAGGATCTCTTGATCTCGGTTTGGGAAAATGCCGCGTCGGCGAAATGGGAAGAAGGCGCGCCGGTCCAATGGACCCATCCGTCACCTAGCCCTCTCGGCCTGATCACTGCATGGAGCGCCATTTCGGCAAAGGCGCCTCACCCGAATGCGGCGCGGTTATTCCAGAACTGGTGGGTCAGCGAAGCCGGCGGGACGGTTGCGCAACAGAAGTTCTATGGCGGTCCGACGACGTTCCCCACCGCGGTCGATGCTCGCGCCGTGGTCAAGCAGCCCTGGTATGACCCGATCACGGAGCGCTACGAGATCGATCCTGCCCGCTGGCAAACAAACTTCGGTCAGGACATGGACTTTTGGATCAACACGCTCAAGGGCGCCAAATAGCTGCGTCTGCCGCCCCGAAGGACTTTGTTTATTTCTGCTACATTTCCGGCGGTCGCGGTTTCCAATTCCGAGGCCGCCGATAGTTTCTTAGGGCGGTCCTCGGCGTCAGAATGCGTTCGCATTTTGCTATATCGCCCTTCGTGAAATCGGAATGGCAACGGTCTTTTGGATCTGACTATTGAACGCTGGGCCAATGAAGATCGGGCTTGAGAAAGGCGTGGAGACACAATGAGCGGCGCACTCCAGGGAATTACCGTCGTGGCGCTGGAGCAAGCCGTCGCGGCGCCTCTGGCGACATCGCGCCTCGCAGATGCCGGGGCGCGAGTCATAAAGCTGGAACGGCCCGAAGGCGATTTTGCGCGCGGCTATGACGACTACGTCTTCGGCATGTCGAGCTACTTCGTTTGGAACAATCGCGGCAAGGAATCGTGTCGCGTCGATCTCCGGTCGCCGGACGATCTCGCGCTGGTGAATTCGATGATCGCCGGTGCAGACGTATTTATCCAGAACCTAGCCCCTGGCGCCACCGATCGTCTCGGTATCGGGTCCCCGGTACTCAGGAGCCGGCACCCGGGGCTGATTGTGTGCGATGTTTCCGGTTATGCACCCGGCACGCCGGACCAGCAGCGCAAGGCGTATGATCTGCTTGTGCAGGCAGAGGCAGGGCTCGCCGGCATCACGGGGTCCCAAAGTTCCGGTCCGGTGCGGGTGGGGATTTCAGTTTGCGATATCGCCACCGGGCAAGCGGCCTACGCGGCTATTCTGGAGGCTCTGTTGCTACGCGCCAGAACCGGGACCGGTTGCCATATCCAGCTCTCGCTTTTCGATACGCTGGCCGAATACATGAACGTGCCTTACCTGGCTTCCCGGTACGGCAATACGCCACCCAAAAGGCTCGGTCTCGCCCATCCGTCCATCGCCCCCTACGGGGTTTTTCAAGCGCTTGATGGTGAGATCCTTGTCGCAATCCAGAATGAACGGGAGTGGCAAACGTTTTGCCTCAAGGTTCTTCGCGACCCTGCTCTGGGCGCCGATCGAAGGTTCGATAGCAACACGGAGCGGGTACGAAACAGGTCCGAACTCGACAATCTCATACAAGACAGGATCGGCGCGTTCGCTTCCGAGATTCTCTGCCAAAACCTCGATGTCGAGGGCATCGCGTATGGGCGCGTGTCGACGATGGCGGATCTCCCAAATCATCGTAGCGTAAGCCTCTCACGCGTCGAAACGCCGAACGGTTTTGTGGACGTATTGGCTCATCCCATACTGGTGGATGGATCTCGGCGGGAGCTGGGTCGTGTCCCAGCGCTCGGCGAACAAGACCTGTCGCTGCGTCGAGAGTTTGCTCCAGAACCTCGAACCAATCTTGAACGGAGGGGTTTCCAATGAGCCTTACACAAGAGCTGGTTCGACTCGCGCGCGGCAAAGCTATAACTCCGACGGATCTCGAAGCCGCTGCCTACTTTGTCCTGGACACACTTGCCTGTGCGGTGGGCGCACGCGGAAGCGCGCCTGCCCGCATGCTTGACGCCGTTGCTCCGCTGGGAAGCACCGACCCCGGCCGCCGCGCTTTTTTCGTCGGCGGACTTTCCCACATTCTCGAAATGGACGACCTTCACCGCGATTCCGTAACACACCCCGGCTGCGTGGTGGTTCCCGCAGCTTGGGCAATCGCTGAGGATCGCAACCTCAAAGGTCAGCGCTTTCTGGAATCGATCCTTTCTGGATACGAAGCGGTCTGCCGCGTAGGCATGGCCGTCGGCAAGGCGCACTATCGCGTGTGGCACAACACGTCAACATGCGGGCCATTCGGATCCGCGATGGCCGCCGCGGACCTGATGATGCTTTCGGAGAAACAGACAATTTGGTCGCTTGGAAACGCCGGCACCCAGTCTTCAGGTCTTTGGGAGTTTCTGGAAGAGGGTGCAATGAGCAAACATTTGCACACTGCCCGCGCATCCGAATCGGGCGTTCTCGCAGCACTTCTCGCGGCCGAGAATTTTACGGGGCCTGCGCACATTCTTGAAGGGAAAAAAGGGTTCTTTGCCGGTCTCTGCTCGGATTTCGAAGCCGACAAGATTGTCGCCAACCCGGACGGCCCTTGGCAATTGACACGTACGTCAATCAAGCCTTGGCCATGTTGCCGGCATACGCATCCAGCCATCGACGCGGCAATACAGCTGCATCGAGAGCTGGATGGCGAGCCGATCACGCATGTGACTGTTGGCGCGTATCGGGCAGCGCTCGAAGTCTGCAACCGTCCCGACCCGCAGGACCCTTACAGCGCCAAATTTTCTTTGCAACATTGCGTAGCTATCGCGTTGGCCGACGGACAGGTAATGCAATCTAGTTTTGAGGGCAGTTCTCGCGAAAGGATATCAGACCTTAGAAACAAGGTTTCTGTCGATGTCAGCCCGGTGATCGATGCCGCTTATCCGCAGTCGTGGGGGACCGAAGTCGTTGTCAAAACCGCCGGTGGCCGGAAGCTTGCCGCCCTGCGTCAGGACGCCAAGGGAGACCCCGAGAATCCCGTTACGTCGGCGGAGCTCGCAAGCAAGGCACGCGGACTGATCATGGGAGCAGGCGTTTCAGAACAGCTTGCAGATACTTTCATTTTGTCGGTGTTGGACTTGGTCAATGACCGTCCCGTACGGGATATAGCACTCCTCGAGACCATCCGCGGTCGATGATGGGAACCGAGGCGACCGTATCTTAGAGTTCCCATCAAGTCTCAGGTCTTGACTAGGAAGTCCAAGTCACAGCCCTTCTCCGCCTGGAGAACATGCTGACGGAAAAGCCCCATCCAGCCTCTCTCGACTTTTACAGGCGGCAGAATCTGTATGTTTACGCGGCGCTCCAGTTCTTCGTCGGCGACGAGAAGGTCTAGGCGCCGTTCGCGCACGCTGATGCGGATGAGATCTCCGTTTTCGACCAGCGCAAGCGGGCCGCCGGCGGATGCCTCTGGCGACACGTGCAGGACGATGGTTCCAAATGCAGTTCCGCTCATGCGCGCATCGGAAATCCGCAGCATGTCCTTGACCCCTTGTCGTGCCAGCTTGGCAGGGATCGGGAGATAGCCTGCCTCTGGCATGCCTGCCCCGATCGGTCCTGCATTTTTCAGGACGAGAGCGTCGTTTTCGGTGACATCGAGATCGGGATCGTCGATCCGCGCCGATAGGTCGGCCAAGCCGTCGAAAACCACTGCGCGCGCTGTCGTCTCAAATAGTCGTTCGTCGGCCGCCGCCCTTTTGATTACAGCGCCACCGGGCGCAAGCGAGCCGGAAAGGCCGACCAATCCACCATTCTCGCGGACAGGGTTATCCAGTGGACGAATAATGTTCTCGTCGATCCAAATGGCATCGAGATCGACAGCCTGCCCGAGCGACACGCCGGTGACCGTTAAGGCGTCAAGATCGAGCCTGTCGCGCAGGCGATTGACCATTGCGCCGACGCCACCGGCGGCAAAAAAATCTTCCATGTAGCCTTGCCCCGTAGGCTTCAGATCCACGAGTACGGGGATGTCGTCGGTGAAGCTGTTCAGGCGCTCCAGCGAGCAATCCAGACCGAGGCGGCCCGCCATCGCGGCAAGGTGGATGATCGCATTGGTCGAACCTCCAACAGCCAGGAGCATTTTGAGCGCGTTGTCGAAACTCGCTTGGGTAAGAAACCCATCGTAGGTCTGGCCGGTCTCGACTAGGCGCATGGCTGCCCGTCCGCTCTCCTCGGCCGCACGCAAGCGATCCGCGTGCACTGCGGGGATGGCGGCCGTTCCCGGAAGCATCAGGCCGAGGGTCTCACATAGAATGGCCATCGTGCTGGCAGTCCCCATGACCGAACAGGTGCCCTCAGTCGTGGCAAGCGTCCGCTCGATGTTTTCGATTTCGTCGGTGACGATTTCGCCTGCGCGGTAACGGGCCCAAAAACGGCGGCAGTCCGTACAGGCCCCCAACCGTTCGCCCTTGAACCGCGACGTCATCATGGGCCCGGTGGCCAACATTATCGCAGGTTTGCCGGCTGAAATTGCTCCCATCGCCAACGCCGGCAACGTCTTGTCGCAGCCACCAATGAGAATGACCGCATCCATGGGCTGGGCGCGGATCATCTCTTCGGTCGCCATAGCCATCAGATTGCGGAACACCATGCTTGTCGGGTTCAGGAATATCTCTCCGAGCGACGGCACCGGGAAATCCATTGGCAACCCGCCCGATGCGAGAACGCCGCGTTTTGCGGCCTCCACAAGCCGAGGCACACCGCGATGGCAATTGTTGAAATCGCTTGCGGTCCAGGTAATCCCGACGACCGGCTTGGAGAGAAGTTCTCGGGAATATCCCATGGATTGTGCAAATGAGCGACGCAGATAAGCGGCGAAGGCTGGATCACCGTAGTTCGTCAGGCCCCCGGCCAAGCCGCGTTTAACATTGTCGCTCATCTGGCTCCTCCAATGAACCGCCTTGGCCGTCGATACGGCCCTTCGTATGAATCAAGCAGATCCCTTTGCTCACCAATGCGGCCAGAACAGCGGAATGGTGGTCGCTAAGATGGCCATTTGAGGAGCAGGATGCTCTTTTCGCTACCCTCAAGCTTTTTCACGTTTAATCGATCCGACCCAAAATCAATACGCGTGAAGCAGCTATGCTGCAATTATATGCCCCGCGGTTGGATCGCGCGCATAATATGAAAAACCCGACGAGAAAGGCGGTTCTCGGCTTAGGCAAGGAGCATTGGCTTCGTCGCTGCCCTAGTTGCGTCGGAGGTGAGTGCACAAAAAAGGGTGGAGATTTGAAATGCAAAAAATCGCGGTGGTGACCGGGGCAGGATCGGGAATTGGTCGTGCAGTTGCACTCAAGCTCGCCCAAGGGGACTATCTGGTCGCGCTTGTCGGCCGGCGCGTGGCCGAACTCGAGGAAACCGCATCGCTGGCCGCAGGCGAAACGCTAGTGGTTCCGGCGGACGTTTCGCAGGAAGCTGCGGTCGCAGGGCTCTTCGAAACCATCGAGCGGAAATTCGGCCGGGTTGACCTCCTCTTCAACAATGCTGGTCGCGGCGCGCCTGCCGTTCCGATCGACGAGTTGGCAGTCGAGACGTGGCGTGCGGTGGTTGATGTTAACCTCACGGGTTCGTTCCTGTGCGCACGGGCGGCCTTCGGATTGATGCGCCGTCAAAAGCCTGGTGGCGGACGCATTATTAACAACGGATCGATATCCGCTCACGCGCCACGCCCGTTTGCAACCGCCTACGTATCCACCAAACACGCCATCACCGGACTTACCAAGCAGCTCGCGCTCGACGGTAGGAACTTCGACATCGTTTGCGGTCAGATCGACATCGGCAATGCCGAGTCGCCACTTGCTAACCGCATGCGCGACGGCGTGCTGCAGGCTGACTTAAGCCGCAAGCCAGAACCATTGATCGATCCCATGCATATCGCTGACGCCGTGCGCTACATGGCCGATCTGCCGTTAGAGGCAAATGTACTCTTTATGACCGTTATGGCCAGCAAGATGCCTTTCGTAGGCCGGGGCTGACGAGACAGGAAGGAGATCGCGATGGTCGAGTTTACCGAAGACTCCACGTGGGGCAAATTGCCGACCGGCTGGCTATACAAGGAAGTTGCCGCCGTCGCGGTCGACAGCCGTGATAACGTTTATGTCTTCAATCGCGGGGAGCATCCGATGATCGTCTTCGATCGATCGGGCCGGTTCCTGCGCTCTTGGGGCGAAGACATGTTTACGAAGGCGCACGGACTCCACATTGGTCCAGACGATAGTCTGTACTGTACTGATGAAGGAGATCATACCGTCCGGAAATGCACGCCCGAAGGCAAGATTCTCCTGCAGATCGGCCTGCCAAAGCAGCCATCGGCGCATATGAGCGGCAAGCCGTTCAATCGGTGCACTCACACTGCGCTTTCCTCGAACGGTGACATTTTTGTGTCCGATGGCTACGGCAATGCCTGCGTGCACAAATATACCGCCGGCGGCAAATACCTAACCTCCTGGGGCAAACCTGGAGTCGAACCAGGCAGTTTCAATGTTCCACACAACATCGTCTGCGACGAAGAGGACAGGATCTACGTCGCGGACCGGGAGAATCACCGGATTCAAATATTTGATGCTGCGGGACGATACATAAGCCAGTGGAACAATCTTCACCGGCCTTGCGCCCTGTGTCTGAGCAGAGCGACGCCATCCCAAATCATCGTCGGCGAGGTAGGCCCAACGATGCCCGTAAACATCAGGACGCCAAATCTCGGCCCTCGGATTTCCATTTTGGACCGTGAGGGAGGGGTGGTTGTCAGATATGGCGCGGGAGTGCCCGGCAGGGGCGTCGGGAAGTTCATCGCTCCGCATGGCGTTGCAGCCGATTCGAGGGGCGATATTTACGTAGGCGAAGTGGTCGTTGCGTCCTGGCCGAAATACTACCCGGATACTCCTATACCCAACGACATCACTCTCTTGAGAAAGCTCGTACGGCAGCCCGATTCTTGACCAGTTGCTCACAAGCAGTATGTTATGATGCAGGAGGCAAATGGCTTGACTACCCGGCCAAGCTTAATTCTCATACCGGGCTTTCTCAATGACGGTGATCTCTGGCGCGATCAGATGGCGCCGTTGGCCGACGTCGCCTCTTGCTTGATTGCTGACATTACGCAAGCCGAAACGATAGAGGATATGGCTGACGCGGTGCTGGCGGTTGCCCCAGAACGCTTCGCCTTGGCCGGCTTTTCGCTGGGCGGGTTTGTAGCCCAGGAGATCCTGCGGCGTGCATCAAACCGCGTTTCACGGCTTGCGTTGCTAAACACCTCTTGGCGCCCGGACTCTCCACGGCGAAAGAAGGAGCGACAAAGGCTCAACATGGCAGCCAGCCAGCCGGGTCGATTTGTCGGCGTGGGGCAACGCCTGCTCGAGAGCTATCTCCATCCTTCGAACCTCGCCGACAAGGCGATTGCAGATCGGATCCAAACAATGGCGGCGCGGCTGGGACCTGTCGTGATGCGGCGGCAAAGCGGTATCGAGCGCAAGGACGGTAGGGCCGTGCTCCGTACCTTCGTAGGGCCATGCTTGATCTTGTGCGGAGAATTTGACCGCGTCACCGACGTGGCTCAGCATCGCGAAATGGCCGAAATGGTTCGCGGGTCGACGTTGCTCGTCGTGCCGGGCGCCGGGCATATGACGCCGATTGAGCAGCCGGCCGTTGTCACTCGAGCGATGCTCCGTTGGCTTGCAGACAGGTAATCGCATAGCGGTGGGTCATAAGGCCACGGGTTATTGCTTCCAGGCATATCTCGTTGCGAAACTCGGTATTCGAGTGCCCGGTTCACCTCCTGTAAGATTTCGTAAGGCTGGGGGGCGGACAAGAGCAGTGCGAAATCGTACGCTAAGGGCGAACGGAGCATGAACGGCGCCGTAGCCCGGATGTCCAGCATCCGATCCCTGTGGATTGCCATCGCAATGCACCAATCTTGATTTCTTCGTCCGTCCGACTCGACAACGCTCCCGGCAGATTGGTCGGAGATGGAGTCGGGCAATGGGTAAACGGAGGCTTCTCAAGGTCCAAGATCGACAGAGACTTTTCGATATACCAACCGATGAGGACGGCCTCATCCGGCACTATTCGTTGTCGTCGGCTGACAGGCTTGAGATTGGACTTCGCAGACGAGAACACAATCGGCTCGGATTTGCCGTTCAGCTCTGCCTGATGCGATATCCAGGCAGGGTGTTGGCGACCGATGAAACTCCGCCTCGCGCAATGCTAGAGTACGTTGCTGAGCAGATTGGCGCCGACGCTGGAAAGTTTGCGCTCTATGCACGCCGTGAAGAAACGCGGCGCGATCACATTGCTCGCTTGATGGTTTATCTGGCCGCGCGGAGCGCGACGGCGCAAGACCGTAGGGCTGCGCTGTTGGCTGCAATTCAGGCGGCCGCGATGTCCGACGACGGTGGCGCGATAGCGAGTGCTACTGTCGCCATGTTTCGTGAACGCGGATCTCTTCTGCCAGCAATCGACACGATCGAACGGATCGGTCTTGCTGCCCGCGCCATTGCCCGTCGGCGGGCAGAGAGAGCGCTGATCGAAGAAATTTCGGTCGATACGCTTCATCGTTGGATAAGCTGTTGGAGGTTGACCCGGCTATCGGCCAGACGCGATTTCATTGGCTACGATCAGCGCCGGATGCGCCAGGTACGTCAAACCTGGTCGGGCTGACCGAACGGATTGCCTTCCTGCGCGAGCTAGAAATCGATCCGAGATTGCAGATACGCATATCGTCTGGACGGTGGGATCAGATGATCCGTGAAGGCAACGCCACACCGGCATGGCTGGCCAACGACTTCAATGCCAGCCGTCGACACGCGCTAATCGTGGCGCAGATTATCAAGCTCGGCCAGAAGCTCACGGACGATGCAGGGTCGATGTTCATCAAGCTGATAGGTCGGCTGTTCTCGCAAGCCAATAACCGCAAGAAGCAGCGGCACATGGACTGCAGGCCGGATACCGCCAAAGCGCTACGCATGTTCCTGGACACGATCACAGCCCTGCAGTCCGCGAACGATTATGGCCGGAACGCATTGGAGGTTCTCGATCAGGAAGTTGGATGGCACCGGTTGCTTCGGATGAAGCCTGAGCTTGAGTCGATGGTCGGCGACAACGAGGCATCGCCCTTGACCTTAGCGGTCGAGCAATATGCCACCGTCAATAAGTATGCCGGTGCGTTCCTGCAGACGTTCACGTTCCGCTCAGCGCGCCGCCACGATCCCCTTCTTGCGGCGATTTTGCTGCTGAAGCGGCTCTATGCCGAGAAGCGGCGGACCCTTCCGGATCGCGTCCCGGTCACCCACCTCAGCCAAGCCGATCGACGGCTGATCCTCGGGCAGGAGAAGCCCGATCGCCGTCTCTATGAGATTGCAACCCTCGCGGCTTTGCGAGACCGGCTTAGATCTGCGGACATTTGGGTCGATGGCAGCCGATCCTTCCGACCGATCGACGAGCACCTGATGCCGCGATCAACGTTCACCATCCTGAAAGATGAAGATCGCCTCGGACTTGGTGTCCAAGAAGACGGCGCGGCGTGGCTTACCGAAGCGCGGCAGATGCTCGACTTCAACCTGAAGCGCCTGGCGCACAGGGCACGATCCGGAAAGCTTGAAGGTGTTCGCCTTGAAGCTGGTACCTTGATCGTCACGCCGGCCGCCGGCGAGGTTCCCGCTGCAGCGGAGGAACTGAACGCCGAGATCAGCGAGCTTTATCCGTTGGTCGAGGTGCCGGACCTCCTGCGGGAAGTGCACGAATGGACCGGCTTTGCGGATTGCTTCACGCATGTTCGAACGGGTGACACTCCGAGGAATGTCTCGGCCATGCTGGCTGGCGTACTGGCCGATGCGACCAATCTCGGTCCAAAGCGAATGGCCAGCGCGTCCAAAGGCATCAGCGCTCACCAGATCAGTTGGATGCGCGCCTTCCATGCCCGGTCAGAGACCTACCGCGCGGCCCAGGCCTGCGTGACTGACGCACACACCCGCCATCCGCATTCTTGCCTTTGGGGCAATGGCACGACGTCATCATCCGATGGCCAATTCTTCCGAGCAAGCGACCGAGCCGCAAAGCGCGGAGACATCAATCTACATTACGGCAGTGAGCCCGGATCGAAGTTCTACAGCCATCTGTCAGATCAGTACGGCTACTTCAGCATCTTGCCCATCAGCCCGACCGAAAGCGAGGCTGCCTATGTGCTCGACGGACTATTCGATCAGGACACAATCCTCGAAATACAGGAGCACTTCACCGACACCGGCGGCGCGAGCGATCACGTCTTTGGGCTATTCGCTCTGATCGGCAAGCGGTTCGCACCACGACTGCGCAATCTCAAAGATCGGAAGTTCCACACGTTCGAGAAAGGCGACGCATACCCGGCGCTGTCGAACCACATCGGGGCGCCGATCAACACCACCCTGATCCTCGATCACTGGGATGATCTGCTTCATCTAGCGGCATCGATCACCACCCGCGCCGTTGTGCCCTCTACGATTTTGAAGAAGCTCTCGGCATCACCGAAGGAAAGCCAGCTGGCCAAGGCTCTTCGGGAACTCGGCCGCATCGAGCGGTCGCTCTTCATGACCGAATGGTACTCGAACTCGACATTGCGCCGGCGCTGCCAAGCCGGCCTCAACAAGGGCGAGGCAGCGCACAAACTCAAACGCGCAGTCTTCTTCCATGAGCGTGGCGAACTCCGCGACCGGTCGTTCGAAAGTCAGGCATTCCGCGCATCAGGCCTCAATCTTGTCGTCAGCGCGATCGTCCACTGGAACACGGTCTATCTCGACCGCGCGGTCAAAGAGCTCAAACGAGCGGGAAGGAACATTCCAGAGTCCCTATTGAGGCATATCTCGCCGCTGAGTTGGGAGCATATCAACCTGACAGGCATCTACACCTGGGACAGCGAGCAAAATCTCCCGGAAGGCTTCAGATTGCTTCGCCTCCCGGCTGGGCTACGGCGTGCCGCATAACGTTCCTGCTCCGTTCGACCTTAGCGTACGATTTCGAACTGCTCTTGTCCCGCCCCCTTCAAGGCAGCGTGGGGAACGGTGCGGATCAACAGATGCAGGGGCGATGAGTGCAGGAAGCCGTGCCATTGTACGCGGAAGCTACCAGGATTGTCGGAAGTATACATCCCTGCCGCCGAGCTAAAAATCTCACCGGCGCGAATCTCGTCGGTGGGAATACCCATGTGATGAAACTCATAGCGGATATGAGGCTTCACGCGTGTACATCCGAGAGGTCCAGCTATCTTTGAGGGGAACTAAACGTCCCGGCACCGGCTCAGCTGCGCTTGCCCAAGCTGTCACGGGACCCTTTGAGCAGCGCATCCACGAAAATCGGCTCCCAGGTACGGATGTGCTGCTTCAGCAATTCCGTGAGGGACGGCACATTACCGGCCTCGGCGAGTTCGATGAGGCGATAATGCTCGCTTACCGAGGCGGCCTGACGCTCGATCCCTGCCCGCGAGCCGATCCCATAGAGTCGCATCTTGTCGCGCAGCGCCATCGCCATCTCGGTCAGCAGCGGATTGCCGGCGGCGGCTATGAAGGCATTGTGAAAGCGCCGGTCCGCGGCGAGATAGCTGGGCACGTCGTCGGCATCGACTGCCGACTTGACCTCGTCAGCGAGCACCACCAGCTCTTCGAGCTTCGTGGACGGCTTGCCGGCGAGCATCGCTGCGGCGTGGATTTCCAGCAGTTCGCGCATGTCGAACAGATTGCGCAACTCCTCGACGGTCGGCTCCACGACCCTGAAGCCGCGGTTCCGCATCGGCTCTATGAGACCGTTGCGCGCCAGTTCCAGAAGCGCCTCGCGAACCGGCGTCGTAGACACGCCGAGGTCGCTGGCAAGCGTCGGAACCGAATACATCTTGCCGGGACCGGCTTCCCCGGAGATGATTTCGGATCGTACCGTCTCCAGCACTTGTTCGCGTAGATTCTGTTCCATGTCCGTCCGCCAAAGTCCCTTTCGCCAGAGTTGGCTGTCGGCCTCGGATGGCGGAGTAACCATCGCAGAGGCCCCGATAGTGCATTACTATAATGTGTCACGTTGTCCGTTTCAAGGCGATGACTCCGCCACGATGACGATCGGGGTCCGCCAGTGAGGCGGCCGCATCCCGACGCCGCAGACGACACGGCGGCCACAGAAACGGGTGCTCCGCCATGCCGCCCGCTCTCCACGATCGCCGGACGCCTGGTGGAGTTCGCCGAGCGCTGGTTTCCCGATGCCTATGTCTTCGTGCTCGTCTCGGCTCTGGTCGTTGCGGGCGCCACCATGCTCCATGGCGGCTCTCCGCTCGCCACCAGCCAGGCGTTCGGCGACGGCTTCTGGAACCTTATGCCCTTCACGATGCAGATGGCGATGGTCGCGATCGGCGGCTTCATCGTCGCGACGGCACCGCAGGCGCGCCGAGCCTTGAAATCGCTGGCCGCGATTCCCCGCTCCGGCCGCGGCGCCATCGTCATGGTGGGACTGCTCAGCATCGGGCTGTCGCTGGCCAACTGGGGGCTCAGCCTCATCTTCTGCGGCCTCCTGGTCCGTGAGATCGCCCGGCGGGAGGATCTGCGTCTCGACTATCGCGCTGCCGGCGCCGCCGGCTATCTGGGCCTCGGCTGCAGCTTCACTCTGGGCATCACCTCGTCGGCGGCCCAACTCCAGGCGAATGCCGCCAGCATTCCGCCGGACCTGCTGCCGATCACCGGCGTCATCGACTTCTCGCAGACGATCCTGACCTGGCAGAACGGCGTGGTCATCCTGCTCGTTACCGCCCTGTCGGCCGCCATCTGCTATGCGACTGCGCCGGGCGAAAGGGCGATCCGTACCGCCCGGGATCTCGGTATTTCGCTCGACGACGAGCCGAAAGCCAGCGACGGGCCGGGGCGGCCGGGCGATAGGCTCGAACACAGCCCGGTGCTGTCGATCCTCGTCGTGCTGCTCGCACTTGGCTGGCTCTGGAATACGTTCGGCTCGGGCAATCCGCTGATGCATCTGTCCGGCCTCAACACCTATAATTTTGCCTTTCTGATGTTGGGTATCCTGCTGCACTGGCGCCCCCGCAACCTTGTCGACGCATTCAGCGCGGCGGTGCCGGGTGTGTCGGGCGTGCTGCTGCAATTCCCTTTCTACGCCGGCATCGCTCACATGCTCACGCGCGTTCCTAACGCAAATGGCATGACCTTGTCCGACACCATTGCCCACTGGTTCGTGGACGCCTCGGTGAACACCACGGTCTTCTCGCTCCTGGTGGGGGCGTATTCAGCCGTGCTCGGCTTCTTCATCCCCTCGGCCGGCGGCAAATGGATTGTCGAGGCGCCCTATGTCATGACCGCGGCCAACCAGATCAGCGCCCATCTCGGCTGGACGGTGATGGTCTACAACATAGCCGAGACGTTGCCGAACCTCATCAATCCGTTCTGGATGCTGCCCCTGTTGGGGATTTTGCGCCTCAAGCCCAAGGATATCATCGGTTATACGTCGATCCAGTTCTTCGTCCACCTCCCGGTGGTGTTACTGGTGGCGGCGCTATTGATGAGTACCTTCGCCTATCACCCTCCCGTTCACCCGGGATGACGGCCTGCACGGCGCAAGAAACGGCAATGGCGCTTCTCTTAAGACAGGTCAGGACAGAATATGCCCGTCCTTCCCCGGATCAATCCGCTGCGCAAGATCCCAGACATAGCCGAACGGATCGGTCAGCCGTGCCCGCACATCGCCCCAAAACTCGGTTCTTGGCGCAATGACAACCCTGGCACTGCGCTCCGCCATCCGCGCCACGGTCAGATTCACATCATCGACATAGATGTAAAACAGAAAGCTGCCCGGCTCTCCAAGCCTGGGTGCCCTGAGGCCCGTCTCGAAGTCTGTTGAGTTCATCGTAAAGTTGGCGCCACGATAGCGCATGCGGGCGAATGCCAGGCTGCCCTCATCGGCAGGAAGCTCGAAGATCGTCACAAAGCCCATCGTTTCGGTATAGAAATCGATGGCGGCGCGGACATCTTCGAAGAGCAGCGAAGCCGTCAGCCAGTTCAGTCCCGGCCACGGATGTCGCCGCCATTCGACATTGTCGAACCAATTGGGTGTCATGATCGATTGCCATATCTGGGGAAACAGCAGGGGTCGGTGAATGCGCGCACGAGTTTGGTCTGCAAGCGCCGATCTTCCAAGGTCTCGCCGCTTGCTCACAAAACATACATTGCGTATCGGAAGCTGCAGGGCTACTTCCAGCCGCCGCCCGGCAGCCGGCCGTGATAGGGCGTGTCGCGGCAATGGCCCCAAGGACCGCGCCAGAAGCCCGGAGGACAGCCGTTCCAGCCCCAATTGTTACGGAACGGCCCGTAATACCCGCCCGGATAGGGGCCGGTTCCATAGGAATGGCAGGCGCCATAAGGCCCCCGATAACCGCCGGGCCCGCAGCCATTCGCGACCTGAATGACGAAGGCGGAGGTGTTCGGCGCCGCGATCCCGCTCGGGGCGGGTAGGGCCGGCAAGGCGAAGGCCGCGGAGGAGCTTCCAGCGAGCACTGCGGCTGCGAGAAGCGATGCCAGTCTGTTATGCATAATCGTGATCTCAATCCGTGAATTTGGGGCAGGTTCAGGCGCGCTCAGCGTTCCTCTTCCTCGAACAGCCAGAACGACTCCGAGGACAGGGGGGCGGTCGCGGTGCCGACCATGCCGAGGAAGCCCGGCATGCGGTTCTTCTGGGCATCGCTCAGCGAGGCGACGAGGGGGCGTGCGGCCGCGACGAAGGACTTCAGGTCGGCGGCCCGCGTCGCCTCCGCATCGCCGATTCGTTCGATGACCTCGAGGAAATCGGTCGGTGCCGCGGCTTCCGAGCGCTGCTTGCCGCGCGCCATCGCGGCGGAGGCGATGCTGCGGATTGCGCCTTCGACCGGCGGCCAGAGCTTCTGCTGCTCGGATGTGAGATCCAGTACCGTCTTGAGTGCGGCGATCCGGGCATTCAGCACGGCGCTCGC
Organism: Chelatococcus sp. YT9; assembly: GCF_018398315.1. NCBI lineage: Bacteria > Pseudomonadati > Pseudomonadota > Alphaproteobacteria > Hyphomicrobiales > Chelatococcaceae > Chelatococcus > Chelatococcus sp. YT9. The sequence goes on from NZ_JAHBRW010000003.1 coordinate 246,371, forward strand.
ATCGGCATCTGTGTAGATCTCGATGGTGGTGCCGGCGGCGGGTTGCATGTCTTCCGCGTGAGCCGCGGGGTTCGTGACGAGCAGCCAGCCGGCAGCAGCGGCGAGCGCCGCCGATTTGAGCTTCTTCATGGTCGATCCTCGTGTCTAGTGTTGGTGTTCGATGGGGCGCGCCGCCCGCTTCCTCGTCGCCGAATCTCCGTGCCTTGTTCGGCGCAGCGGCGTCGACGCCGAACTCAGTCGGCGGCCGCCTTCCAGAGGCCCCCCACATCGGCTGGGTATCCGGCCTCTGCCATGGCGCGCGCTTTGGCCTCGAAATAACTCTTCGACCAGGCGAAACGGTCGCTCGTCTTCGACAGGCCGACGCTGTCGGCGATGCTGGCGAGGCTGATCGGATGGCCCGCATTGCCCCAGTTGCCCTCCATCACCTCGTTGATGACGGTGAGGATGCCTTTGCCGGGCTCGCCAGAGCCCATGGCCTCGGTGATCGCCGCTGCCGCCCAGGTATGAACCTCGTTCTTGTGCGCGACGTTCATGTAGCCTTCGGGGATCCAGATGTTCACGATGAACTTCCCCGGAGCCGCGACATAAGTATCGTCGGTCGTCCCGCCGACCCACCAGTCATCCGTGGCAGTGGGGGTGAAAAGCACCGTCGCGAAGGCGCGGCCGCCGGGCGTATTGGCGCCGCCTTCCATCCGGATCATCACGTCGGTGAGCTTGCCGGCGATCGCAGCCTTCCGGCCCGCATCGAGATTCCCGGCCGCATAGCGTACTTCCATGATCGGCATGTCAGCCTCCCTTGCGCTCGCGGGCGCATGTGACGGTGATCCAGTCGCCGCGGCAGGTCTTGGCCTTGCAGGTCGCCTTGTACGGGCACGCCGCCGAGGCCGCCTTTGGCGCCGGGTTCAGGACGATGGGGACGGGCATCGGCTTTGCGATTTGGCCGATGGCAGGAAAGTCAGTGGTTGACGTCGTCGCCATGGTCCTTCTCCCATTGCTTGATCCGCGCGTCGTCGATCATCACCGTCTCGACGAGGATGACGTCCGAATTGTCGGCGACATTCATCTGGATCTCGTCGATGCCGGTCACGCCGAAGCTGTCGCGGCGTGCGAGGTTGGCGACATTGCTTTCGAGCGAGCCATCGACCACGAACACATAGACGCCGTGTCCGCTGGTGCGGGGCGCATAGCTGTAGGCGCCGGCCTTGTCGGTCACGAGACGCGAGACGCGCAGATCCTGCATCACCGGCAGGGCGCCGTCGGCGTCGCCGACCAGTTGCACGATGCGGTTGCGGCGGGTGCGCAGGTCGAAATGCGCGCGATGATAGGTCGGCGCCTGATAGAGCTGGCCCGGCATCAGCCAGAGATAGATGGCGTTCATCTCCTCGGGGCTGATCGACAATTCGCAATGCTTGCCGCCCGCTCCGGCCGAGAAGACATAGTAGTCGCCCTGGCGCAGCTGGTCGACCATGCCGCGGCCGGCGGTGTTGATGTGGGTGAGTTCACCCTCCAGTACGAAGGCGCAGATGATGAAATTGTGATGCGGGTGCATGTTGTAGCCGCACCCGGCGCCGTGAAAGACCTCGTCGCCGAACACGCGCACCGTGCCGAAGCCCGGACGCCCCGACTGATACTGGTTGAAGTTGAGGCTGGAGTCGCGCGTGATGAAGCTGCCCGGATGTCCCGCAACATAGGACGAGGCGGCGCCATCGGAATGAATCACATTGTGGCCGCGCTCCCCGGCGCGGAGAACGAACGACTTTGTCATGGTCTTTGCTCCGTGAGATGGCGTGGGATCTGCCTCTGTTCTTCAGGCAGACAGGCTTCCTAGGCTTCCTAGGCCGACTGGGCGAGGCTGGAGCCATCGGCCGAATAGCCGATGACGACCATCTCGAAACGGCTCTTCGGGGTTCCGCAGTCCGGGCAGACCCAATCCTCGGGAATGTCCTGCCAACGGGTTCCGGGGGCGATGCCGTGCTCCGGTAGGCCGAGGGCTTCGTCATAGGAGAAGCCGCAACCGAGGCACATCCAGCGCTTCAATGAGGTATCCATGAACGTCTCCTGCGTTACAGTAATGCGTGACACGTGCTGTATTACACTGGCGCATTAACGCTCGCAAGCGGAAAAAATGCGCATGGTTCTCCACCGGCAGAGGCGTGCCTCTGATCCTTTGAGATCCCGGAATGGAATGAGGACGCCGCCGTCAGGCCGGCAGCCACAACCTGCGCAATCTCACGCGACACGTCATGGCAGTTCGCTGCGCACGGACACGCTGAAGCGAAAGGACATCCTCGTCATGGATAGCAGGCGCACATGCGGAAGCCTGATCGAGGGATGGCGGGCGCGGGCGGCTGGATCCGACCGCATCTCGGCGGAGTATCACATCGCCTCCCCGCAGTTGAACCATCTCGGGGTGGCCGGATGAATGGCCCGTGGTTCAGCGCGGCTGCTGCCATCTTGCCGGCGGTCAAGCCGCAACTCATGAGGCAGGTTCTGCCGGGCTACGCGACGAGGGACCGGAGGCACTGGTGATCTCGATCACCGGGGTCCTTCGTTTGCCGATAGCAAAGCCGCACCGGGCGCAAGGCGATCCTTCTCGCCATCCGGGGCATGACGGCGCTGGTCGCCGACGCCTATGTGCGACTGGCCCCTGTCACATTGGCGCAGGCACCGTTCCGGACGATCGGCGAGACCGCGATGCTCGATCGGGAGGAGGACATGGGGGCGTTCACCGCCGAATTGGGCTCCCGCTCATCTCGGCGTGGACAAGAGGGCCTTTGGTTCCGCCGGCAGCGACGCCCCGTATGCGGGGCCGCTCGATGAAAGCGCGCGCTCAACGCCCGAGAACGTCATCCATCCAGTCGAAAATGCGTTGCTCCGTGAGCCTGCGCGCCAGCGGCTGGCAGTGCCCATTGGCGCCTTCGCCTGCGGTAAAGGGTGAGAGTACCTTCTCCCCGGGGAGCATTTTGGCCAGCTGCTTCGCCTGACCCGGCCAGAACTGCTCATCCTCCGGATCCGTGATGAACAACGGTGTCCGGATCTGATCAGCGACATCTGTCAGGTTATATTTCAGAACCTCCTGCATCGTCCGGAAATAACTGTCCTGCCGATAGGGCTTGGCGCGGAAATTCCACAACCGGGATGTGGCGCTCGACATCTTCATGCCGAGGGACATTTCGAGATTGAACAGCTTCTCGTTTCCGTCGGTGAGTAGCTTCCGCATGACCGACGGGAGATGCTCCATCCACGATGTTGAAACGTCGACGACACCCGGATCGACAACGGCCGCGGCGATCCGATGTTCGAAGGCCAGGGCGCGCGGCACCCAATAGCCGGCCTGACTGATGCCGTAGATCGCCAGACGATGAGAGCCGACATCTTCTCGCGCGAGCAGGAAGTCGACCACGGGAGTAATGACGGCTTCCCAGTCGAAACGGAAAGCAATGTTTTTTTCGAACAGCATCGATTGCTGGCCAGGCCCGTCGAACATAAGGACCACATAGCCTCGCGCCAGAGCCGCCTCCGCGCAGCCCCACAGGCCGCTCAGCGTACCGTCACTGCCGTTTGCGAGGATCAGGCAGGCCCGGATATCCTGTCCGGCAGGCTTGAAGAGATATCCCGGCATGGTCATTCCCTCATAGGGGATGGCCACCTGTTCCGCAGGGATCTGTGTCGTGTCGATGAAATCGTCCCAGGCCCTGCGATGCAGGCGGAAGGTCGGCAGCAGCGGCTCGTCATTTTCCAGTTGGTCTATGCCGCCAAGAGCAACGCCATAATAGGTCGAAGCGCGCAGATAGGTGTCGGAAGCACTGACCAGATGCCCGCTGGCGCGACATTCGTCCGCGACCTTTTGCAGACGCGCGCCAAGTGCCATCCACCGTTCGAACCAGGCCTGATGATCGCTCTCGTCGATCTCCGCTATGGTGGCCAGAACCTCGCCGACATCCACGGCGCCCGATGCAGCTTTTCCGAGCGTCGTGCGCGTTTCGAAGTCGAGGTCGGCCGCATGGTAGAAACCTGAGCGGAAGACGCGATTGGGATGAGAGAAAGGATTGCTGATCATATTCCTGGTCCGGCGCGATCTGGTCGATTATATCGTTGGATCTGGAAAGTAACGCCAAATGTCCCGTGGAGCGTGGCTGATTGCGGCTAAGGGAGGACGCAAGGGTGTTGATCTTATAGCCTGTTTGGAAAAGTCGGACGGGTCGGTCCGTCTGGTCTTTTCGGCGCCCGGTTCGTCGAAAGCTTGGCCCGATGCGCGGCATCGCGCCGGCGCTTCCTCCTGCCGGAGCGCCAAAAATCCCTCGACGGCCCTCATCCGCCGATTTCCCAAACAGGCTCTTAGAGATTAAGGGCGTTTCGGTCTTCCGGAGCGGATCTGTCTTTCCTGACGGGAGGCACCGGGTGATTGTCATCCCGGACCGTGGTCTGCGGGAGCCGCCGGCGTCCGAGGATCGGAAGGTGGCATGATATCGTACACTCTGCATATAGCGGGAGGGCGGCACGCTTAGCGCGCTACAGCGTGTTCTTGTGGATGCGACCACCCTTCATGACGATGACAAGGTTCCTGCCGGGATTTTCGAGCGGGCGGATGTCCTCGACGGGATTGCCATCCGCCCACCAGAAGATCCGCGCGAGTGTCCTTCTCGATCACGCCCAGCTTGCCGCCTCATGATCGGCGCGGCGGCGTTCTGCGGACGACACTGGCCCGCCTGCCCGGACCAGGCAATAGGCCGGGCCGTCGCCCGCCGATTGACCGCTGGGCCTCCTCAGCTGAACATGAACGGTTGTGCTGACGCGTCCGACGTCGACTGTTGTCGTGGATAGCGGGCGGTCTCGAGTGGCGCCTTTGCGCGCGCTCCTTTCTCTCTTGTACCGGCCGACCCTCCTGCGGGCTCGATGGGGCATGTCTGACCGTAGACCGGCTTCGCCTCGATCGTCTTCCCGCAAAGGCATCAAGCGATTTTCTGACCCCTGGCGGACCCTGCGGGCGCTGCCATTCCTCACCCGCTAACAAAACCGCCTGATGTCGCCCTCCACTTCGTTCCAGCCCCTAAGGACCACCCCATCGCGCAGGCGCGCCGGGGACCCCGGTGGGTGCGGTCCGATCGTCACCGGTCTTGTCGACAGCCATCGAGGCCGCGGAGGGCGCGGCCCGAAAATCTGGAAAAGGATCAGCACCATGGCGACCATCGGCACCTTCACCTCCACCTCGAACGGCTTCACTGGCTCGATCAAGACTCTCACCCTCAACGTCAAGGCCCGCTTCTAGCGGATCGAGAACCCCTCCGACAAGGGTCCGCACTTCCGCATCTTCGCCAGCGGCTCGGTTGAGATGGGCGCGGCGTGGCAGAAGCACTCCGAGCAGAGCGGCCGTGACTACCTCTCGGTCAAGCTGGACGATCCGAGCTTCCCGGCGCCAATCTACGCCACCCTGGTCGAGGTCGAAGGCGAGGATGGCCTCTCGCTGATCTGGTCCCGGCCCAACCGGGACTGACCACCAAGGCGGCCCCGCCTACGCGGCGGGGCCAGCCTCTTGCCCCTCAGGAGTTGAGCTGCCGGACGAGATCGGTTTTCCCTTCGGTCGATAACCGCGATCGCGCTTCTGTCGCAGCAGGTCGAGGAAGAGCTGTACGGCTTCGTCCTCCCGGTCGAAGGAGTGCTGTATGGTCTGCCCATATGCGCCGATGCGTCCCCAGCGCCGGATGAGGCAGGTCTCTCCGAACAGGGTCTGCTCGATCGACATGGCGTAGAACCGGGCCATGTTCCTGGAGGCATCCCGGCGTTCGACATAGAGCTGATAGGGCTGGGCGAGCATGGGACGAGAATCGCGCTCCGACGAATCCGCGTCCAACGACACTTATGAATCGGTCCGGCGTCATTGATTCATTTCCGTGAAGGTTTGTGTGGTCCGGTCAGCATTGAGCCCATGCCGCTCAGCCTCTCTCCGGCTGGAACCTGTCACTCTCACGCAGGCCGTCATGTCGTCGCGCCGGAACCAGATGGCGCGGCCGCATCGCAGCGGCGCATTGCCGGCGGTGAACACGATCTGCTCGTCGGCCCGCATGCGCAGCACCTCGTGCGGCTGGATGAGCGGGCGGGAGGCGAGCTGCTTCGATCGCGTCCGTGAGGATCCGGAGGATTGCGAGGAGCGGCTGACCTGGTCGATCTCGACCGTGGTCATGCCGCAGCGCTTGGAGATGTAGTCGGCGGTCTCGGGATCGTTGACGGCGGCAAAGCTGATCCATGACGCCGACTCGAACCATTTGCTCGCGGCGTCGCGGCCGCCCCAGGTTTCGCGCATCTGGCCGATGGACTGGAAGAGCAGAAGCAGCGTGATGCCGTATTTGCGGCCGGCGTCGCGCGCGGTCTCGAGGATCCGCATGAAGCCGAGCCGCGCCACCTCGTCGAGAAGGAAGAGCGCCCGGCCCTGCACATCGCCATTGCGGTTATAGATCGCGTTCATGAACGCGCCGATGATGACGCGGGCGAGGCCCGCATGGGTCTCCAGCGTCTTCAGGTCGAGATTGATGAAGACGTCCGTCTCGCCCCCGGCGAGATCGTCGGTGACGAAGGAGTGACCCGACACGAGCGCGGCATAGTTCGGGTAGCTCAGCCAGTGGGTTTCCTTGACGGCGTTGGCATAGACGCCCGAGAAGGTCTCCGGCGTCATGTTGACGAAGACGGCGACGTTCTCCCTCACGAATTGCGATTGCGAGCCGTCATAGATCTCCTGCAAACGCGACCGCAGCTTCGGCTCGGGCTCGGACAGATTGGCGCGTACCTGCCGCAGCGTCTGGTCCTTCGCCTCCGTATGCCCTGACAGGCAGACATCGGCGATGAGCGCGGTCAGGAGCTGCAAGGCCGAGGCGCGGAAGAAGTCGTCGCGCACGCCGCGCGCCCCGCCGCTGTCGCTCATGATCCAGGAGGCGACGGCCGCGATATCCTCCTCCTTGGTGCCGCCGAAGCGCCCGATCCAGTCGAGGGCGTTGAAGCCGGTTCCCGGCTGCTTCGGGTCAAGCACATGGACGGTGCGCCCGGCCGCGCGGCGATGGTCGATCACCATGGGCGCGACCTCGTTCGAGGGATCGAGCACGACGAGCGTGCCGCCCCATTTGAGCGCGGTTGGGATCGTCACCGAGGTCGTCTTGTAGCCGCCAGAACCGGCGAAGACGATGCCATGCGATGAGCCGAAGGAGGCGTCGAAGCAGAGCAGGGGCGAGCGTCCGCCCGCTCCCCAACTCTGCCGATCCATCGCACGAAACGCCGCCGCCGCCGTGCTGTCTTTGTCGACACGGTAGCGCTCGCCGATGACGATGCCACCGGTATCGGGAAAGAGCTTGCCGGCTTCGGCCATCGTCATCCAGTCGGCATCGCCATGCAGGGCACGTCTGCCATGCACGCGCTTCGGCACCGGCGCGGCGAAGGCGGCGTTGCCCTTCACCGCTACGCGCAGGGCGAAGCATCCGACGATTAGAGCGGTGCTTCCGCCGATCAGGTAGGCCGGATCGATCTGGGCGAATGCTGGAGACTGCGATGTCGCACGCAGCACGGCGATGAAGATCGTCATCGCGCATCCCGCGATGACGCCCCATCCGACCGTGCGGATGTTGGCGGCGCCAGCGGCGGCGAACAGGAAGATCACGCCGATCGCAGCGGCGGCGAGGAAGGGCAGCGCGATCCCAGCGCGGCCGAACATGACCTGCTGCGGCTCGGTCTTGCCAAAGGCAGCAAGGTTTTGCTCATAGCCGGATACGCCGAACAGCACGCCGATCATCAACGTGATCGGCGCGAGGGCGAGCAGAAGCCTATTCGCCGTCATTGCCGAAGGCCTTCGCGCCGATCACCGCGAGGCGCGTACGCTCGGCATCGTCGGCTTTTAGCCTCTGGCCGAGTTCGATCAGCGCACCGAGCAGGATGGCGCGCTTCTCGTAGCGCAGTCCGGCTTTCGCGATCAGGCCGCCGAGCTCGATCTTCTCGCGCGTATCTTGTCTGCGGGCTTCGGATGATGAGGCCTGACGCATGCGCTCACACCTCGCCAGCGCCATCCGCAGCCGGGCCAGCCGCGACCTTCGCGGCCGAAGTGCCGGCTTCGCTTCCTGCCCCTGCACCCTTCCTCCCGGTCGCCTTCTCTCCCGCACCGCGAAACCGTCCTGCGAGTTCTTCGAAAGCGGATTGTAAGTCGCTCTCCTCAATTTCGATTTCACCCAGGCCCGCCTTGAGCGCGATGCGCCCGATCCGCTCGGCCTCGCGTGTTTCGGCGAGCTTGAGCTGGGCCTGGAGCTGGACGATTTCCTCGCGGATCTTCGATGATGGCTTCTTCATTCCGGTGAGACCTCCGTGCTGGCCTGCTGTGCTGGATGGCACGGAGAATCGAGAAGAACGCCGCATGCGGCGACTATTAAAAAAGCTAGTCGGCAGGGCCGACCCTGCCTGAGATCATCCCGGCCGTTCCGAAGGAATGGTCCAAGGGCGCAGTAATACGTCGCTATCGCGACGCCCTGCTTCACCCCCGGCAGCGGCCGCCGTTCCCGATGAACACGCCTGTCTTGTCGTCGTTCGGGAGCCCGCGTCGCCTTGGCCATCACGCATTTCACGCCCCAGCTCATCTCGCGCGGCTCCGGCCGCAGCGCCGTGCTGTCGGCGGCGTACCGTCACTGTGCGCGGATGGAGCACGAGGCGGAGGGTCGTACCGTCGACTATTCCGCCAAGCGCGGGCTGCGGCATGAGGAGTTTTTGCTGCCGGCCGGCGCGCCGGAATGGACACGGGCGCTGATCGCCGATCGCCCGGTCGCGGGGGCGGCGGAAGCGTTCTGGAATGCGGTCGAAGCCTTCGAGAAGCGCTCCGATGCGCAGCTCGCCAGGGAGTTGATCATCGCGCTGCCGGTCGAGCTGTCCGTGGACCAGAACATCGCTCTGGTGCGGGAGTTCGTCGAGACGCAGCTGCTCGCCCGCGGGCAGGTCGCGGACTGGGTGTTTCATGATGAACCCGGCAATCCGCATATCCACCTGATGACCACCTTGCGGCCGCTGACGCCGGACGGGTTCGGGTCGAAGAAGGTCGCGGTGATCGGCGCGGATGGGCAGCCACTCCGCAATGACGCCGGCAAGATCGTCTATCGGCTCTGGTCCGGCGAGAAGACCGAGTTCCTCGAGCAACGCGAGGGTTGGCTCGATCTCCAGAACAAGCATCTGGCGCTTGCCGGCCTCGACATCCGCGTCGACGGCCGCTCCTACGCCGAGCGCGGTATCGATCTCGTGCCGACCACCCATGTCGGGGTGGCGGCGAAGGCGATCGACCGGAAGGAAGCGGCGACAGGGTGGTCGCCCCGGCTGGAGCGTGTCGCGGTCCATGAGGAGAGACGGGCGGAGAACCGCGAGCGCATCCTGCGCCGGCCGGAGATCGTGCTCGATCTCGTCACGCGCGAGATGAGCGTCTTCACCGAGCGCGACATCGCCAAGGTGTTGCATCGCTATGTCGATGATGCCGGCACGTTCCAGCAGCTCCTTGCGCGCATCCTCCAGAGCCCGGACGTGCTGCGGGTCGAAGGCGAGCGCATCGGTTTCGCGAGCGGCATCCGTGAGCCCGCCAAGTACACGACGCGTGAGCTGATCACGCTCGAAGCCGAGATGGCCCATCGCGCGATCTGGCTTGCCGCGCGGTCCTCGCATGGTGTTCGCGAAACCGTGCTCGAGGCGGTGTTCCAGCGTCATGCCCGGCTCTCGGAAGAGCAGCGCGTGGCGATCACCCATGTCGCGGGTGACGGCCGGCTGGCCGCTGTCGTCGGGCGCGCCGGCGCCGGCAAGACCACGATGATGAAGGCCGCGCGGGAAGTCTGGGAAGCGGCCGGCTATCGCGTCGTCGGTGCTGCACTTGCCGGCAAGGCCGCGGAGGGCCTTTCGAGCGAGGCGGGCATCGCCTCGCGCACGCTCGCCTCCTGGGAGCTCGCCTGGTCGACGGGCCGCGATCAGATCGACGACAGGACAGTGTTTGTGCTCGACGAGGCCGGCATGGTGTCATCCCGGCAGATGGCGCTCTTCGTCGAGACGGTGGTGAAGGCCGGCGCGAAACTCGTCCTCGTCGGCGATCCCGATCAGATTCAGCCGATCGAAGCGGGTGCTGCGTTCCGCGCCATCGTCGAGCGCACCGGTTATGCCGAGCTGGAGACCATCTACCGCCAGCGCGAACAATGGATGCGCGACGCCTCGCTCGATCTCGCGCGTGGCAATGTCGTCGCGGCGCTGAAGAGCTATGAGGCGAACGGCAAGCTCCAGCCGCGAAAGCTCAAGTCCGACGCCGTCGCGGCGCTGATCGACGACTGGAACCGCGACTACGATCCGGCGAAGTCGACGCTGATCCTCGCCCATCTCCGGCGGGACGTGCGCGCGCTCAACGACATGGCGCGGGGCAAGCTGATCGAGCGCGGCCTCATCGAGGAAGGTCATGCCTTCCGCACCGAGGATGGGGTGCGCAACTTCGCTGCTGGCGACCAGATCGTCTTCCTGAAGAACGACGCGGTGCTCGGCGTGAAGAACGGCATGATCGCCCATGTCGTCGAGGCGCGGCCGGGCGGGTTCAAGGCCATGGTCGGTGAGGGCGAACACCGTCGCCATGTCGACGTCGACCAGCGCTTCTACGCCAATCTCGACCATGGCTATGCGACCACCATCCACAAGTCGCAAGGTGCGACGGTCGACCGTGTGAAGGTGCTCGCTACGCTCTCGCTCGACCGTCACCTGTCCTATGTGGCGCTGACCCGCCATCGTGAGGATGTCGGCCTCTATTATGGAGCGCTGTCCTTCCGGAAGGCCGGCGGCCTGGCGAAGATCCTGTCGCAGCATCGGGGCAAGGAAACCACGCTCGACTATGAGCGCGCAGGCTCCTATCGCGCCGCCCTGCGCTTCACTGAGGCGCGCGGCCTGCATCTCGTCCGCGTCGCCCGCACGCTCGTTACTGACCGGCTGCGCTGGACCATCCGGCAGAAGGACAAGCTCGCCGATCTCGGCGGCCGCCTCGCCGCCGTCGCGGCCCGGTTCGGCCTCGGCGCGTCCGCAAGACGAGCTGCAACCAACATCGCAACGGAGGCGAAGCCGATGGCGTCAGGCATCACCGCATTCCCCAAATCCGTCGACCAGGCGGTCGAGGACAGGCTCGCCGCCGATCCCGGGCTATCGAGGCAATGGGAGGAGGTGTCGACCCGCTTCCGCTTCGTCTTCGCCGAGCCGGAGGCCGCGTTCCGCAAGGTCGACGTCGACGGCATGATCAGGAACGCCGACACGACCAGATCCACCCTGTCGACGATTGCTGAGAGGCCCGAGAGCTTTGGGGCGCTGAAGGGCAAGATCGGCCTTCTCGCCGGCCGCACCGACAGGGAGGATCGAGAACGCGCGAACCTGAACGTGCCGGCCCTTGCCCGTGACCTGGAGCGTTATCTACGGCTGCGCGCTGAGGCCGAGCATAAGCACGAGACGGAAGAACGCGCGGCGCGCGTCAAGGTCGCGGTCGACATTCCGGCGCTGTCATCGATGGCCAGGCAGACTCTCGAAAAGGTCCGCGACGCGCTCGACCGAAACGATCTTCCGGCGGCACTCGCCTTTTCCCTCGAGGACAAGATGGTGAAGGCAGAGCTCGAAGGGTTCGCCCGGGCCGTCAATGAGCGGTTCGGCGAGCGGTCCATGCTTGCCAACAGCGCGAAGACACCGGACGGACCCACCTTCGAGAAACTCGCCGCCGGGATGAATGCCGGCCAACGCGATGAGCTGAAATCGGCCTGGCCGACGATGCGCACGGCGCAGCAGCTCGCCGCCCAGCAGCGCACCGCTGAGGGGCTGAAGCAGGCCGAGGCGATGCGCCAGAGGCAGCGGCAGGGATTGTCGCTCAAATGACGGCGGGCACGGCAGCCGGAGCCAAAATGGCGACCGGAAGGAAAGTAGGTGCAGCGCGTCGGCGGGCGCTCGGGATCCTGGTCGGCGGCGGGGTTGTGATGGCGGCGATCGCCGTTCTGGGCGGGCTCGGAGGATGGCGCATCAACCTCACGCCGAGCGAGCCGATCGGACTATGGCGGATCATGCCGCTGGAGCGTCCTGTCGCCATCGGAGATCTCGTCTTCGTCTGCCCACCGCCGGGGGCGGTCTCGGCCTTCGGCCTTGAGCGCGGGTACTTCCGGCAGGGCCTATGCCCGAGCTGCGCAGCGCCCCTCATCAAGACCGTCACGGCGCTTGCCGGCAGCCGCATCGAGGTTGGCGCGGGCGTCATGATCGATGGCGATGCCCTGCCCCGCTCCGAACTGATCGCTCGCGACGGCGCCGGACGTCCGCTCATCCCCTGGACCGGCGGCATCGTTCCCACCAGCCAGATCTTCGTTCACTCTCCCTTCGCAGGTTCCTATGACTCCCGCTACTTCGGGCCGATCCCCGACGCCGGCCTTCTCGGTCTGGCGCGGCCGATCTTCACCCTCCATCCCTGATCGCTGGCGCCCTGCCCTGCTCGTCGCTGCGGCCATCGCCATCGGCTGGGCGGGCTGGAGTGGGCATGCGCTCACCCTTCCGCTCGCCATGCTGTTCCCGGCGCTCTGGGCGTGGGCGCCGAACCGGATCACGGCGGCTGCCGTGTCTATGGGGTATTTCCTCGCAGCCTCGCGGGGCCTGCCGCAGGGCGTCGCCGCCTACTTCGGCGCTTCGGTCTGGGCCGGAATCCTGCTCTGGCTGCTGGCTTCGCTCTCCTTCGTCACCGTGCATGCCGGACTTTGGACCGGGCGGCCGGGATGGAGGCGGATGCTCCGCTACCTAGTAGCGGCCGTGCTGATGGCGGTCCCGCCCTTCGGCATCGTCGGCTGGGCGCATCCGATCACCGCTGCCGGCATCCTTTTCCCCGAATGGGGATGGTGGGGACTTCTCGCGACGCTGGCTGTCCTGCTCGCCATGACGATGAGGGCCTGGCCGGCCGCTGCCATCGCCCTGGGCGGGTTCTGGATCTGGTCCGCCGTGAGCTGGGCCCCGGTCGCCACACCCGTAGGCTGGGAGGGTGTCGACACGCAACTGGGCGGGGCGCTTGGGCGTGATGGCACGCTCGAGCGGCATCGACAGCTCGCGGCGATGGTCCGGACCCGTGTGCTGGAAGGTGCATCAGTCGTGGTGCTGCCGGAGAGCACGCTCGGCCCGCTGACCCCGACCATGGAACGGTTCTGGCTCGACGCGCTAACCGGTCTCGATGTGACCGTTATCGCCGGCGCGGCGGTGATAGATCCCGAAGGCTACGACAATGTCATGGCCGAGCTCGGCCCGCGTGGCGCGACGGTCCGCTATCGCGCGCGCATGCCGGTGCTGGTTGCCATGTGGCAGCCGTGGCGGTCCTGGTTTGAGGGAAGTGGCGGCGCCCGGGCGAGCTTCTTCGACGACGCGATCGTGGAGATCGCAGGGAGCCGTGTCGCACCGCTGATCTGCTACGAGCAACTCCTTGTCTGGCCCGTCCTGCAGTCGGCGCTGCACCAGCCCAATGCGATCGTGGCCGTCGCCAACGCCTGGTGGGCGGCCGGCACATCCGTGCCTGCGATCCAGATGGCCGGTCTCACGGCTTGGGCCCGGCTGTTCGGGCTTCCCCTCGTCACATCCTTCAATCGTTGAACGGGATCTCGCTGATGGCCTTCGATGCCGATCTCCTCCGAACATGCGCCGATCCTTCTTTGAAGCCGGCGATCATCGAGCAGTTTGTGAAGGAGGTTGGATCGCCGGATCCGCTCGCGGTCACTATCCGCTCCGGGAACCGCGTCATTCTCGTGCCGCCGGCGAAGACATCTGACGAGGCGCTGGAGCTCGTGCGCAAACATCTCGGTCAGGCCGTCGTGCGTGTTGGTGTCACGCAATATCCGGCCGGGATCGGCATCCGGGATCCCTCGGAGCTCACGCCAACCCTGGTCGATCCTTGCGAGAATATCCGCATGGGCACGGCCCTGTTCGGGAAGGTCTGGCGGATCGTGCTCAAATGGTATGGCTATCCGACTGATGAGGATCTCCGACCGCAGATGCTCGACGATGCGTTCCATGCCTGGCGGACAGGGCAGTTCGAGGAGATACCGGTGTTCAGTGCGCCCGATCCTGGGGAGCCGAAATCGGCGGAGCGGAATCGGGGGGATGTGCCGCAGCATGAACCGGAATCCGCCCGCCCGCCGCCACAGGAAACTCCACCCGGAGATCCCAACACGTCGGGTATTCGCGTCGACCTGTCGGGGATCGATGGACGGACACCATAGCGCACCAGCGGGGCCTATTCGACGATGACGTCGCGCGTGAGCAGCTCGGTTTCTGAGAAGCGCAGGCTGGGCAAATCGATCGAGACGTAGATTTTCAACAGGGCATGGGTTCGGACGGATGTCTCCAGCTCGGTGGGGATGATGTCGTCATCCCTGTCGCGCAATTCGTCTTCGTCGAGGTAACGCACCTTCGCATCGAGGATTGCATTGGCCTGCAGGATCAGGCCGATTCGATTGTCGTCGAAGGCCGCTACGTCGTAATCGTCGACGCTGACGATCTCGTCGAGCGCGGCTGAAGGCACGCACCCCTCGGTGAGGGGCCCGAAATAGACGAAGTCCACGAAATCGAGATCGGTCTCGATCGCCTTACTCAGTTGTTCGTCGAAGCCGGGGGCGGCCAAAACCTCATCCGCGATTGCCTCGACATCGGCTCCGCTGCTCGCGGTCGCTGCTGCGAGGATCTCGTCCAGCGTTTGCAACGGAAAGAGCGCGTCATGGCCTTCCGCGGCCCGGCGAAGCGCCGCGTCGCCGCTGACGACATACATGGAGATGTCGTTGCTCGTGCAATAGCGAGCGAGGCCTTCGATCACGAAAGCGTCTGGGAATTCCTTGCTGCCCCTTTGCTCGAAGGGAGCCTGGCCCGCGAAATATCGCTCGAACACGACGTGGGCGGGGGTCTCCAGCGCAGAGATCGCGTGGCCGCGCAGGCGTTTGATCAATGTGTCGACGAAGCCAGCCCACGCCGCATCAGCCAGCGCCGCGCTGTCGATTTCCTTCACCGCTTCGTTCGGCTTTCCGGCGATCTGCGTGATCCGGTTGAAATCGCGTGCCAGGCGCTTCGCGTCGACCGCCCTGGCGAGGACCTCCTCGGCGAGCTGCCGACGGATTTCGGAAAGCGTGATGTCGGTGAAGTGCAGGACGATGCGGCCGGCATCGATTTCCTTCGCGAGCAATGAGAACTGGGTGTTGGAGATGTTGAAGCCGGCTCGGCGATAAACCTCGGTGTTGAGGAAGACGTGGCGCGTCCGCAGCGCCTCTGTAGGCTTGCGCACGGGTTTGGTCATGCCGTTGCGATATCGGTCTGGCTGAAGTCGTTCCCCTTGAACAGGAGCGGCTCGCCCGTGGCCTTGGCCAGGGCGTAGGAGAAGCAGTCGCCGTAGTTCAGGCCGGCTTTGTGTCGTCCTTTCCCGAAATCGAGGAAGGCTTGCCGGGCGAGTTCGCCATGTTCCAGCGTCACCGGCTCGATGGTGATGCCGGCGCGGCGGATGAAGGCCTCAGCCTGCCGCATGCCGTCGGGGCCGAGCTGGTTCTCGATCACCATGGAGAGCTCGACATAGTTCGCAACGCTGATGCGGCTGACCTCGGCGTCGTGAATGATCTGGGCAAAGGCCTCCGCCTCGCCCTCTCGGTAGAGGATCGCGACCATGGCCGAGGTATCGATGATCATTTCGGCAGGCCGTTCTCGTCATAGAGGAGTTCGGCGTGATCGGCATAGGGCCGCTTCACATGGGCGGCGGCGCGGTCGGCAATCGCCAGCAGCTCCTGCACGCTAGCCTTGCCTTTGCCGCGCTCGATCCTGGCATAGCGCTCGCGCAGGGCCTGCGTGACGATGTGGGTCATGCTTTCCCCGGTGACGCGGGCGATGGCCTGCGCCAGGCGATGCGCCTCGGGATCCTTGATGTTCAGGCCCATAGAGTTCAAATCCACAAAGGTAGAACATTGTCTATCATTCTACCCGACGCTTGCCGGCACGGCAATGTGAGAAGTGGTCGGCGACAGGATCGGCGTCGTTCCGATCGCAGGCGCGAGCCCGATTATGCTCATTGCTGGACGAGGTAACGCAAGCCGTCGTTGACCGCGCAATCGTCGGGAGCTGTGCTTTGTGATCTGGCGAAGCCGCTCCGTTTTCTCTATGAAGGGCCCGAGGCGTCACGCGCGTTTCGGGGCGTAGAAACCCCAAGCAAAGCGGTTGGTGTCGGCCGAGACGACACCAGATCCTCTGGCCATTTGGCCGGGGGCCTGTGACGTATGTCCAGGTGCCTCGGTGCTAAAGGTCATGGGACCGACTTTGCTCGGTTTTCTACCCCCCGGCTTGGGGTCATGGGATGACTGTCAGCGGGGGCGGACCGCAGACACCAGGCGCAGTATGGAATCATGGGTGGAACCGGAGACGGTCGGGCGGAGGGACAGATGCAAACGGTCGTGAGGCCAATCGTCGGCCTGACGAGCTGCCTTCCGAAATCTGTCTTGGAGCCGATCGTGGTCGAGGCGATCCTCAAGCATCGCTTTCTGCTGGATCTCGCAGAAGTCCGGCAGGCGGAAGCCCGTCGATGTGATGAGAGCGTGGGATCCGTTGGTCCAGCTGGCGCGGCTTATATCAGGGCAATGATCGACGTCCATGGCCAACAGACCATATTGTCGACCTTGATCGATGTGCTCGGTTATGTGCCGGCGGTTCCCGCCGACTGAGTGCCGGTCAGATCAGCTTGAGTTTCGCGGCGATCGCCGTGGCCTGTGCGAGGCTGGCGGCGTTGAGCGTTTCTCTGGCATTGTTGAGATGAAAATTAACAGTCGCGAAGGATAGGTTTTCAAGCACGGCGATGTCTTTCATCGACTTGCCCTCGGCTGACCATTTCAGGCAGAGCGCCTGCCGGGCCGTGAGTTCAATGCGATGCTGCGCTGTCGGCCGAGCGTTCCTGGCTTCAAGGGATGCATGGAGAAAGGCCACGGCCGTGACGGCGGCAATCTCGTCGATGTCTTTGTCGAGCGAAAGTGACGGCTTGACCGAAGCGAGGGTCAGCATCGACATATGTCGACCGGGCGTCTGTACCGGAATGCTGATGCCAGACCTGATCCCAAAATCGGCGGCTTCGGAATAAAAACGCTTCAGTTTCCGGGTCTTGCACTCATGAAGAGCGGGAGCGGACCATGTGAAGGGGCGCATCGTCGCGCAGGCGGTTTGAAGGACCGGGTCAACGTATCGGAATCCCTCCGCGAAATAGCGATCCTGCCACTCCTGAGCGTAGTTCGAGATGGCTTGTATCCGAAGAGGTTCAACGTAGAGGAAGGCGTAGCCATCAAATCCCAGATCCTGCACCAGCGTCGGAAGAGCGCTCTTGAGCATACCACCCGTGGAGGTAACGGAGGCGACATCGATCAGCCTCTGGAACCACGTATTCAATGAGTCAATCTCCTGATGAAAGCCGGAGGCCTTCAATCCTTCCTATTTGAAGGTGAAATTCGGTTTTGTTTGCACTGTGTGCATAACAATATTGCAGCTGATCGCTGTCACATAATCCGAACGCAGTGACAAAATGATCGTCCTAGTCGGCCTGCACAAGCCTATACGGGGGTATAGATTGACTTATTGACGTTGCTCACGTTCGGCCCTCGTTCATAACTCGACCCTGTTCCCCTTGTGACCGGATCTGGACCGGGCTGTAGGTTTGTGCGGGGTGAGGCAACGTAGGCTCGTGCGCGGTCGGTGCTCGCTATGGTCGATCCTCGATCCTTCAATGATACGACCTGCCGTGCCAAGCTCCGGAATAGGCGCTCGTTGAGACGGGGTCGCCGGGGGTCTGGGCCGCGTCGCGCAAAAGCCCAACCGCTTGCCTACTTTCATCAAATGGCTGACCGACAATGGCTCAGGCTATGTCGCAGACGACACCCGCCGCTTCGTCGCGATATCGGCCTCGAATCGCTAACGGCGTCGGTCAAGAGCCCGCAGGCCAACGGAATGATCGAGGCCTTCGTGCGTACGATGAAGCGCGACCACACCCGTGTAGAGCCCGACGCTATCAACCGACACATTCGTGCGTGATGCAGCCCCCTAATTGACCGGACACGTCCTCCCACTTCGCGAAGAGGTAGGAGTAATGTCGTGTCTATGACTGGTTCGATGTCGAAGAGTGAGGTCCTGTCGGGCCCTGAACGCCGGCGGCGGTGGGCGCCGGCTGAGAAGCTGGCGATTGTCGCGGAGACCTATGAGCCCGGCATGAGCGTGAGCCTGGTGGCGCGGCGGCATGGTATCGCGCCCAATCAGCTATTCTCCTGGCGCCGGCTGGCGAACCAGGGAGCGCTGACCGCGACCCGGGCCGAGGAAGAGGTGGTTCCGGCGTCGGAATATCGGCAGCTGCAGAACCAGGTTCGCGAGTTGCACCGGCTTCTGGGTAAGAAGCCGCTCGAAGTCGAGATCCTGAGGGAGGCGCTCGACGTCACCGCAGGCCCAAAAAGACATCTGCTGCGGTCGCTATCCTGGCCGAAGGACGGTTCGCGATGACGGCCGTGTGCGAGGTGCTCGGTGTTGCGCGGTCGAACATTGCCGCGCGGGTCAAAGCTCCCATCGACAAGCCCCCTCGGGGGCGGCCAGCGCAGCCCGACGCCGATATGATAGCTGCGATCCGGGACATCATCGCCGACAGGCCAAGCTACGGCTATCGGCGGGTCTGGGCGCTGCTTCGACGTGCGGCGCTGAAGCACGGCCGACAGGCGCCCAATCACAAACGGGTCTATCGGGTGATGAAGGCCCATGGCCTTTTGCTTCAGCGGCATGCCAGTGCCCACGAGGGTCGCCGGCATGATGGCCGCATCGCGGTCGACCGCTCCAATCTGCGCTGGTGTTCGGATGGCTTCGAACTCGGCTGCGACAACGGCGAGAAGGTCCGCGTTGCCTTCGCGCTCGACTGCTGTGACCGCGAGGCGATCAGCTTCGTGGCCACCACCGAGGGCATCAAGGGGGAAGATGTGCGCGACCTGATGACGGTTGCGGTCGAGACCCGTTTCGGCCAGGTCAACCACCTACCCGACGTTATCGAATGGCTGACCGACAACGGTTCGGGCTATATCGCGAAAGAGACCCGGCGCTTCGCTCGGGAAATCGGCCTCGAACCGCTGACGACACCCGTCCAAAGCCCCCAATCCAACGCAAGCGCCGCGCCGGGACCCTATGGATTTGGGGTTGATGTTTTCCGGAAGCGCCACGGCATGAGGTCTTCGACGCCGCTTTGCGGGTGACCGTTGATGATGGCGTCGAGGGTTTCGGCGAGATAGGCGACGGGATTGACGTCGTTGAGCCTGCATGTGGCGACGAGGGATGAGAGCAGCGCCCAGTTTTCCGCCCCGACCTCGTGGCCCGCGAACAGGGCGTTTTTCCGGGTCAGGCAGATTGGGCGGATAGCGTTTTCGACCGGGTTGGTGTCGAGCTCGAGGCGGCCATCGTCGAGGAAGCGGGTGAGCCCCTCCCAATGGGCGAGCCCATAGCGGATGTCTTCGGCCAGCCTGGAGCTGGAAGAGATCATCGATAGTTGCTTCTCGAACCACGGCTTGAGGGCGGCGATGATTGGCGCGGAGTGCTCCCGCCGGGCGGCGAGCCGCAGTTGCGGCGAGACCCCGCGAACGGTTGCCTCGATGGCATAGAGCGCAGCGATCTGGCGGATTGCGGCTTCGGCGATCGGCGACTTGGTGTTGCGCGCGAGCTTGACGAAGCGTCGGCGCAGGTGGCTCCAGCAATGAACGAGCCGCCACGGCCCCTGCGGCCGTTCCAGACGGGTCAGCCGATCATAGCCCTCATAGGCGTCGACCTGCAGGAACTGCCCGCGGAAGCCCTGAAGGAAGCGTTCGGCATGCTCGCCACTGCGCCCCGGCGCATAGTGGAACAGCACGATGGGCGGACCCTGGCCGCCATGGCCGCGATCATCAGACGCGATCGCCCAGAAGAAGCCCTTTTTGACCTTGCCGCGCCCCGGATCGAGCACCGGCGCGGTGGTTTCGTCCATGAACAGCCGTTCCGCCGCGGCCAGATGCCAGCGCATGCGATCGGCAATGGGCTTGAGATGGAAGCAGGCCCGGCCAGCCCAGTTGCCGAGTGTCGCGCGATCGAGCCGGATGCCCTGGCGGGCATAGATCTCGGCCTGCCGATAGAATGGCAGGTGATCACCGAACTTGGCGACGATGACCTGGGCGATCAGCGCCTCGGTCGGCAGACCGCCCGGCACCACATGCTCGGGAGCATGGGCCTGCACGACCGCGCCCGAACAGCGGCGGCAGGCGTATTTCGGACGACGGGTGACCAGCACGCGCAGCTGCGCCGGAACCACGTCCAGCCGCTCGCTGACGTCCTCGCCGATCCTCGCCATTTCGCCGCAGCCGTACGGGCACAGCCTGCTCTGCGGCTCGATGATCCGCTCGACACGCGGCAGATGGGCCGGGAGGTGACCACGGTTGCGCCGGTGAGACGTGCCGGCGCCGTCAGGGCGGCCGTTGATGATCCGCTGCGCCTTCTCATGGGCGGCGTCGAGCACGCCCTGGGCGATTTCGACGTCCTCCAGCGGCAGATGATATTGCTCGGCGGAGAGCTTCTCGGACCGGGCGCCGAACTTCTCGCGCTGAAGGTCGCTGACGATGCTCTCCAACCGCCGCCGCGCTTCCTCGGACTGAGCCAGGGCCTCCTGCGTCTGCGCCAGCTCGGCTTTCAGACGCTCGACCTCATCATGGAGAACGGCGACGTTCATGGGCTATTTCTGTCCGCCGTCAGCACCAATGGCACAGATTTGAGGTTGTGATTTAAGGAGTGTTTTGGTCTCGTCGCATGACGAAGGAACCAAGATGCCCACCAAATCCTCGAACACCAAAAAGCCTGCCGAGCAGGTGGTGAAGGACATCCGGCGGCAGACCCGGCGCCACTTCTCTGCCGAGGACAAGATCCGGATCGTGCTGGACGGGCTGCGCGGCGAGGACAGCATCGCCGAGCTGTGCCGCAAGGAAGGCATCGCCCAGAGCCGGTATTACACTTGGTCGAAGGAGTTCATGGAAGCGGGCAAGCGCCGGCTGGCCGGGGACACCGCCCGTGCCGCGACCACTGGTGAGGTCCAGGACCTGCGCCGCGAGGCCCGAGCCCTGAAGGAGTGCGTGGCCGACCTGACGCTCGAGAACCGGCTGCTCAAAAAAAGCATGATCGCGGATGGGGAAGGCGACGAATGAGGTATCCCGCATCCGAGAAGCTCGAGATCATCCGGCTCGTCGAGCAGTCGCACCTGTCTGCCAAACGCACGCTGGACCAGCTCGGCGTCGCCCGCCGGACATTCTACCGCTGGTACGACCGCTACCTCGAAGGCGGACCGGAAGCGTTGGAAGATCGGCCATCGGCGCCGAGCCGGGTGTGGAACCGCATCCCGGCCAAGATCCACGACCAGATCGTCGAACTGGCGCTCGAACGGTCTGAGCTGTCCCCGCGCGAACTGGCGGTGAGATTTACCGATGAATGCCAATACTTTGTATCCGAAGCCACGGTTTATCGCCTGTTGAAGGCCCATGATCTGATCACCAGTCCGGCCTATGTCGTGATCAAGGCCGCCGAGGCCTTCCACACCAGGACCACCCGCCCAAACGAGATGTGGCAGACCGATTTCACCTACTTCAAGATCATCGGGTGGGGCTGGATGTACCTGTCGACCGTGCTCGACGACTTCTCGCGCTACATCATTGCCTGGAAGCTGTGCACCAACATGCGGGCCGAGGACGTCACCGAGACGCTGGACCTCGCCCTGGCGGCGTCCGGCTGCGACAGCGCCACGGTACTGCACAAGCCCCGACTGCTCAGCGACAACGGCCCCAGCTACATCGCGGGCGAACTGGCGGAATATATTGAGGCCAACAAGATGAGCCATGTGCGCGGCGCCCCGTGCCATCCTCAGACCCAGGGCAAGATCGAGCGCTGGCACCAGACACTCAAAAACCGCATCCTGCTGGAAAACTACTTCCTGCCCGGCGACCTTGAGGCCCAGATCGAGGCCTTCGTCCAGCACTAAAACCACCAGCGTTACCATGAGAGCCTGAACAACGTGACACCCGCCGATGCCTACTTCGGCAGGGCACAAGCCATCATCAAACAGCGGATGAGGATCAAGCGACAAACGATCGAGCATCGGCGCTTGCAACACCGCAAGCTCGCCGCCTAAAACCAATCCCCAGACGAGGCCCCCGCTCCGCTAATTTACGCCGCGATCTGCGCCAAATGTTCTGACGACGGACAGAGCTCCACGTGACGATCCCTGTCTACACGATGGAACAGCTCTCGAAAATAAGCGCTAAGAAGGTCGCGTAAGCTGCTTATACTCCATTTGGAGTAATATTTCCGCATGCGGGTACGATAGCCTTGAATGACGTGGGATTGCGATGTCACGAGGGGGGCTTTTATGAAAAAAATTCGAAATCTAAGTGCGGCTGTCTCGTGGACCTTGCAAATTTCAATAATACTAATTGGCTCCGCGGCAATCTTGCCACTGTGGGCAGCCGAGAGCGATGTGTCAAGAATGGTAAAAATACTGCACCGACAGGTTGCGGGCATCTCGATTAGTTACGATGGCATTGGATTCTATCAAGGAGCTATCTCAAGATTGACCATCAACTGCGACAATATAAATCTTATAATTCGCGATCCCGAAATGGATGTTTATCTTGATGCTACTTTTCCAATGGAAGACATAACTCCTGAAATTAAATATGTCGAACTTTATAGCTTTGAGGGAACTGCTGCAGGAATGGATTATGTTTCAGGTTTAAAGTGCAATACAGGATATTGCGCAACTGTTGTTGTACGGGCAAACAGTGATAATAGGGCAATAAGACGTGAGCACGCTCACACTGTGAGCCTAGAAATCGCGCCGAAGGATACCGCCGGTAGACTCATATTGCGTCATTTTGTCGGCCACCGCAAACTATGCGGCGCTTCGATTCCTAACTATTGCCGAAGGTTGAAGAGCGAGTGTGGTATTACCGAGGAATAGCAAGATGGCGTTCATAGTGATGATAATCGTCATGCTAACCGTTGGCAACGCTTGCGCCGAAACCCTCACGCAATGCGAGAACGCCTGCTCAAGAGGCCGTGGAAGCACATCGGATTGCGATCGTCGGTATAGCGCCATCTCGCAACAGAAAGAATGGCGCGCTTGCGTCGCTGAAATATCTGCCGGCCTCAGCTCATGTGAACGCCTATGCAAGGAGCGAGCTAACACCAGCAAGCGCATTCGCTGCCCTGACGGGTCATCAGCGATTTATGATCAAATTCGAAAGCGCGAAGCGGAATGCGACAGGCATCAAAAGGCGTCCGACAGAAGCTATTGCCGGAAGGCAGCGCAAGATCAATATCTTCCAAATCTGCGAGCATGCAATGGCGAACTTGAATAACGGACAGGAGCTATGCGATTGCATCGCAAAACTCACTGCATCAGAAGGCGCACCAATTCCGCCTGTCGGTGAGTACCAGTTTTCAGAAAAATCGACCGCAGTTGAGTTCGAATCGTCTCTCGGCTAGTGCCGAACTGTTGCGCTGCCTCAGAGAGAGATCTGCCATCGAGGAGTGCGGAAATCAGTTTCTGCTCAGCTGGTGTTAAGCGAAAGAGCTTATCGGCACTGTTGCGTATAGAACTATCATTCCGCATTTCACGACGCTGAAATATGATCAGGGCCAACAATGCTGGGGGAAAAAGTGAGCCAATGCCGGAGAGGGCGCTGCCGCTCTCACGGACAGGCAGAACGACAATATTGAATGGACGAGAGGATGGCTGGACGGCTAGATTGCGGTCCAATTGCCCAACTCCACATGCCGCGGAGACTTGCCGTTGCAGCCAGTCATTCCGAGCCCGCGGCTTAAGGGACAGTTGCCCCTTCGATGACAAAGCTACCATAGCTGCGGATTCCAATAGCTGCTGCGCCGTGCCATTGTGATCACGCACCACACAACGGGAATCGACTAGAAAAGCGGCGTCCGTTAAGGCCCCGAGTAGATCGATCTGCATCTCTCGCGGCTGAACAAGGCGGGTGGCCGCAATGGATCGACGAAGTTTCGGTGCAATCGTTGAAAGCAGCTTTGTCGCGCTCTTATGGTAAGCATGCATATGACGGATGTCATAGTGGATATCAATCGAGGCGTTGCGGCCGCTCTCCTGAAACAGCTTCACCCCCGTTGCACTCTGCGCGTTGCCGGCGCCACGAAGCCAGTCTGCGTAAAATTCACTATCCACAAAGGATGACGATGGCAGCGTATTCTCAGTCCAAAGCGGCACCATTAGGGGCGCTTTCGCAATTATAGGAACCCAGGGATTTAGCGCCGCATAGTACCGAGTGTACCTTTCGATATGCGCCATATCCCAGCCACGCAGCAGAACGGGCGTGGTTCCCGGCGCTGAATCATCGCGAGTGTGAAGGACGAGCTGCGTGCCAGGTAAAAGTAAATGCATGACGTCCAGGGCATCATCCCAGCGCTTTGGATTGAATGCGGCTTCATCGATGAGTTCACCTATTTCCGCCACGCGCTGTGAGAACCTGTCGATCATAACAGCTACCAAGTTGCGCCACCATATTAGACACCGCCCTCAGCAAGTGCCTTTCTCGACCCGATTAACGTTCTATAACATCCACCCATTCGACATGGAAGCGTCGCGCTTCCTAGGGAGGCAGGTGCATATGGCAGCGCCGATCTATGACTTTGGGGAAAGGATCATATGGGCAGCTATCCATATGTGCGCGCTGACGGAGCCACGATTGAGATCGAGCTCAGAGAATGCTTGAAAGTCGTAGCCTATGCTGGCGACCCGAATGTCGCGGCCTCACTTGAGGAATTATGTAGCTTGAGAAACAGCATCGCGGTACGTATTGCCCTTCTCCAAAGACATCTTCGACAATTCGGTTCAGGGCCACTGCCCGGCGACGCGCTCAAAGAGCTCCTGGCTGGGGCTTCGTCGCCACATCGATCAGTACGAGGCATCTGTGCCAAACTACGAACGCGGCAGGCTTGAGCCTTAGTAAGGCCGCTTGATAGAGTACGAAATCCTACCCCTCCTTATCGCTGGCGCTCACACAATATGACGAGCGTCTTCAATGACCTTGGCGTCTGAGGAAGCTCACATTTGTCTGCCCCTGTAAGAAAGCATCACCCGTTTGGAGGATGCCACATCGTCCTGCGTTCCCTATTGTTTCGTTGAAAAATGGGGCTACTACGGTGCTAAGCGTCTTTCATATTAAACACCGACGCCTACCAAGGCAAACTCCGAGCGCAAGCCAGCTCGCTCAGTCCCCTTTGATCGAGGCTTCAAGATGGTTTTCAATCCCAGCAGCGCTGATCTTTTCGCTTCTCATAACCAGCGTTGCCTCTGCGGATTCAGGTCGCATTACAGGTTCGTTTGGGGAATACAATTGTACGGAGGGAACCTGCAATAAGACAATTACCGTTAGGTGCATAAACACCAGAGAGAACAAGATCATAGGAATGGCTACCGCCCGCGTAATAGCGCAGTGTACCCGTAATCAGTCCGCCATCTATTGCGTACCGGTTGATTATTCAAACACCTGCGGGCCTGGATTCAAATTAATTAGGCCCCTCCTTCCAGAGACGCTATACGTTCCAGAGAACCCCATCCCGGATGGGACAACCAGCAGCCTTCCAGATCTAATAGCCCGCAAGAATCACATAGATCGAGAGGTTATGGAGCTATTTGGCTCTCTCCGAAAGCAGTTAAAGGGGGGTTCCATTGATAATCTGTCCCGCGATAAATCTCAACTGACTGCGATCATGCGGAATGGGGGTAAACTTATCACAGCGGCGGACGATTACCTAGAGACTATAGTCGGCTTCGCCCCCCCGAGCGGAACTGAACGGAATGAATTTAAGACGGCAATAAATAGCTGCATCGATCAGTCCAAAGCCGCGGCTGAAGCTGCAATCGAGAGCGCCGCGGAAACGTTAAAATCTACACAACTTGCGGCCTCCAACGCTTTATCGAAATTCTCTGTAGCAAAATTATGGGAAAGAACAAAATCAAAAATTAACGACGCGATGAAATAGGCGCCAACGATGCTTACTACCATCAAACCTATGCTTAGATTCGCGCTATTCATTTTGTTGCCAACCTCTGCCATTTCGAGCGAGCTGTCAACATCTCTGGAGATCTACGCTCGCTGCATTGATAGATCTACGGTTCGCCAGCTTCTTGAAATCCAAGCCAAATCGGAGAAGGAAATTAGTACGCTAAAACGCGGAGTTTTTCATTTAATTACAGGACAATCCATGCGGGATTGCAATAACGAATACTCCGCTTTAATTAATGAGTTAGGTAAAGCATCACACCACTCCAACATGAAAGCTCACACCGACCTCGTCGGAGAGTTTATCGCGGATAACAACTTGATAACCGTACTAACTTTACGACATCTCGCCGAGGCATTGCGCTCTGTGGCTTCGGCTCAAAAGTGAGTTTCCTGAGATGCTTCTCTCAACCCACTTAAGCGCACAACATATCCAGCCTCTGCCATTTAAAGTTGCGATTTTTGCCGCTTTTATGCTATTTCCCTCGGTGTCAGCGGGTCAAACCGATGCTGTCGCTCCAGACAGAGCTTCGGAGAAGAAGGAGATAACATACCGGTGCTTAGCTGATATCAAGCCTCGCGGTTACTGCTGGGTCAGAGATATTGATGAATTAGTCGGCTTTTGTTCTTGCGCTGGTTGGAATATGGATAATATAACTCCATCCACGGGCGAGTGAAATTCAAAGGATCCGTGCTTATTTCAGTTGCGACAGTATCCAGTAATATTGTGGAGATTCACATGATTTCACACAGCATAGCTAACTAATAGATTTTATTATTTAATCTACGAGCACGCAATCAATTGTACCGGGAAACTCGCTGAGCTCGTCTGATAGCGACGAGTTACGCGCAGACAGCGCCGTTCACATGATACTGCCAGACGGCAAAGGTCGAGGCGTAGAGAACACACCCCTAGAGGCTGCACTGGCCGCGGAAGCTGCATGGTTCGCCTGGTGAGGCGACAAACCCATCCCGGAGCAATGGCTGCGGGCTTAGATCGTCACCCAGTCCCAACAGACGCCCTATTTGCCTTCATATGAGTTCAGTCGGCCGCCAAGCAGGAACTTGAACTCCAAGGTCGCCTTTTTCATCGCCGGGTTCCAGTTGTTGATCACCTTGAATGGCGAAGCCTGGCCCGGCAAAAGCGTCGTGTAGTCGATCAGTGCGGATGCGGAGTCGATGAACGTGCCATCCGCGGTGTAGAACGAAACGACCGCCTGAACATTCTTCAGGGGCGTGTCGCGCAGGTTCCGAACCTGGCCATTGACGATGGCGTGGGAATATTGTGCTCCCCAAGACCAGTTCGTCACCTGAAGGTCGCTGCTCGCTCGAAGCGCCTCCCGAGCGACCTGTTCCGCCTTTTTCTTCTCGGCCACCTGGTACGCCGCATAGGCCTTCGGATCGAGCTGCTTGAGCTCGTCCGCGTACTCAGGTCTGCTTTGGATCTCCTTCAGATAGGCTTTTGGGTTGCTCTTCTTCAGCGCGGCAAGCCTGGCTGTCTCAGCCTTAGCCTCGGCCTCCAAAGCGGCAACTCGGTCAATGGCGGCTTGCTTCTCCGCGGCCCATTTCGGGGCCTCTATCGCATGTGCGGCGGGATCGACCTCTTTCAGCGCTTCAATCCACGCATCGTTGCCCTCTGAGGCCTTAACCTCGTTCACCCACTGCTTCGGATCGAGAACCTTCAGCTCAGCAAGATAGCGAGCCCGAGGCGTCTAGGGCTTAATCTCAGCAAGGTACTGCTGTGGATTAGACTCACGAAGTGCGGCTACCTTCGCCGCGCTGCGGGCAGCGTTCCAATCGTTAAATTCCTTCACCGCGCCGGGCAACAGAACCAGGGAGATGCACAGGAACAGAATGGCATACGGTCGATAGTGCTTCTTGGCGCTCGGCCACCGAGCACAGACCAACGTCAAACACAGGGTCCCCAGAAAGGTGAGCAACGCCGAAAAGGTGCTAAGAACACTCGATGCCACTATCGCCACGACGAGCACACCGAGAACCTTCAGAACGCTAATGATCGCCCGCACGTCTTCCCCCTCACCCCAGTCCAGCATTTCTTATTATTGGACCGTATGACCGGGATCAATGACCATTCCTGAGGTCTGGAGGCGTCAGAAACTGAAGGAGGCGCCCGTAAAGGCGCCTCCTTCGGTATTGTGACCGACCTATTTCAGGTCCGCGATCTTGTTCAACCGTTCGTCCAGCGTGCGACGCTGAATTTCACGGACCTCGCGCTGGGAAGGCATTCGCCACGTCTTTCGACGAAGGTAGCGAAGCAGCCCCTCCGGGCGAGGATCGAACTGCCGGGAAGGCATCTCGTTTCTCCGATGTGTTAGACGGCTGACCAGGCCGCGGACATTCTGAGATGGTGGCTAGCGAGCTATAGACAAGCCTCACTGCCCGGGCGACTTTCTCAGATACGTCAATTGCTGAATCGCCTGAGGACCGAAGCCGCACTGATTTACCGGAAGATACTCAATGGTTTGATAGCCGAATGGCGTGGCCTCCACATCGACGTTGTAGGTAGCCGTGCAGCCGCTCTGCGTCTGCATTATCACGGTCGTCTTAAATCTATTCGACCCCGAGTTCCACGATCCGGTTGCTGTGAACCGACTACCGTTGGGAGCCAAAAAGGTTGATCCTATGTTGCAACCGTTCTGCTGGATTTGCAAAGACTGTTTCGTTTGCGGCGATTCAAAATGGCCGCTTAGATTTGGACACTGTGGCGACTGCGGCAGGGTATCGCGCATCGGGAACGGCTCGCGTCGAATGGCTGGAATGATTAGCGTCTCCGCTCCATCCAGGGGAACATCCGCGTTAATGATAATCGAAAACTCATCAGAGTTCTGACGCCGGCAATTGAACGACCTTGTGACATTCGATGGGTAATCGTACTGTGAGGGATCACGCGAACAAGAAAAGTCTCTCAGCTGGTCAGCGTCAAATTTTTCAAATTTTGGCATTTGCTGATTGCCAGCCAACCCACTCCGAATCCGGATTATAAACTGGTCGGTCTTCCCCGTGTATTCATGCCAAATGTGCACGCCATTTCCGCTCGTACACAGTCGCACAATATCCCTCGCTTTGTCGCTTATCTGCATGCTGTACTTGTCAAGGAACTGCTTGATTTCGGAATAGCTCTTTCCTTCATCACAGAACGATTCCGCGAATTGCTTATCCTCGCTGAAACTCCCCTCACCGGTGAGCTTGCCAACCAAATTGAAGCCGGCGCTTCCGGAAGCACTTCTGGTCCCTGACTTCTTCTTACAGGAAGAATTGTAAGCCGATGCGACATCCTCAGAACTCCCAGTGTAGCTCGAGAAGTCATACAGGCCATACTTAAAGGCCGTCTTACAAAAGTCCTGGGCAAAGCTGGGCGTCGCGATCACGCAAAAACCCAAGCTTATCGCGGCGAAGAACCTCATC
>NZ_JAHBRW010000004.1 GCF_018398315.1 Chelatococcus sp. YT9
TGCCCGGCGAGGAACAGCAGTTCGAAATTTTGGGGCAGGTTGCGGACCTCATCGGGGGTGAGCAGCGGCCGGCCGGAATGGTGCTCGCCGTAGGAGATCCCCGACTTGTCGGAATCGAGCGCCTGGCCCATCGTCCGGAACACGGCGGTTCCCTGGCCGAGCAGATCGGAGACGAGGCGGGCGCTGTCGTGGTCGTTGACGCCGAACACCTGCAGGACGCCGGCGTTCGACAGGAAGGTGCCGGCGCGCTGTCCGTATGTGGCGCGGAGCTGGTGAACGTCTTGCAGGATCGGCCAGAGCTGGACGCCGTAGCCGGCCATGAGGGCAAAAGCGCGCTCGACGGGGGCGAGGTGGCCGAGGGCGGCGAACTCATCCAGCAAATACAGCACTGGCGTAGCCAGTGGGGCAGGGGACGAGCTGGCGGCGGGCTTTGCGGAGGTGCGGGCCATGTCGATCAGGCTTTGGGTGACGAGCAGGCGCAGCCATCGCGAATATGTGGTCAGCCGATCGGGCGGCAGGACGAGGAACACCGTTCCGGTGCGCACCTTCAGGTCGCGGAAGGCGAAGTCGGAGCGGCCGAGCACGGCGGTCATGCGCGGCGAGTCGAGGAAATGGGTATGGCGCTGCGCGGCCGAGAGCACGCCGGCCGCCTCGCGGTCTTGCCGAGGTGACGATTGGCGGCGCGGGCGACCAGGCCGCCGGCGGACGTGGACGCCTGCATGGCCTTCAGGAGCGCCGCGAAGGCTTCAGGAGCGAGGGTGAGGTGTTCGCGCAGGGTTGCAAGGGTCCGCCTGTCGCGCGGCTCGCAAGCGGCGATATGGAGGACCAGGCCGCCGATCAGCGCCTTGGCTTCCTCGTTCCAATGCGCCTCGCCGGCGGTGCCGGGATCGTCATAGACCAGGGCGTCGGCCAGGGTGGCGGCATCCTCGGCGGCATCGAGGCCGGAAGGGTCGAGCATGTCGAGCGGATTGAAGGCGGCCGAGGCCGTGCCGGTGACGCCGAAGGGGTCGAGGACGTGGACCGGCCCGAACTTCTGGCGGGCGCGGCCGGCGATCCTGGCATTCTCGCCCTTGGGGTCGATGCAGATCACGGAGCGGTCGGCGGTGAGTGTGGATGAGAAGGGCGCACTTACGAGTTACTGCGTAACTCAGCGCGCCGATGACTGGTAGGCTATCAGGAAACGGCGAAACAGGATCGAGGCAACGGGTTGGCCATCTACCATTTCAGCATGAAGCCAGTTTCGCGGGCGAAGGGCCGTAGCGCCGTCGCCTCGATGGCTTATCGTGCCGGGGAGAAGCTGACCAACGAGCGCGACGGCATCACGCACGACTACAGGGCAAAGCAGGGCGTCGAACATGCCGAGATCGTCTTGCCCGAGAGCGTCAATGCCGATTGGGCGCGGGATCGGTCGGACTTGTGGAACGCCGCCGAGTTTGCCGAGAAGCGGAAGGACGCGCGCGTTGCCCGCGAATTTGAGGTTGCCTTGCCGCATGAGCTGTCGGCCGAGGAACGGCTAGAGGCTACGCGGGAGCTGGCGCAGGAATTGGCAAACCGCTACGGCGCGGTCGTGGACTTCGCCATTCATGCGCCACACGAGGCGAGCGACGTTCGCAATCACCATGCCCATGTGCTTATGACCACGCGGCAGGTGACGGAGAGCGGGCTAGGCGACAAGACCTATCTTGAGCGCGAAAACAAATGGCTGCTGGCGAACGACCTGCCGACGACCGACATGCAGCTCCGCGACCTTCGCCAGAGGTGGGAGGGGATCGCCAACGAGCGCCTTGCGATGGCCGGCCTAGATATTCGGATCGACCATCGTTCGCACATGGAGCGCGGCCTTGAGATCGCGCCGACCGAACATATGGGTGTCCATGCCACGCAGATGCAGCGCAAGGGCATGGAGGTTGACCGGGCGCGGCTGGACGAGGATGCGGCTCGGCGCAACGCGGACCTCATCCGGGAGAAGCCCGAGCAGGTTCTAACCCTCATCACCGGCGAAAAGAGCGTGTTCGACCGGCACGACGTTGCGCGGGCGCTGCATCGCTACATCAACGACGATGTGCAGGAGTTCCAAGGCGCGTTCGCGAAGGTCATGGCCTCGCCGGCGCTGGTCGAGCTTCAGCCGGAACGGACCCACGTAGTGGGGGACCCGGCAACGGGGGAGATCGAGCTTGCGCGGTATTCGACGCGGGAAATGGTCGGGATCGAATCCGGCATGATCGCGAGCGCGCAGCGGATGCAGGAGGCGCATGGTCATGGCGTCGATCGCCGGCATGTCGAGCGCGCCATAGAGCGCCAAGACGCCGCCATTCAGCGCAGCGTCGGGGACAAGTCCGCTGCGAGCGATGCTTCCGCCCGGCTGTCGGACGAACAGCGCCAGGCGATCGAGCATATCACCGGCCGGGAGCGCATCGCGGCCGTTGTCGGTTTCGCCGGCGCTGGCAAGTCCACCATGCTCGCCGCCGCGCGCGAGGCATGGGAGGCCGAGGGCTACACGGTCCACGGCGCGGCCCTGTCGGGGAAGGCCGCCGAGGGCTTGGAGGAATCTTCCGGCATCCAGAGCCGCACCCTCGCGTCATGGTCCCGCGGTTGGGAGAACCCACATAGTGGGGACCGCTATGCACTCTGCCGCGGCGACGTGTTCGTGATCGACGAGGCGGGCATGGTCGGGAGCCGCCAGCTCGCCCGCTTTGTTGGCGAGGCCGAGGCGCGCGGGGCGAAGATCGTCCTTGTCGGCGACCATGAGCAGCTACAGGCGATCGGGGCCGGCGCACCGTTCCGGGCGATCGCAGAAGAAATCGGCCATGCCGAGCTTTCCGAGATTCGCCGGCAGCGCGTGGACTGGCAGCGGGAGGCTTCCGTTGACTTCGCCACGCACCGGACGGCCGAGGGGCTGGCGGCCTATCGGGATCGCGGCAACATCAGCTTTGCCGAAACCGGCGAGGACGTGTGCGGCCAGATCGTGCGCGATTACCTTGCCGACCGCGACGAGCGCCCGGACGGCACCCGCGTTGCGATGGCGCATCGCCGGGCCGATGTGCGGGCCATCAATGACGCGATCAGGGCCGAGCTACAGGACCAGGGCGAGCTGGCGCAGGGCAACGTGCCCGCCGTGGGCTCGGACGCCGGCGCGCTGACCTTCCAGACCAATGACGGCAAGCGGGAGTTCGCGCCGGGCGACCGCATCGTGTTCCTTGAGAACAACCGCGACCTTGGCGTGAAAAACGGGATGCTCGGCACGGTCGAGCATGTCGAGCCGGAACGCATCATTGCCACACTGGACCGGGGCGACAGCGTTTCCGTGCCGATGGGCGACTATCAGGCGATCGACCACGGCTATGCGACGACGATTCACAAAAATCAGGGGGCGACGGTCGATCGTTCCTATGTGCTGGCGTCGGGGACGATGGACCGGCATCTAACCTATGTCGCCATGACCCGGCATCGTGACGGGGTGCAGCTCTACGCGGCACAGGACGAGTTCACCAATGCCGGCCAAACGTTGGCTGCGGGCCGGCTGGTCGAGCATGGGGCCGCGCCCTATGAGCAACAGCCCGGCAAGAGCGACAGCTATTTCGTGACGCTGGAAAACGACAAGGGCGAGCGCCGCACCCTATGGGGCGTCGATCTTGAGCGAGCCATGAAGGAGGCCGCGCCCGAGATCGGGGACAGGATCGGCCTTGAGCATCGCGGATCGGAGCCGGTTCGGCTTCCAGACGGCCAGATGGTCGAACGCCATGCGTGGAAGGTGCGGGACGCCGGCGAGCTGGCCTATAGCCAGCTAGAAACCCGGCTGTCGCGATCGGGCGTCAAGGAAACCACCCTCGACTATACCCGCGACTTTGCCGAGCGGCGCGGGATTGCGGAGACGTTGGGCGTCCGCAGCGAGATCGAGATTCCGGCCGAGCGCGCGGCCGGGCTACGTGTAGAGCGGGAGCGCGAAGGCTTGTCGCTGCCGGAAAGATCGGTCCCGGCCTCTTTGGGCGTCGGGGGGGTGGAAGACCAGGACCAGGCCCGCGATGCGAGCACGGATAGATTGCGTTCCCCGGTCGAGAAAAACAAGGGCGCGGATCTCGTGCAGGATCTTCGTGCAGATCCGCGCGAGGATATTACCCAGGATCGGGGCGGTGATCGACAGCAGCGCCGCAGCCGATTCGAGGGCCTGAAATTGTCGCGGGGCGCGTCGGCCGAGCGGCCGGCCGCGCCGGATCGCGACGAGCTGGCCCAGGAGCGCCCCCAAGGGCGACCAGAGCCGGCCGAGAAGCAGCGGCGCGGTATGTTCGACGGGTTGCGGCTCAATGTTGGTCGTGGGGCCAGCCGTGGGGCTTCCCAGGAGCCGGGAGAACGGCCGGAAAGGGAAGGGAGCTTGCGGGGATCGTTGGCGCCAGAGGGGCCGGCGCCCGACCGGCTGGCCGAACGGGCGCGGGGGCAGTCGCCGCTTGAACAGGCCGTTGACCGCTACGCCCGCGCCTATGAATCGGCACACCGGCAGCGGCGCGAGGGGCTTCCGGTCCTCGATGCGCAGCGCCAAGACTTGCACGAGGCCGGCCAGCAGCTCGACCAGGCGCGGCCGGGAGCGCGGGAGCTGATGCGTTCGGCGCTGTGCTATGACCCCGATATGCAGCGCAGCATGGTCGAGCTTTCCGGCCGGGAGCGCGTCGGCCAGGTCATCGGGCGGCTGGACCACGAACGCGCCATGCAGGCCGACCCCAATGTGAGAGCCGACCGCTTCGTTGAACGCTGGCAGGAGCTACAGGGGCAGCGCCAGCAGCTTCGCGGTTGGCAGCACGACGAGGCGCGCGGCAAGGTGGAAGGCCAGATGCAGGGCCTTGCCAAAAGCCTTGAACGCGACCCGCAGGTTGATTCCATCCTGCGCAATCGCCGGCAGGAACTTGGGATCGGCCAGCACATGCGCCAGAGCGAGGGGGTTTCGCGGGAGCTGGAACAGAGCCTTACGCGCGGCCGCAGCATCGGACTTGAACGATAGATTTGCTGGCAGCGCAAAATGCAACTACATTATACATACAAATCGCATCACAAGGAGGTGTCATGCCCCGCGTCAGTCAGCATCCGAAGTCCGATAGCGTCAATTTTCGGATCGATCCTGCCTTGAAGGCCGCCTTCACCCTGGCGGCAGAGGCCGAGGATCGGCCGGCCGCGCAGGTCTTGCGAGATTTCATGCGCGCCTATGTCGAGCGCCGCAACCGCAAGGCGTTCGAGGCCGAGGCTCGGCGGCAGTCGCGGGCGGCCGCCGAGCGTGCCCGCGATCCGGGCAGCGACGAGGCGCAATCGCTCAGAGAACTGGAAACCCTGCTCGACGCCGATGATTTCGCGGACGACTGGAAAGCATGAAACGCGGCGACCTGGTGACGATCGCCGTCAGCGGCGACTACGGCAAGCCGCGCCCGGCGCTTGTGGTGCAGGACGACGCCTTTGCCGAGCTTAGCGCCGTGACCGTCCTGCGCCTGACCAGCGAGTTGAACGACTGGCCGCTGTTCCGGGTGACGATCAGGCCGACGCCGGACAACGGCTTGCGCAAACGCTCGCAAGTGATGATCGATCGGGGAGTTGCGTTGCCTCGGTCGAAGGTGGGGCCGGTGTTCGGCCGGCTCAGCGCGGAGGACATGGCCGCCGTCAGCCTCGCGCTCTATCGGTTTCTCGGCTTGCAGGGAATCGGACCATGACGGACGACGACAGGGAAGAATTCGAACCGGCCGCGCCCGAGGACGCCGGCGACCCGGCCGCCGCGTTCGAGGCGTTGCGGCGCACGGTCGAGAAGCAGGGCGGCCAGCTCGGCGCAGAAATGACCGTGATCCGGCGCGGGGTGGAAGCAGCCTTCGACCAGTTCGAGAAGTTCCAGCAGCCGACCGACTACGGCCCCGATCTTGGCCGCGTCGTCCAGCATCTCGCCCATGTCGGGGAGCGGCTTGAAGCCCTCGAACAATCGCCCATCCTGCGCAATGGGCCGGAGCATTACGCTCGAGCACTCGAGCGCAGCGGCGAAAGCCTGGTGAAGACTGCCGCGCAGCAATTCCAGAACGAGAGCCGCGATTTCCAGAGGGTCGCGCACGATCTGGCCGAACACGTCGCCGGCGAGCGCCAGCGTCATGTTCAGAACCGGCTCTTGTGGATCGTCGGCGCGGGCGGCGTCCTAGCCGGCATCGTGTTGACGTTGTTCCTGCCGGCAATACTGCCGTTTTCCGCTGCGCCCCGTGTTGCCAGCTTCATCATGGCGGAAAGGCCGTGGCAGGCCGGCATGACCTTGATGGAGTTCGCCAACGCAGAAGCCTGGAATCGGGTTGTCGATGCCGATCAGCTCATTGAGGCCAACGTGGCCGAGGTGGCGGCGTGCCGCGAAGCGGCGGCCAGGACGGGCGAAACGCAAAGCTGCACGATCATTGTGTCCGAACCGGCACAGGAGCCGTAAATTCACGGCAATTGCAGTGGTTTGAGCTTGCCTGAGAATCTTGCCTGAAATACTCAACAATTTGCAATCGTTTCGGCAAACCTGAAACGATGTGGTGCCCAACTCATGGAACATGCCGAGGGCAGTTCAGACGGGCAGTTTTGGCAGATCGGGCAAAGATCGACCGTGACACCGTGCTGCCCTTCCAGCCAAGCGGCAAGGTCCGGCATGGTGATGTCGGGCTGAGCCTTCACCTTGTCGATGATAACCCGCCGATGCGCCCCGAGTTTACCCGATCCGGTGGGACGACCCTGCCTGGCCGGCGCAACCACACCGGTGGCGCGATAGCGTTGCTGGATCCGAACAGCCGTCGATGGCGCAACCTCAAACCGCGCCGCCATCGCCCGGTACGATTGACCCGACGCCACTCCCCGCACGATCCGTTCCCGAAGGTCTGATGAAGTAGGCTTTCCCATGATCCGCACCTCCTGCGGCCATGGAATCAGAACTTGCAGCACAACGGAAGCACCCGATTCATGCTTTGCGCCCGATGCTCTAAAGGGAGGTACTCTCTTCTTTGAACTGATGCTGTGGATGCCCCTTGGAGCGGCGTCGTATGATGCCATCCGCGCCGGTGCGGCGCTTTCGAAGGAGGAGACCATGTCAGACGTGCATATTTTGGCGATCGACCTCGCCAAGCGAAGCTTCCAGGTCTGTGGCGCCGATCGGGGTGGGGCGGTTCAATGCCAGGACTGAACACCGAGGAGCCGATGAAGCTTTTGGGCTGTTCCGACCAGATCAGCGGTGTGTGTCGGTAATTCGGCTCCAAACTTCGGCGAGATGATAGAGCATGTACGACTTCGCGCGGTCTTCATCGCCGCGTTCGATCGCGGAGAAAATATCGACATGCTCCCTGAACACCTTTTTTCGGCGCTCGTCTGATCTGGCTCGTGTTATCTCAGAGGTTATAGCAATCGTCCCAATAATGGTGGGCTTGAGCACCACGATCTGGTCTACGAAAAGATCGTTCAGCGTGGCCTGGGCGATCGAAAGGTGAAACCGAAAATCGGCTTCAGGATTTCCGTCGCCCGACTTCATTGCGGCCTCAAGATCCTCCAGTGCGCGCGCTATGACGCTTACCGTAGCTGGGGTACGGCGACGGGTGGCGAGCCGGCAGGCTTCGGGCTCAAGACAGGCGCGAACCTCAAACGCCTGCATGAAGGAGGCGATGTCACGCCCGCGCTCGGCCCCTACCTCGGCAGGCGGCGTCCGGCTGACAAAGGTGCCGGCGCCGCGGCGTGAGCTTACAATGCCATCTTCCTGCAGCCGGCGGAGCGCCTCGCGCACGATGGGACGGGAAACAGCAAAGGCCTTCGCCAGCTGCTCTTCGGTCGGCAGGCGGGCTCCGATCTCGTATTTGGAACGCGACAGCTCCAGCAGCAGCTGGCCATATAAGTCGTCAGCGAGTCTGGGTTTTCGAGTTGGGACTATCCGGTCGAGGTGTACCGCGCGCGACTCCTCGTCGCTGTATGTCTGTGGATGCATAATTTCGACCATTGAGCGCTTCTCTACCATGTCGAGAGCGGAGGTCAAAGCGGCTGATCCCTTTAGGAACGTGCTTTCCGCCATCTCTGATAGGCGACTATAACCTCTGGATCGGTGGCTGGATATAGCCCCAGTATAGATCGTCCACCGACGACCTGCTGCATGACGAAATTCTCGTAATGGGTCATTTCGAGCGCCTCTGCGGCGATCTCGCCAACAAGATGTAGCGGAATTACCACCACGCCGTCAGCATCGCCAACGATGACGTCGCCCGGCCATACCGGCACGTCTCCGCAGCCGATCGGGACATTGATATCTATAGCTTGGTGGAGCGTGAGGTTAGTTGGGGCCGAAGCTCGGTTCAGATAGGTGGGAAAGCCGCTGGCCGCTATTTCGCCCGTGTCACGGAAGCCGCCGTCCGATACGATGCCGGCTGCTCCCCGGTGCTTCAGCCGCGCGACAAGAATGCCCCCCGCGGAGGCGGCTCGCGCATCCTTTCGGCTGTCTATTACCATGACATGGCCGGGTGGGCAGTCCTCGATGGCCTTGCGCTGAGGATGGGTGGGGTCTTGGAAGACGACCAGCTGATTCAGGTCTTCGCGGGCAGGCATGTAGCGAAGTGTGAACGCCTCGCCCACCATGTTCTCGACCGGCTTGCTGAGCGGCCGTACGTCTTGGATGAACTGGTTACGAAGCCCGCGCTTGTAGAGGCAGGTGCATAGCGTCGCCGTGCTGACCTGCTTCAGGCTCGACCTGATGGTGACGGACATCATTTTTTACGTCGTGCTCCTAATTGAAAAATGAAATTACAATATATCCTATTTAACGCTTAAATGGTGCATTTTCAGGTGATCTACAAGCCTAAAAAAATAATGTTTATTGACAACTTTGATCCAAGTCCACAATATGCCTGCGCTTGAGCGACGGCCAAAGGGCCGTTTTTGGACGCATAGGAGGCAGCGGGTGACGGAACGAAGGACGGCCATTGTAACCGGTGGAAACCGGGGTATCGGCGAGGGTATCGCCTACGTGCTCGCCAGCCGCGGCTATGATCTCCTGATCTCCCATCGCGGCGAAGCCGACTTAGCCGCCCAGGTCGTCGAGAAGGTTCGGCGCACCTATAGAAGGGAGGCGCATTCACTTGAGATCGACGCGCACCGCCCTGAAGACGTACGCAAGATCGCCGACGTGGCGGTGGAGAAGCTCGGGAAGATCGACGTCCTTGTGAACAATGCTGGAAGAGGCTGCATCACGCGCATTCAGGATGCGAATGTGGACGACATCGATTCCGTCTACGCGGTGAATTTTCGGGCGCCATTGCTCCTGAGCAAATGGATCGGCGAACACATGATCGCTTCCGGCACGCACGGTGCCATCGTCAACATCACCTCGGTCAAGGCGCAGCGCGCCTATCCTGACGGTTCGATTTACGGTGGCTTGAAGGCCGCGCTGCAGCAGGCGAGCGCTTCGCTCGCCCTGGAGTTTGCGCCCCACGGCATACGGGTGAACTGCGTAGCGCCGGGCACGATCCTCTTGCCGAAGAGCAGCTACATGACTGCGCCGCGCGCGACCGACACAGCTCCCGATCCGCGTCGCGTTCCCTTGGAGCGCTATGGCACTCCTGAGGACATAGGTCGCGTGGTCGCCTTCCTAATTTCGGAAGAAGCGTCATTCTGTACCGGCATCTCGATCGTCGTTGATGGCGGCATGATACTCCCGGCGATGTATTACGGCAGTGATATCAGCTCGTCCAATCCATGGGGCCGGTCCACCGTCGTTCGGTGAGTGAGTGAGGGTACGGGGCGTGAGGTTGTCGATCCGATATTGCGGCGAGAGCCGGTCTGACATGGTCGAGGCCGCAGTCAAGAGGCTGGGAGCGGAGCTTTCACGCTTGACCTCAGCGGCTTCTGTCGACGTGTCGGAGGAGTACGAAGTCGCGCTCGATCTGGCCGAGACTTCCCCCGATCTCGATGAAGATGATTTCATCGCCACGCCCCAGGCCATGGGCATCGGGCTGATGATCACCGCGGCTCACGAGCGCGGATTGCGCCTTGGACTCCTCGAGTTGAGTGATCGAGTCCGGTCCGGAGCCGATCTCCGCGACGTGTTCAGGCAGACATTCCGGTCCCCGCCGCCCGGGGCCCGCCGACGCGGCATTGCGCGTCTCTTCGTGAGCAAGGCCTATGACTATGACTGGTTTCGCGACCGCGCATTCTGGCGCGACTATCTCGCGAACCTTGCCAATTGCCGCTTCAATCGCTTTTCGCTCGTCTTCGGCTTGGGCTATGACTACGGCCATGACGAAGGCGTGACCGACACCTATCTCGGTTTCATCTATCCCTTCTTGTTTGACGTCCCTGGCTTCGACGTGCGCGTCGACGGCCTTTCGAGTGAGGAGCGGGACGATAATCTCGCAACTCTGCAATTTATCGCGGAGGAAGCTGCACGCCATGGCCTGACTTTCCAGCTGTCGCTGTGGCAGCAGGCTGCAAATTTTCCCAACAGCCCCGATGCCAGTCATATGGTGACCGGCATTACCGACGAGAATCGCGCGGACTATTGTGCAGTCGCGATCCAGCGCCTTCTAGGGCTTTGCCCTAAAATCAATGCCCTGACACTTCGGGTTCACTATGAGGGTGGAGTGCCGGATGGGCAGCGCAAGGCATTCTGGTCGCGGTTCGCCGACGGCATTCGCGGCTGCGGGCGGCCAATCGAGGTCGACATTCACTCCAAGGGTGCTGACCGTGAGACCCTTGCGGTGTTCGCGGGGGCAGGCCTTCCCATCGTGGTGTCGACCAAGTTCTCGGGCGAGCACCTTGCCTTGCCCTATCATGCCGCATCGGTGCGGGAGCATGAGCGCGTGCCGGGCGTCGGCAGCGGCTTGATGGCGGTGACCAAGGGAAGCCGCAACTTCACGCGCTATTCCTACGGTGACTTCCTCGCCGAGGGCCGCGACTATGATGTCGTGCACCGGATATGGCACGGAACGCAGCGGCTTTTGCTGTGGGCCGATCCGCTCTTCGCGGCCGCTTATGGTCGTGAGGCGACATTCTGCGGCAGCGCCGGCATCGAGATCATGGAGCCGCTCAGCTTTCGCGGACGCTGGGCGCTCGAGCGGGTCGCAGATCGGTCCGGCTACCGTGATGGCTTTGCCGGGTTGGCGCCAGACTGGCGCAAATATGAACTGTACTACCGAGTCTGGGGTCGCATGCTCCACAACCCCAATGCGGATGCGGTGGAGTTCGAGCGGGATGTCGTGTCGATCTACGGGCCGGGTTCGGCGCCGCTGGGCCGTTCCATTGCGAGCGCAAGCCGGATTCTGCCTCTCGTCACCTCCGCCCACGCGCCGGGCGCCGGCAACAAATCGTACTGGCCCGAAATCTACGAAGACGTTCCCTATGTCGGCGGCGAGCCGACCATGTACGATCGCGAGGGGCCGCGGCCAGTTCGCATCGGGACCGTCAGCGCGCTTGATCCCGAACTGTTCAGCAGCGTTGCGGATTTTGTCGACGATACGCTCATGGGCCGCTCGTCTTGGCGGTACGGCCCTCATGAGGTTGCTGACTGGCTTTCCGGGCTTTCCGAAGCGACGCTCGACGTACTGACGGCGTCCTCGGTCAACGGGGCGGCTCGCCAACTTGTCGCGGACGCAAGGATACTGGCCGGCCTAGGAGCATTCTTTGCCGCTAAGCTGCGTGCCGCAACGGCCTTCGAATTCTACCTGCGCACCGGCGACGGACGGCAGCACGCCGACGCCGTTGACCAAGCCCGGCAGGCGCTCGAAGCTTGGCGGTGTATCGTCGCCATTTCAAAGGAGACATATGTCGACGACTTGATCTTCGGCGCCGCGTTGACCATGCGTGGCAACTGGGCGTCGCGTGAGGAGAAGATCCGCCGGCATGTCGAGGAACTCGAAGCGTTCACCCGAGATGGAGGTTATGGCGAGGCATTGATGCCGCCGGCGCGAGATTTCCGTCGCGCCGCTAAGGTGGTCCACCGCCCCATCACATTTATGCGCGGCCGTGATCTGGTGGTGGAGATTGGCTTTGATGGCGAGGTGTCAGTTGATGAGGTCATCCTGCGATACCGGCACGTCAATCAATCAGAAACCCACCGTTCCGTTGCGATGACGCGCGCGAGCTCGAACTGGATCGCCACCATCCCGGCAGCCTTCACCGACACCGCATTTCCTATCCAGTATTACGTCGTCGCGTCTGCAGGCGGACGCCAGTGGCCGCTGCCGGGTCTGGGCGTTGGCCTCGATCAGCGGCCCTATTTCGTGGCCCGGCAGGAAAGGATACCATGATACGCTATCTCTATGCCGCCATGGAGGCGGACGAAAGATCGCCCGGGGGTATTGCCTGCATGGCCCTGGTCGACGATGGTGTTCCGGCGCCCATGGTCTTGGCGAGCGATGTGCTAGCCGGCTTCCTTGCCACCCATCCCAGATTGTCGCTGCTTTACGCTGCCAGTAATCGCGCAGATGCTGATGTCCGCGTGCTGCGGTGCCTCCCCGATGGGACGCTGGAGGCGAAGGGCGTCGCACCAATCGGTACCAACGGGATCAACTATCTGGAACTGGACGCCGATCACGCGCTGATTGTTATGGCAAGCATGCGCGACGGCTGCGTCATGACCTGCCGCGTCGCTCCCAACGGCCTGTTGCAAGGGCCTGTCCGTCGATTCGGTCAGCATGCCGGCACCCGATTCCATCAAGCACGCTTCACGCCGGATCAGCGCCATGTTGTGGCGACCGATATCGGCCGCGATCGGGTCACCCTCTTCGCCTGTGGTGCGGACGGCGAACTCGTCGAGCGCGGCGGCGTCGATCTGCCCGGCATGGGGCCGCGCCATGTCGCCTTTGGGTCGGCTGGCGCCGTCTTCGTGGCCGGGGAGAAGAATGCAACGGTCTGTCGGCTGTGGCTGGATTCGGCGGTAAGCTGCCTTACTTCCGATGCCGCGGTGCCTTCTCTGCTGCACGCAGAGATCGGAGGCGAATGTCTGCCGTCCGAGATCATCGCCCTTTCCAATGGCAACATTGTTGTGGCCAATCGTGGCCCCGACGTCGTGACGATCTTGGATGGGAACGGCGCCATTCCGCGCGCGATCGCGGATGTTCCCTGCGGTGGGGCGTGGCCGCGCCATATGTATCTTGCCGGCGACGATCTTTATGTCGCCAACCGTCGATCGGATTCTGTGTCGCATCTCAGGCTGTCCGCCGATGGGCATGG
This sequence comes from Chelatococcus sp. YT9, assembly GCF_018398315.1. Lineage (NCBI taxonomy): Bacteria > Pseudomonadati > Pseudomonadota > Alphaproteobacteria > Hyphomicrobiales > Chelatococcaceae > Chelatococcus > Chelatococcus sp. YT9. Next base: position 13,186 of record NZ_JAHBRW010000004.1, read on the forward strand.
ACTTGAAGGCAGGGCGCATGTGAGCGTCGACAATCCTCTCTGTCTGGCAATGCTGCAGGTGTAGCAAGTCAATGGCTTTTTACATTTCGATCGCATACATCGACGTCTTTGGCGCGCTACTTTGCGATTGTGTCGTAGAGTTGAGAATAAATTCGATAACAGCGGGAATTTAAGCTTATCGTTCCACGATATCTCGGGAGGAAATTCGAATGAACAGAAGCAGAATCTTGGCCGCACTTGGCGCACTCAGCCTTGTCTTGATCAGCGGTTTCTCCGCAGCTCAAGATTTGCCGCAGCCCCCTGCTGCCGGCGTCAGCGCGCGGGTAGACGCCATCAGGAAGGCTGGCGCTCTGCGCGTCGGCGTCTTGGCGAATAGTCCGTGGCTGATTCAGAACACCGAGGGACAAGGTGAGCCTTGGAGGGGGCCGGCTTGGCTGCTCGCCAAGACGTATGCTAAGCTCCTGAACGTGGAGTTGCAGGAGGTGCCGGTTTCGTCGGAGACTCGCATTCCGGTGCTGGCATCCAACCAAGTCGATCTAACAATAACCGCTCTCAGCGAGACGCCCGAACGTCTGAAGGTGCTTGATTTTATCAACTATTCCACCACCAGCAACTGCCTCATCGGGCGTAAGGACAATCCCAAGCTCGCTAATATCACCTCGATCGACGAACTCAATTCGCCGGACATGGAGATCGTGTATGTCACTGGTGGTCCCTATCTTCCTTGGCTGAAGGCGCGCCTCCCCAACGCTCGCATGCGTGGCGTGACGGACTTCCTGTCCGAGGTCATAGCCGGCCACGCCGACCTGGGTCCCTACAACAAGATCTCGGCGGGCGTACTGCTCAAGAAGAATCCGGACGTGATAGCTTTCCCGAGGGAGAATAACTGTCAGGACAGCAAGGAGCAGCTGATTGATATGGGCATGGGAGTCGACAAGAACCAGCCGGAATTCCTAGCTTGGACTCGCGCTGTAGCTGACGCGATGAAGGCCGAGCTCAGCGCGGAAGAAGCGCGTGCCATAGCGTCTCTAAAATAGGTTCGGAAGGCGGGCGGACTAGCGGTCGCCTGCTTTCTGAGAGCGTTTCGGATGTTTGATTTCTCAGTATTATCCCAGCTGCCGTTCCTTCTCAGCGGTTTCGAGATCACTGTCCTATTGGCGCTGACCACCGCGGTTACGACAACGGTGACGGGGCTCGTCCTAGCCATCGGGCGCCTCTACGGCCCGAAGTGGCTGAGCGTAATAGTGACCTTCTATATAGATACCATGCGCGCCATTCCCGAACTGGCCGTGCTTGTCTGGATCTATTTCTCGGTCCCCATTCTTATCGGTCTGCCCCTGCCGCCTTTCTGGGCGGCGCTGTTGGCGATGACGATCCAGGTGTCAGCCTATGCCGCGGAGATGTATCGCGCCGGCATCACCTCCGTTCGTCGCGGCCAGACGCAGGCCGGCCTCTCCCTTGGCATGTCGGGCTGGGAGATTCTGACCCGCATTCTACTGCCGCAGGCCTTTATCCGAATGTTGCCAAACTACGGCTCGTTTCTTACCGTGGTCATTAAGGACACAGCGATTGCATCTATGGTTGCCGTTCCCGAGCTCATGCGCAATTCGGAGGCTCTCGCGATGCAGATATACCGGCCGGTCGAACTCTACACGATCGCCATCATCTTGTATTTTTGCCTGCTGTTCCCGACCACACGTCTGATCAACATAATCTACCGGCGCATCGCGCATCTGGGGCGTTCATGAAATACGACTGGTCGGTTGTATGGGAGTATCGCTGGGAGCTCTTGGGCGGCGTCTACGTTACCTTCATCATCGCGCTATTGACCATGGCGATAGCGATTCCGCTGGGGATCGCGGTGATGATGCTGCGACAATCCGGCAACGCGGTGCTGCGCTGGTGCGGCGGCTTCTTTGTCGAGTTCTTTCGCAACATCCCGCTGATACTGCTTGTTGTCTGGGTCTTCTACGCGATTCCGATCTTCTTTGGAGTGCGGATGGGCAACTTCGCGACTAGTGTAACCGCGCTGGTTCTCGGCATTGCTGCCTACAACGCCGAGAATTTCCGCGCTGGTGTAAACTCCGTACGGCGCGGCCAGTCAGAGGCAGGTCTGGCACTCGGCATGAGTCAGTGGCAGGTGACGCGCGTGGTTGTCTTGCCGCAGGCGATCCGCCGCGTTGTCCCGGTGCTGGCATCGACCTGGGTCTCACTGTTCAAAGCGACTTCACTGGTCTCAGTGATCAATGTGGTGGAGTTGAGCTATGTCGGCACGGCCATCCGCGGCGAGACATTCCGCGTCCTCGAGATCCTCACGGCGGTGGCCGTGATATATTGGCTATTGGGATACCCGCAGGCGAAGCTCGCCGATTTCCTGAACCGAAAATATGGAGTCGTCGAGTGATTGCAGATCTGCCTGCGCGCAAGAACCAGGACGCAGTCCCTATAATCCAGTATGTGGATGTCGCCAAGAGCTTCGGCTCGGTCCAGGTGCTGAACGGCGTCAACGGGCGCGTTAACAAGGGAGAGGTCGTCTGTCTGATTGGACCGTCCGGCTCCGGGAAAACGACCCTGCTACGTTGCACCAACGCACTTGAAATCCCCACCGGCGGCCGGATCCTCTTCGAGGGGCAGACCGTTCCTTCCGAGCCGAAGAAGGCTAAGGTCGTCCGTCGGCACATGGGAATGGTGTTCCAGAGCTTCGAACTGTTTCCCCATATGACGGCGCTTCAGAATGTCATGGTGGGACCACGCACCGTGATGAAGATCTCGGCAAAGAAGGCGAAGAATCGCGCCGAAATGTTGCTCGGAAAGGTCGGGCTCTTGCATAAGTCGGGCAGCTATCCCAGCGAGCTATCCGGCGGGCAGCAGCAGCGTGTGGCAATCGCCCGCTCGCTTGCGATGGATCCCCGCGTCATGCTGTTCGACGAGCCAACCTCGGCGCTTGATCCCGAAACGGTTGGCGAAGTCCTCGGTGTGATGAAACAGCTGGCGCAGGAGGGCATGACGATGGTTGTCGTGACCCATGAGATGTCTTTCGCGCGCCGCGTAGCCGACTGGGTCATAGTTTTCGACAAGGGTCAGATCATCGAGCAGGGCCCGCCCGTGCAGATATTCGAACAACCGCTTGTGAAGCGGACCCAAGACTTCCTCGGTCATCTAAGCTGGGGCGGCTGAGTCACCCCGCAATGCCGGTACATCGACCCGGCGCGGTTCAGGGGGCGAAATGACACCCCTCATGAGCGATTTAGGTTTTCCGGACACGGTTAAGCTACCCCGCCTGCGCTTGGTTGGTCAATTGATATAGCCTGTGCACGGTGCTGGAGATGCTGACCGAATCGATGGTTTGTCATACTCTCATCCGCGGATTTTTAACCGACTGACTAGGACCAACTCGCCTCGACCATCATGGTGCGAGCCAACGCATTGCCAATCTTCGTAATGCGTCCGCGCCTTGTCGTGCTGCCGCTCGAATGCTCACTCGGCACCAGTCCCAGCCAGGCGTCACGACACGAAAGTGGTGAATCTGTCCGACATTTGAGAACATAGAGTGATCAAGCGGCCAGCATGGACGTTTCTCGCCGAAGTGGCCTGAGGTCGAGGCTGTCAGTCGGGGTCCAGATGTAGTCGCCGGTGAGGCTGATATGCTGCCATCCGAGCGGGGTGATGTGCTTGATCACGTCGGCAGGCGTGGCAATGCCTTCGCGATTGAGCTCGGCGAAAGTCGGTTCGAGATATAATGTGTTCCAGTAAACGATGGCATTGATAAGCAGGTTCAGCCCGGACGCCCTGTAGAACTGGCTCTCGAAGGTTCGGTCCCGCAGTTCTCCGAGCCGATTGAAGAACAGCGCCCGGGCCAGGGTGTTCTGGGCCTCGCTCTTGTTGAGGCCGGCGGTGGCGTTCCTGCGCATTTCAGGGTTCTGCCACCATTGCGGCAGGAAGATGGATCGATTGATGCGTCCGATGTCGCGCAAGGCGAGCGCCAGTCCGTTTTGGCGCGGGAACGCGGACAGTTTCGCCAGCAAGGTCGAAGGCCGCACCTGCCCGGAACGGATCGTGGTAACGAGACGCAGGATGTCATCCCAGTTTGCCTTGATCCGTTCGACGTTGATGGGTTCGCCGACGAGCGGTACGAGGTTTTCGGGAGGCGTGTCGCCCGGGAATAGATAGAGCCGGCGATCCTTGAGGCCGCGGAACCGGGGCACGAGCTGGAACCCGACAAGATGGCAAAGAGCGAAGCTCATGTCGCTGACCCCGCCGGTGTCGACATAATGGGTTTCGATGGCGAGATCGCTGCCATGATAGAGCAGACCGTCGAGAACGTAGATGGCCTCGCTCGCATTGGCGTTCATGGCGATGATGTGGAAAGCGCCATACTGGTCGGAGGTGAAGCGATAAAACTTGGCGCCGGGGTTAGGGCCATAGCGGGCGTTGAGATCGCCGATCGCCTCGGCGTGCCCTCCCGCCGGAAAATACTGCCCGTCCGAGGATGAGGTGGTCCCGTCGCCCCACAGCCTTGCAAGAGGCAATTGCCTCTGGGCATTGACGAGGATGGCATGCGCGCCGGTGTAACCCTCCTCCCGGATATGCCAGTCGTGCGCCCAGGCGAGCTGGCGCATCGTCAGCCCGGGGGAAACATCCGCCATTCTGGTGAGTCCGAGGTTGATGCCGTCCGCCAGAACGGCGGTAAGCAGGGCAAGCTTGTTGTCGGCCGTGCGCCCGGTGCGCAGATGGGTGAACGCATTCGAAAATCCCGTGCGGGCGTCCACCTCAAGCAGCAGGTCGGTGATGCGGACGGCAGGCAGCCGGTTTTCCACCTTCGGTTTCAGCGCCTTCGCGATGTCCGGGAACATGGCCTTGTGCGGCGTGATGCTGAAACCCGCGTCGGCCAATTCGACATCGTCGAGCTCACCGGCTTCTGCCAGACGGGAAAGCTCGCTCAGCCCGTCGTTCAAGGTCTGGCGCTGTTGCTTCAGATAGATTTCTACATCGGTATCGACTGCGACCGGAAGCGGACCTTCCTCGCGCATCAGCTCGAATGTCGGCGCGGGAATGAGGAAGCTCTCGAAGGACTGGAATCGCTTCGCGCCCTCCACCCAGACATCGCCGGCATCGAGGCGGCGTTTCAATTCGCTGAACAGGCAGAGTTCATAGGCCCTGCGATCGATCTTGCCATCCTGCAGGATGAGCGGCATCCAGCCTTTCGGTGCAAAGGATATGGGAGCTCTGTCGGGTATCGCTCTTTTCCCTTTGCGGTACAGATCGGCGACCATGGATAGCGCGCGCAGGAGATTCGCCGCCACGGCGTGGCCACGAAACACGAACGTTGACAGGAATTCCGGCGCCATTTTCCGGATTGTCGGATAGCGCTGGAGCATTTCGATCTTGCCGTCGATGATGTCCGGGGCAATGAGCGTGTCGACCGCTTGGACACTGGTCGTGAAGGTCGGCCATTGAATGACCGCTTCGAGCGACCTGCCGATATCCTCGCCCTTCTGCCTGGCCTCGATGATTGCGTGGCAAACTTTCGAAACGTCCTTCAGCGGCTTCTGAACCTCCCGGACGGAACGGGTGATGCGGGCGGTCGCCTGATTGTCGGCTCGCCGCATCATGGCGCCGATTAGCTTTTTGAACACGTCGATTGCGGAATCGGTCAGATGGCGGGAAAGATGCAGGACCGTTGCTGCCAGCACGGCGTGCCGGCGTTCGGGATTGAGGTCGCGCGAATGCTGCGCGCTCATCCGCATCCCTTCTGCGGCGAGTTCGTCAAAAACTTTGGCCGGAATGCGCTCCATCAATTCCATTGGCAGGTTCAGTGACCGAAGAAGCTGAACGCGTTCAGCTATCCTGTCGAGATTGATGGCGGTAGGCGACAATGCCGGTGTTCTCGCCCAAGCAAGGATGGTCACGTTCGTCCCCGCACGCGGGTCGAGAAGTTTGTGGAGGTTACGTTTGTGGCCTTCCGAAAGCCCGCCAGCCAGAGCCCGGTGGGCGATGCGGATGCCACGCCGGATTGCAACGTGGATGATGGCTTCGAGTGCTCCGCGCGCCGGCAGGAGAATTCGCCGACGTCGCAATTCCTCCACAACCATATCCGCCAAAACATCGGCCCGGCGCAGGGTTTGCGCAGCCGGCGTCAACCAGCCGGTCAGTGCCCGCACGTCCGAAGGCGCAAATGGGCGCATCTTCATTTTCTCGAAAAGCAGGGCGAGGTGCTCGCGGCGTGTCTGCGGGCGCTCGAAATATCGGTCGATCTCGCGATGATCGGCGCCGATCTGCCGGGCCAGGAACCGCAAGACGCCGGAAGGCAGGATCTCACCATCCGCGAGCGGCCTGCCTGGAAAACGCAAAATCGCCAAAACGCAGGCCAGACCCAGGCGGTTCGCTGCACGGTTCTGCCGCATGATCAAATCGAGATCCGACTGGTCCAGCGTGTAATGTTTGGCGATCTCTCTTTCGTCGTCCGGGAGCGCTGTTGCCTGGCACCACCATGTTTCGCTCAGCAATGCTCTTCGAGCCATTCATCACCCTCCCTTTCATCGCGGACGCTGCACCGAAGTGGAAAATGCCTGTCCGGGAAACGGTCGTTTCGCGGCTTCCACAGATTCCGTCCGTAAATCTTGCCATTCGACGGCAAACCGGACATTGTCCGAATTCAATGGGAAAGCGGACAACTCACACGTCATGACCTCGATCGGCTACGCAAGGGTATCCACCGGCGACCAGGATACGGCGCTTCAACTCGATGCGCTGCGCAAGGCGGGCTGCGAGAAGCTGTTCGAAGACAAGGCATCGGGTGTGAAAACCGATCGGCCGGGGCTTGCCGAAGCTGTGCGCTATGCCCGAGACGGCGACACGCTTACGGTCTGGAAGCTCGATCGCCTGGGCCGATCGATGAAGCACCTGATCGAGATCGTCACGGAATTGGAGGCCAAAGATGTCGGCTTCCGATCTATCACCGAAAACATCGACACCACGACACCCGGCGGTCGCCTGGTCTTCCATCTGTTCGGGGCGCTGGCCCAGTTCGAACGCGATCTCATCCGGGAAAGAACCCGCGCCGGACTACAGGCAGCAGAGGAAAGGGGTCGGCGCGGAGGCCGGCAAGCTGTCGTCACGCCGGAGAAGCTCGCTAAGGCCCGCCAGCATCTGGCTGCCGGCCTCAATGTTCGCGAAGCCGCCGCGCGTGTGAAAATCGGCAAGACCGCGCTCTACGAAGCCCTCAAAGCCGAAAAATGAGCCGCACCCACCGTCAAACCGGCGTGAGTTCTTCATGCGTTCTCAAATGTCGGACAGATTCATCACTTTCGTGTCGTGACGCCCACGGGGATCTCGCCCAGGATCGGGGCGGCGATCGGCAGCACCGCCGCAGCCTGTTCGCGGGCTTGCGGCTCGGGCGCGGAGGGACGGCCGAAGGTCCGCAGCAGGACCGCGCTTCGCCGGCCCAGGAGCGGCCGCAGACGGCCGAGACGCCCCGGCGCGGCATGTTCGACGGCTTGAAGCTCAACGCCCGCTCTCAGCCTTCCCAGGATCGCGGCGAGGCATCGGCCGGGCCGGTAAGGGAAGAAGGCTTGGCGTCGGCGCCGGCGCAGGATCGGCAGGGCGGGCGCTTGCGGCCGCCGTCCGACATGGAGCGCGCGGTTGACCGCTATGCGCGGGCATACGATGCGGCCGACCGCAACGCGCGGCAGGGCGTTCCCATCCTCGAAGCGCAAAAGCGCGAGATTCGCGCAGCGGGGCTTGGGCTCGACCAGGCCCGGCCGGGAACGGCGGCGCTCATGGCGTCGGCGCTGGAACAAGACCCCGGCACGCGGCGGGCCATGACGGAGCTTTCCGGCCGGGATCGCGTCGGGCAGCTCATGGCCGGCATGGAGCGGGAGCGCACGGCGCTGGCGGACCCGAACGTCAGGGCCGACCGCTTCGTGGACCGCTGGCAGGAGCTACAGGGACAGCACCGGCAGCTTCGCGGCTGGCAGCATGACAAGGTGCGCGAAAAAGTCGAGGGTGTCATGCGTGGCATGGTCAAGGTCCTTGAGCGCGACCCGCAGGTGGAATCCATCCTGCGCAATCGCCGGCAGGACCTCGGCATCGGCCATACCCGCCAGGGCGAAAGCCTCTCTCACAGCATGGAGCAGAGCCTTACGCGCGGGCGCGGCCGGAGCATGGGGCTTGAACGGTAGGGAGACGCCATGACGGACGACAGGGAGAGATTCGAGCCGCAGGCCCCGGCCGAGGACGCCGGCGACCCGGCCCAGGCGTTCGAGGCGTTGCGGCGATCGGTGGAGAAGCTGACCCGCGACCTTGGCGGCGAAATGACCGTCATCCGGCGCGGCGTGGAAACGGCGTTCGACCAGCTTGAGAAACTACAGCAGCCGACCGACTACGGACCCGATCTCGGCCGCATCGTCCAGCAGCTCGCCCATGTCGGTGAACGCCTTGAGGCGGTCGAGCAATCGCCGGTGCTGCGCAACGGCCCGGAACATTACGCCCGCGCGCTCGAGCGCGGCGGCGAGAGCCTGGTGGGGAGCGCCGCGCAGCACATCGGGCGACAGGCGGCCGACCTCGAGCGCACCGCCAACAATCTCGCCCGCCATGTCGCCAGCGCGCGCGAGCGCCATATTCAGGATCGTTGGTTGTGGGGCGCGGGAGCTGCCGGCCTGGCCGCCGGCGTGCTGTTGACGCTGTTCGCGCCGCGCGTGCTGCCCGGATCGGTCGATATGGCCGTTGCCTCGACCGCCATGAACGCCGATCGGTGGACGGCGGGAAGCACGCTCATGCAGTCGGGCGACCCCAAGGGCTGGCGCGGCGTGGTCGATGCGAGCAACCTGGTGCGCGCCAACAGGGACGCGCTCACGAGCTGCGCCGAGGCGGCCGCGAAGGCGAAGAAGGATCAGAGCTGCACCATCACCGTGCCGACACCGGCGCAGCAGTAGAGGAACGAGGCATGGCGCGAATTAAGTGCGATCGGTGCGGTTTCGACGGCCACAGGCGATGGACCGGCGAGCGGAAATGCCCGTCTTGTGGGGAAACCTGCAAGGTCAGGGTTGAGATCCGAATCGTCACCGCCGTAAAGGGGCCGCCGGTCACACCTGGGGGCAAATTTACGGTGGTTGTACTGGCGAGCAGTTCGAGCGTAATGGCTTGCAACCGTGGGAACAGGCGGGGCATAGATGACGTCGTCGACGACAGCGACAGCATGTCCGGAAACGGACGATTCCGTACAGGGGTAAAACAACCTGTCCACAAATTATCTTGACAGGCTTTCGAACAGTAGGGGTGTTTTGGACACCATTTTCGGACGAGATTGACCTCGCATGTCACGCACCTTTGCCTATGTCCGGGTCTCCACGATCGGGCAGACCACCGAAAACCAGATTCAGGAAATCGAAGCCGCGGGCTTCCAAGTCGAACCGCGCCGGATCACCACCGAGACGGTTTCTGGCAACACCGCCATCGCGCGGCGCAGAGGTTTTTCCCGGCTTATGGATAAGCTGGAGGCCGGCGACATTCTCATCGTGACCAAACTCGACCGCCTCGGCCGCGACGCGATCGACGTCAGCACCACCGTCAAGGTGCTCGCAGAAATAGGTGTGAAGGTCTATTGTCTCGCACTCGGCGGGGCCGACCTCACCAGCTCGGCCGGCACGATGACCATGAACGTCCTCAACGCTGTCGCCCAGTTCGAGCGGGATTTGCTGATTGAGCGGACACAGTCCGGCCTCAAGCGCGCAAAATCGGAAGGCAAGGCCCTCGGTCGCCCCTCAACGCTTACCAGCGAACAGAAGCAGGATGTTCACGACGACCTCGCTAAGGGGATGAGCGTTTCGGCCATCGCACGGAAAGTCAGGACCAGTCGGCAAACCATCATGCGGGTTCGCGACGAAGGTTCACGGTCCGGCCTTAGTGTCTGCTCCAAAAAGAGGTGAGTGATTTCAGTTGGTTATGATTCTGTCGGATTGCTGAGATTCGACGGAGATCATTATGCCCTGGACCGAAACCACTTGCCCTCACTATGAACGGCGCTGCCGGCGCTACGCAAGCGACCTGACGGACGCGGAGTGGGCGCTGGTCGAGCCGCTGATGCCGACGCCGAACCGGATCGGCCGCCCCCGCAAGACGGACCTGCGCGAGGTCGTGAATGCGCTGCTTTACATGGCGTCGTCGGGCGGGCCATGGCGGCTTCTGCCGAAGGACTTCCCACCATTCTCGACGGTGCAGAAATACTTCTGGCGCTGGCAGGACGAAGGATTGCTGCGCACGATCAACAATGAACTGGTGATGGCGGCGCCCTGCAAAAGATCGGCAAGTTTACAATGGAGATCAGCAAGCGCTCGGACAGCGCCAAAGACTTCGAGGTCCTGCCACGCCGATGGGTCGTCGAGCGAACCTTCGCCTGGCTCGGCCGTTGCCGAAGGCTGGCAAAGGACTTCGAGCGATCCATCGAATCCGCTCAAGCATGGGTCCTCATCGCAAACATCCGCATGCTCACCCGAAGGCTCGCAAGGCACTGAAATCACGCCGATCATTATGATTCAGACACTTAGCGTGTCTGCGGAAACAGATCTTGTTCCGACCTGAACTGTGTTTGTGCATTCGTGTACGTGTCTACAAATAGGCATCACCCCTTGCCCTCACTTCCTTTCTCACAAAATTGACGGATTCGAATAACCCTTCTACGATCATCGATCGTATCGCTTGGTGATTGTAGGGATAAATCCGTGGCAAGTGTAAGTATAAGCAAGGCTGGAAAATACTACGGAAACGTCGAAGCGCTGAAGGGTGTGTCGGTCGACATTGAGGATGGCGAGTTCGTGGTATTGGTGGGTCCTTCGGGCTGCGGCAAGTCCACGCTTCTGCGTATGATCGCCGGCCTTGAAGATATCAGCGCGGGAGAGATCGGTATCGGCAACCGCGTCGTCAATGAGATAGCACCAAAGGACCGTGATATCTCTATGGTGTTCCAAAACTACGCGCTTTATCCTCACATGACTGTAGCGCAGAATATGAGTTTTTCTCTGAAGCTGAAGGGAGTACCAAAGACCGAGATCAAGCAGAAGGTCGACCGCGCCGCACACATATTAGGGCTCGAGAAGCTCCTAGACCGCCGCCCTCGCCAACTTTCGGGCGGTCAGCGCCAGCGCGTTGCAATGGGCCGCGCAATCGTACGTGATCCGCAGGTCTTCTTGTTCGACGAGCCTCTTTCTAACCTTGATGCCAAGCTCCGCGTACAAATGCGGGCGGAGATCAAAGAGATGCATCAAAGGCTGAAGACCACCACCATCTATGTGACCCATGATCAGGTGGAAGCCATGACCATGGCCGATAGAATCGTGGTGATGAAAGACGGCGTCATTGAACAGATCGGGTCTCCGCTTGATCTTTACGACAAACCGCACAATATATTTGTTGCAGGTTTCATCGGTTCGCCTTCGATGAACTTTATCAAAGGCTCAGTTGTCGATGGGAGTTTCAGAACAACCGACGGCATTCTGCTGTCCTCCGTGAATGCGCCAGCAAGCGCGTCAATTTATGGCATACGCCCTGAACATCTGCATCTTGCAAACAACGGGTTCGAAATCGAGGTGGTTGTGCTGGAGCCGACGGGCTCGGAAACGCAAATCATTGGCCGTCTCGGAACGCAGCATATCACCGGAATCTTTCGCGAACGAATCAACATAGAGCCAGGAAGCAAGATCAGGGTGACGCCAGACCTGAGTGTGGTGCATTTGTTCGACTCAAACGGGTTGAGGGTAAACTGACTGAGCTCTAGAATCCGGGAGGCCTTCGCAGCTGTAAACATAACCTAGCATAATGAACCATCTGGAGACCCGCATTACCCTTGCGGAATGAGCGGACGGTTAGGTTTTGGATCCGGATTGCGGGTTTGCGGTCGGTCGAGGATGCCGCCTTTGAGCGTCGGAGCGCGCCGCCTGCGGGTTTCGCTAATTCCCGGACAGTTCCGGGATCAGATTTGGCGGTCGGTTCTCGGCTGCGCCGTTCTGGTGTCGCCGTAGCCCAGTCCTTCCAGAACCTCCAGCGGGTCACCGATTTTGCTCAGCTTCTCAAGATGCTCCGACAGCCCGAATAGCGACCGCTGCTCCATCCATGGTCCTCACCCCTTCACTGCACCGCCGGTCATCACTCGCATAAGCTGGCGGTGTAGCAGCAGCACGAGGACAAGGGCCGGCGCCAGATGAGCGCTGGCCATGGCCATCACCGCGCCCCACGCCACCCCGTCCTCATTGTCGATGGCGATGGCGATAGTGACCGGCGCCGTCCGCGCCGCTGAAGACGTAAAGACCAGCGGGAACAGGAATTCGTTCCAGGTACCAATGGCAACGACGAGGGCGATGGCGGCCACGGCGGGCATCACTAGCGGTACGGTGATCCGCACAAAGGCGCCCAGGCGCGAGGCCCCATCGATCATCGCGGCTTCCTCGAGCTCTACGGGGACGTCGTCGACGAAAGTCTTGAGCAGCAGGGTCGCGATGCTGATTGCGAAGGCGACGCCCGCCATCACGAGCGGCGTCAGAGTGTCCAGCCAGCCCAGCGCATTGAAGACCGGAAACAGCGGGATGATAATGATGATTGGCGGGAACATGCGGACCAGGATCATCAGGAAGGCGGGAAAACGTAGCCACCCCGAGCGCAGGCGAGAAAAAACGAATGCCGCGCCTAACGCCATGACCATGGTGATGACGGTCGTGGTCAGCGTGACCACGACGCTGTTGCACAGATGTCGCCAGAAAGAGGGGAAGAGCCTCGAAATGGCCTCGTAATTGGTGGTTGTCGGCAGGGCAACAAGCGTGGGCGGATATGACCAGATGAGGTTGGGCGGCTTGAATGAGCCGCTGACCATGAAGGCGATCGGAAAGGCGGCCCACGTCACGGCCACTGCCAGCAGACAATAGATTCCAAGCCAGCCCAGCGGGTTGCGGGTCATTTGGTGCTTCCCTGCGTGTCGTACATGTTTTTATAGGTGCGCCAGATGATGGCGAAGGCGAGCACCAGCGTCACCGCCAGCATGATCCAGCCGACGGCCGCGCCCATGCCGAAATCGAAGTTACCAAAGGCGGTCCGGTACAGATAATGGGAGAACAGGGCTGTCGATCCTCCCGGCCCGCCGCCGGTCATGGTTTGGATGATGTCGAACTCGCGCACCGCAAAGATCGTCTCGAACAGGGCAACGATGGAGATCGCCGGCACGATCAGCGGCAGCTTGACCGACCAGAAGATTTGGAACGTGCTGGCACCATCAATCCGGGCCGCTTCCTTGAGCTCTACGGGCACCGAGCGCAGCGCGGCGAAGAGGATGATCGCGATGAAGGGAAATCCCTTCCAGACAGCCACGATCACCACCGCGATCATCGAGGTGACTGGATTGGCGAGCCAAGGCACGCTAGGCAGGCCGAGCACGGAGAAGATATAGTTGGCTAGCCCGTAGGAAGGATCGAGCAGATATTTCCAGCTCACCACCGCAACAATCGGGCTAACCGCAAAGGGAGCGATGAGGATAGCCATCCACAGTGCGCGGAGCGGCAGCTGATTGTCGAGGAGGATAGCGATGCCCAGGCCAACCAGCAGCTGTAGGCTGACCACCACCACGACATAGGCGATGTTCCGGATCGCCACGACCTGGAAGCTGGGATTGTCCACAAGCGAGACGAAGTTGCGGATGCCTACGAAATTCGGGTCGAGGCCAGGCGAATAGTCGGTGAGCGCGGTCCACAGCAGGCTGAACGCCGGCACGACTATGAAGGCGACCAGCAAAAGAGTGGTTGGGGCGAGAAGCGCGAGTGCCAGCCCATTCCGGCGCCACCAGCGGCCGCCTCGGTCCCCTGTCCCGCGGCTGCGGGCAAGGCCCCGCCTGTCGATCATCGGCATCTCGTCTCACTTGCTCCTCGGAGGTCGGACCCGCCCACCGTCTCGCGGCGAGCGGGCCATGTTGCAGACAGGTTAATTCAAAGTCTCCCTGAGCTCAGCGGCGAGCCGATCGAGCGTTTCCTGGACAGGGGCACCATTGATGACAATTTCCTGGACCGCCTTGCCGAGCTGGTCGGTAGCTTGGCCGAGCCGGGGATGACCCGGAAGCGGAGCGGCGGAGATGGCCAGGGTATCGGCACCGACCGCGGTCGCAGGATTCGTCTCGCCCATTTTTGCGAGCGTGGAATAGGTGCATGGCGCGTTGCCGTTGACGATCATCTGCTGCTCCACCTTGGCTGAGGCCAGATGGCGCAGCAGGTCATAGGCCATGTCCTTGTCGGTCGAACCCTTGAGGATGCCGACACCCCAGTAGAACATGTTGCTGGCACTATAGTCCCGCTCGCCGGTGCGGGCCGCTTCGGCCAGGGGGATATGGGAGGGGCGGATATTGTCCGCCGCCAGATTGCCTCCGCTCAGATAGCGGGTGCCGTTGCTGTCGGGGGCCATGACCATGGTGAGGCGCCCGTCGGTGAAAAGCTGATCCACGTCCACAGTAGACCAGTTCGGCGGCATCAAGCCCTCCACGTACATGCGGCGCAGCAGGTTGACCCCTTCCACGACCGCGGGGCTGTTCACGACCACCTCGCCGGTATCGCTGACGATCTGTCCGCCGAACATGGCGGCGAAGGTGGCGAGAGTGCCCGGAAGCTGGTTCATAATGCCACGGACGCCGAAGCCGAAGACCTTTTCCCCATTGGGTTTCTCGAAGGTGCCGCGCTTGGCCGCCTCGTAGAGTTCTTCAGCCGTCTTCGGCGGCGCCGCAATTCCGCGCTCAGCCATGAACTGGGTGTTGTTCCACATGATGAACACGCCGCAGCGCAGGGGCAGCAGGTAGTGCTTGCCATTGATCGTCCCAGCTTTGACCGGGGCGTTGATCCAGTTGTCCGGGAAGCCCTTTATCGGCTTGGTGGAAAGATAGTCGTCGAGCGGTTCGAGAAAGGCGGCGATGCGCGGATTGGCGGTGCCCTGTGAGACGAAGATCAGATCCTCGACCGACCGGTTGAGGGTACCGAGACGCGGCAGGGCGTCTTGCACCTCGCCGCTGGGCACGGCGTTAATGATGATCCTCACCCCGTTCGTCTCCTCGAACGGAGCCAGCGTGTCCACGCCGTTGGCAGCGCCGACACCGCGCATGGCGGTTTCGTGTGCGCTCGCAGATATGATCACAAGCTGATTGTCCTGCGCTTGCGCCATCCCCGCGAACATGCCCACCGAAAGTACCGACAATAAAAATGTGTATTTCATCCGTTCCTTCCCCTTTGTTCTCGATCCCGTCCCGCACAGGGCATGGGGCCAGACGGTGAGATCCCGGTAGTCCTAGCTACCGGTCGTATCGGTTGCGCCAGTAAAACCAGGCCCACCGGCCGCCACGAAGCCGTTACTGGCGCCGTTCGGCGCGGTGCTGACCCAGAAGCTGTAGAGCGAGCCCGCATCGAGGCTGAAGGCGAAGCGCAATGGTCGACCCGCCAGCCCCGCCAAGTCGGCCCCGACGCGCCAGCGCACCGCCTGTTTGGTGGAATCGGCGATCAGCGGCTCGCAATCCTCAAAGCCGAAGCCGTCCAAGGGCCGGCCAGATGGGTCGAGCACCGCGACACGCAGCTTTCCGCCATTGGCGATGGCAGCGTTAACGAACATCCAGTTGCCGGAAAACACGACCGGTTTGGTGATCAGCAGGCCAGGATGGGCCTCTGCGGGATCGTGCGAGACATCCTTGGCGATCATCTGCCGGATACCGACTAGGGGCATGGTTCGTCCTGGCCCGTCCATCGAGGCGAAGCCGTCTCGCCGCAGGGTGGCGTAGCCGATCGTCGCATCGGCATAGGGACCGCCGCCTTGGGCGGGCGATACCCCGGAAAAGCCAGTGAAATAGAAGCGCAGCGTGTCCCCGATGACGAGGCAGATGCCGCCGGCGGCGTGAAGATAGCCGCGATTCCAGGTGTCGGGCGTGCGCGAGCAGCGCAGGAAGGCTTGCCGGCTCGGCCGCTGCCAGTCGAACCCGTCGCGGCTAGTCCCCAAAAAGAGATCGAGCGTCTTGGGCACGCCCGCGGCATAGGCCTCCTCATTGGGGGGGCCAAAATAAATGCCGAACAGGCCGATCATGATGCTTTCATAAGCAACGCAATCGAGCTTGTAGAGCTCGGGCCGCCAGTGCAGCCCCGGGTCGGGTCGATCGAACCGATCGGCCGTACCCAGCAGCTTGATGTCGTCATAAGTCCACTTCGCCCCGGCGACGAAGTCACGATGGGCGACATAGCTGCGTGAGCGCCCATAGTTGCAGGTCTTGGAGCGGATGCTCCACACCCACTGCCCGGAAAGTGCGTTATAGAACATGCCTGAGTTGTCACCGCAGGGACCGGTCTGGCCGCGGAAGGTCCAGTCCGTGCCGTTGGGGGACGTGTAGATGTAACCCTTTTCGGGCTCGGTCGGAAGGGGATCGGGGTTGCCGCGCGGCCAATGGCCATCGGTGCGCCGATAATAGAGGAAAGCCTTGAACCGCTCGTCGCGGCTGGAGGCCTCATGATCCAGCCACACGGTACAGCCGTTCCGGCGATAACCTGGAACATGGGGCAGAACGCGATTGGTGCCCGCCTGCCCCGCCAAGTCCGGGCGCGTCCAGTGTATGCCGTCCGCGCTATGGGCGTAGGCGAGCGCGTCGTCATAGCCCGCCATGTACCACATCTTGTAGAGGCGATCCTCGGGATCGAAAAAGACACCGTCGCTGAACAGGGCCGTGGCCGGCATGACGCCATTATTGCGTTCGAGAGCCGTTTCCGGCCGCATCACAGGAGAGTCGGCCGAGACGGCCGGACGATGGTGGCTGCGCACCAGCGAGGTGAAGTCGATCAGCAGATCGTCGACGAACAGCTGACGGCCGCGGTCAATCGACAAAGCCCGGCCGTTCCTCGCCGCAGCGGAGATCAAGTCCTCGAACATGCAAGCTCCTCCTCCAGCCGAAGCGAGGCAGTGCGCCTGCCTCCTCCTCGCTCCGGTCAGCAGGGGAAGGTTAGATAGTAGCCGGAAAGTTATCAAGCTAATTTGTAACTCCATCTGACAGGAGCGAAATAAAGGGATTCATCAGCACCAGTCTCGGTCTCACGTCACTGGGATCCCCGGAGCGCCGGAAAGTCATGCCGCCAGATCGTCGTGGCCATTGCCATGCGGAACGGCGATCTCGCGGCGACTTGCATGCGCTATCATCTGAGCCAAGCACGCCGCCGGCTGACGGACATGAATCGTCAACCTTCGAGCGGTTTTCTGGCGGTTTGAATCATGAGGGATTGAACGAGGCCGCTGACGCGGCATTAGGTGGGACGGTTTGCGGGTGACGCTTCTATTTTGAAGGATTACGGCTATTGAAGCGCGATCTTGAGAAGGATCAAAAGATGGCCGAGTTGAGCCCGCTTCGTCGGCGCATGATTGATGACATGACGATCCTCAATCTTGTGGCCGGCCTAAACCAGACGGTGTGCGCGTTGCGGTTCTTCTACGGCGTGACGCTCTGCCATGCCGAGATTCCGGAATGGATCCTTTATGCCCCATCTGCGTGCGTAGTATAATGGTTGGAAACTGCCTGTGAAGTTGCCGCTCGCGTTCATAATCACAAATGGGGCCGGAGCCGGATCGAACTGATTTGACGATGACCACACCAGGTTCGATAATGGCGGATTTGGAGGACGGCATCATCGATCCGCAACTCCTCCGAGGCTATCGCGACGCGTCGGTTATGCGCCCTCGGACCTGCCATAGATGGTACATCATGCAGGTGCGCGCGCCGTCCTCATCGCGAGCCAGGATGGCATCGAAGATATCTTGGTGTTCTCTGAACACCTTGGCACTGCGCTCCCGTGGGCGGATTCTCGTTATGCGCGTCATGATCGAGATCGAGCTGATCATGTGGTGCTTGAGCGCTAGCAGGTACTGTGTGAACAGCTCGTTCTGAGTCGCCTGTGCAATCTGGAGGTGGAAATTGAAATCCGCTTCGGCGCTGTCGCTGCCTTGGGTCAGCGATGCCTCTAGTTTGGCCAGCGCCGAGGACAGCGAAGCCAGCGACGCGTTCGTGCGCCGCCGGGCGGCTAAGCGCGAGATTTCCGGCTCGATACAGAACCGCACCTCGAATGTCCGCATATAGAGCGCCAAGTTTACCGGCGCCGGCCCGGCCCCTATTTCGCTGGGTGGTAGTCGATTGACGAATGTTCCGGCGCCGCGGCGCGAGGAGATGATGGCGTCTTCTTGCAAGCGCTGCAGCGCTTCGCGGACGACGGGGCGAGATACCCTGAATGCAGCGGCGAGCTGACCCTCGGTGGGCAGCCGATCGCCCGCCTTGTACTCCGACGCGGAGATTTGTTGAATCAATTGGTTATAAATTTCGTCGGAGAGCTTACGTTTTTTTGCAGCGGCAAAGTTGTGGAAATGACCGTCTGGCTGCACGTCGACCATTGAGTACTCCGGCTTGTTTCCAAGGCTCGGCACTTCGCCGACTTTGATTATACCAGCTTATAGCATGAAACAAAAAGTTGAGCATGGTAGTCTGTTCGCCGCTGTAGGCAGTTGCAGGTCGCAGCATGCAGAGCTTGGTGGAGGAAGATTTGTGCCCCGTGTTCTCTTGGTGCTTCTGCCAGCAAGCACCGTCATCTAGGGAAAGCGTCACGCTCCTTACATGTTATAAGATAATAGGGTTGACAACTTTTAGGATTGCCCTCATCGTCACCCGGACTAATGCAGGCCTGTGGGGGTTCATCTGGAATTGATGAGTGCGGCGGCAAGGTAGATCATCGCTTTGAAGCTGTGGTCGGTTTTGTCGGCTCGCATTGCGATGCGCTTGAACTCCTTGAGCTTGCAGAAGAAGTTCTCGATCAGGTGCCTCCACTTGTAGAGTTCGCGATCAAGCGGCAGCTTCCGCGTTCGGCGCTGATGCTGTGAGATGACGATCCTTGCGCCGCGTTCGTTGAGATCGGCAATGATGGTGTCGCTGTCGAAGGCCTTGTCAGCGATCAGGCCGCCGAAATTGATGCCCACAAGCAGCGGCTCGACGCCAACCGTGTCGAAGCGATGGCCGGGCAGCAGGTCGAAGCGCACGAGATTGCCCAGCGCATCGGTCAGCGCGAGGATCTTGGTCGTCATGCCGCCCTTGGCGACGGAGGTGTTCCGAGGCCAGTATCGAACCATCCTCAAGGGGGATCCACCCAGCCCCGCCCATCCTCCCAGCGGATGCCGCTTTCATACCCGCTGCTCCTTCGCGAGCGACCGCTGCCGCCAGGAGGAGCCGCAGCTGCGAACGCTGGCTGGGGGAACCGGACAGGTGGCCTGTCACTATGCCGAGCAGCTGCAACTGGACGGCATCGATGTGGATACCCACCGGTCGGCCGAAGCAAGACCCGCGCCGTACCGTCTTGAGTAATCGCCGTCATGTCGTCGCATCCGGGAGCCCGGATGCCGTCCTTGACGTGCCGGCTCAACAAGTTGAGTGACTTATCGGCCAGGAAGAGGCTTTAATGAAAATTTTGGAAAACATCGATCGAATGCAAGGGACCGAACGCAGTCGAACCGGCGGTCAGATCCTCGTCGATCAGCTGATCATCAATGGTACGGACCGTGTGTTTTGCGTTCCGGGGGAGAGCTATCTTGCGGTTCTCGATGCGCTCTATGATCGGCGCGACGAAATCGCGCTCGTCAATGCGCGTCACGAGGCGGGCGCTGCTAACATGGCGGAGACCTACGGCAAGCTGACCAATCTTCCGGGGATATGCTTCGTCACCCGCGGACCCGGCGCGTGCCATGCGGCGGTCGGCGTTCACATCGCCCATCAGGACTCGACGCCGATGATACTGTTCATCGGGCAGGTTGACAGTGGAACGATGGACCGCGAGGCCTTCCAGGAGATCGATTATCGGCAGATGTTCGGGCGAGTTGCGAAATGGGTGGCCCAGATCGACAGCGCCAAGCGCATTCCAGAATATCTCGCCCGGGCTTTCCGTGTAGCTACTTCAGGGCGGCCGGGGCCGGTGGTACTGGCGATTCCTGAGGACGTGCTTGCAGAGAAGCTCGTCGTACCTGACGCTAGGCGTGTCGAGCCCATCGCGTTTGGGGTTTCCGAGGAGCAATTGAGGGCGGTAGGAGAGCGGCTGTCCGCAGCCCAGCGGCCACTTGCGATCGTCGGCGGCTCGGGATGGACCAGACAGGCCTGCGACGATTTCAGGCATTTCGCTGAGGCCAATGGCCTCCCGGTGGCGACATCGTATCGGCGGCAGGACGTTTTCGACAATCGCTCTCCCAATTTTGCTGGAGACCTCGGAACATCCGGACCAGTCGAACTGATCCGGCGGGTGAAGGATGCGGATCTGTTGTTGGTAGTCGGCGCTCGTTTGGGCGAAATGACGACCCAGAGCTACTCGCTACTCCCGCCCTCGGTCCGCCAAGTGCTGGTGCATGTGCATCCAGGGGCCGACGAATTGGGACGCGTCTACCAGCCAGATCTCGCTTTGAACCTGCCGCCCGAAGCCTTTGCGTCAGCACTGCGCGGCGCAAAGTGGCTGGATACAAAGCGACTTACCGCATGGCGGCAGGCGGCAAACGCCGACTTCCTCCGTGCTAATGCCTCGCCGGAAGGGGCGGGCGGGCTGGACATGGGGCAGGTGCTTTCAGCCCTTGGTGACCGGCTACCCGAGGACTTCATCCTGACCCTCGATGCGGGAAACCATACCCATTGGCCACAACGCTTCCTGCGTTACGGCCGGCCAAATCGGCAGCTCGGTACCACCTGCGGATCCATGGGGTACGCAGTGCCAGCCGCAGTGGCGGCGTCGATCACGTATCCTGATAGACTAGTGATCGGCTGCGTCGGCGACGGCGGATTTATGATGAGCGGCATGGAACTCGCGACAGCAATGCAGCATGGCGGAAAACCGATCATCATTCTGTTCAACAACAGCAGCTACGGCACCATCCGGATGCATCAGGAGCGCGAGTATCCGGGCCGCGTATCGGGTACCGACCTCGTTAACCCCGATTTCGTCGGCATGGGGCAAGTGATGGGGGCATATGCCGAGCGGGTTAGCACCACGGAGGCGTTCTTCCCGGCATTCGAGCGGGCCGTGGCTGCGAAGCGAGCCGCGCTAATTGAGGTGGTCACCGAGGTCGAGCAGATCACCACGCGAACGACGCTGACCGAGCTCCGCGCGCGTAAGGCGAACAATGGCTAAGCCGGATACGAGGGCAGATATCGTCGTTGTTGGCGGCGGAGTCGTCGGGCTCGCCTTGTGTCGCGAGCTGCTGTCGCGGAACGGCGATCTGCGGGTGGTTCTGTTGGAGAAGGAGCCGGCGCTCGCAGCGCATCAGACGGGCCGCAATAGCGGGGTGATCCACGCCGGCATCTATTACCGGCCAGGCAGCCTCAAGGAACGCCTGTGTAAGGCGGGACATCGCGCCACGATCGAGTTCTGCGAGCGTGAGGGCATCCCCTTCGAGCTTTGTGGAAAGCTGATCGTCGCCACCGACGACAACGAGCTAGGCAGGCTGGAGACGCTGTATCAGCAGGGGACTGACAATGGGCTGCCGCTGGAGAGGCTTGATGCCGTGGCGTTACGCGAGCGCGAGCCCAATGTTACTGGCCGGGCTGCCGTGCTGGTCAAGAATACCGGCATCGTCAGCTACACGGCCATCGCCGAGGCCATGGCGGCGGGCATAGCTAGGTCGGGCTCCGAAGTCCACAGATCCGCCAAGGTGCTCGATATCCGGGAAGAAGCGGATCAGGTCGTGGTGGTTACACAGGACAGGGTCCTGCGCGCCGGGCAAGTTGTCGTCTGTGCCGGGCTGGAGGCCGACCGGCTCGCCCGCCTGTGCGGTGTCGACGTCGACTTTCGGATCATTAGCTTTCGCGGCGAGTACTTTCGTCTCGATGCGCGATACAATGATATCGTGCGGCACCTGATCTATCCCGTGCCTGATCCGGCTTTGCCCTTTCTAGGTATCCACCTCACCCGCATGATTGGCGGCTACGTGACGGTGGGCCCCAACGCGGTGCTGGCGCTCGCGCGGGAGGGATACCGTAAGTCGGACATCGATCTACGCTATATGGGCGGTCTCGCTGCCTATAAGGGCTTCCGTCGCCTGCTGCGGACCTATCTCAGGGCCGGTATTACGGAGATGGTGAACTCGCTCAGCGAGCGGCGCTATGCCGCCTTGTGCCAGCGCTATTGCCCGTCTATTTCCGTCGACGCCTTCGAGCCCCACCCGGCCGGCATTCGGGCGCAGGCAGTGCTGCCGGATGGATCGCTAGCACACGATTTCCTTATCAAGAGAACGTGGCGCACCGTTCATGTCTGCAATGCGCCGTCCCCGGCGGCGACCTCGGCGATCCCGATTGCAGGCTATCTCGTAGACCACGCCATGTCTGAGTTAGGCATTCGCGCAAAAGACGCCTAAGGGCTGCTTCGATTTCCTGCAATCTAACTTCGGGCCTCATCGCGATGAACCCGACATCTTTGAGGACCACGCATGACCGACTACATCCTGTCTGACGCAATCCGCGCCAAGTTCAAGGCAATCTCGACCGCGTCGATCGCCACTGCTCTCTACAAGCGTGGCCTACGCAACCAGTTTATCCAAGGTGTTTCTCCCGTCTCCCACAAGGCCGAGAATATGGTCGGTCAAGCCTTTACGCTGCGCTACATTCCGGCGCGCGAGGATCGCAATCCGATCACCGTCTTCCGCAATGCGGACCACCCGCAGCGCGTTGCGATTGAAACCTGCCCGGTGGGCCATGTCCTCGTCATGGACGCCCGTAAGGACGCTCGCGCCGCCACGGCTGGGTCGATCCTGGTCACCCGCCTTGCACTGCGTGGGGCTGCCGGCATCGTGTCCGATGGCGGCTTTCGTGATGCCGAGGGTATCGGTGCGCTCGACATGCCGGCCTATTGCGCCAATCCGTCGGCACCGACCAACCTGACGCTGCATGAGGCGCTCGACATCAACGTACCGATCGCCTGCGGTGACGTGGCCGTCTTTCCCGGCGACGTCCTAGTCGGCGATGGCGATGGTGTGATGGTTATCCCCGCGCATCTTGCTGAGGAGATCGCCGAGGAATGTATGCGCATGGAAAGCTACGAGACCTTCGTTCTCGAACAGGTGCTTGACGGTGCCGGCATCATTGGCCTCTATCCCTGCACCAAGGAAGAGCACGAGAAGGCTTACGAAGCTTGGCGGACGAAGAACGGCTGCTGATTGCAGGCTATTATCCGGGTCCTGATGGTGCTCGCCCCCCGTCGCCAATCCGGCAATGTCGGGAAATTCAGCGAAGAGTCTTCTGAAGGCGCGAATTCATATTCGAGAATAACGATGTCTTTGATCACTGTAGTCGCGAAGAAGGGGTCGTTTGCGGGAGGGGGCTGATGGTTACATGCTTACAGGAAAGCATGTTTATCTTGCCTGCCCGAGTCGCGCCGAGATCGTGAGCCGGCAGCGCCGGCGGGAAGGACCCAAACCGCGCAATTTCAGCGGCTTGGATTCAAGGGGTTGTAGAATCACCGAGAATCGGTGTTTCCTGTAACAATGGCTCGCGCAGAACGACCACCTACCCGCGAACGAGTGTCCGCCCATCGGGAGCGGTTGCGGGCGGCTGGCCGCATCTATGTGAACACCGATCTTCCCGCCGATCTGGTCGCACGACTTGACCGGATCAAGGAGGAACGGGGCGTGGCATCCCGCGCGCCCATCATCGAGGAAGCCCTGAGGTTACTTATCGAAAAGCAGCAAGGGGCATAACGGCAAAACGCCCGACCGTTGGCGCGGTCGAGCGTTTTATAGGCCGTCAGACACACCGTAGATCGGAGGCCAACGTGTTCTCCCCCTTATCTACGCTAGAGCACTCCAATCCGCAAGATTGATTCTTGCAGGAACGGGAAAGCCGTGCCTGCCGTCCACAGTCGTCATGTCCTCCGAATAGAAGGACGAGAGGCATATGTTGAGGACGCAAATCGCGGCCGCGATTGGCTGCGCGCGCGCAAACGCGCTAGATGAAATCATGCGAGAAATCTGGACCCGGCACGGCGCGGGCCAACTTTCCGACGACGAGGCCGGGGAACTATCCACCCTAGCCCATGAGCGCAGGGCAGCGCTCAGGGGATCGGGACAGGGAGCATTCAGCCTGGTCATGCCCCCTCCCCCGGCGCGCTGCCCGACGCCGGTTCGCCGGGATAGCCATTTCAAGGGCCGCTCCGAGGTCCGCATATGGCGGCCGACCAACCGGCAGGAGGTGCAGAAGGTGCTTTTGGCCGCCAAACGCTACGAGCTGGCCGAGCGCCAGAAGGGCGAGCGCGCCGGCCCGCTCGGATCGGTGGCGATCGAGGTGCTGGAGTTTTTCGTGAACCTGGTCGATTTCCGCACCGGCCGGCTGGAACCGTCGATCGACACCATCATGGGGAAGGTGCGGCGCTCGCGTGACGCCGTGGTGCGGGCGTTGAAGGCGCTGCGCGCACATGGCTTTCTCGACTGGCTGCGGCGCTACGAGCCGACCGGCCGCGAAGGATCAGGCCCCCAGGTGCAGCAGGCGAGCAACGCCTACCGGCTGTCCCTGCCGGAAAGGGCGCTGCGGCTTCTCGGGCGCTTCGGCAAGGCCCCTCCCCCGCCCGACGACCATGTTGCCGCCCAGACCGCGCGGGCGGCCGAGCTGGACGCCTACAGGAAGGCCCTGCCCCTCGATGAGCTGGCGCTGTTCGAGGCGGGCGATACGGCGCTAGGCCGGGCACTCGCAGCCCTTGGAAAGTCGTTGCAGGAGCGTGAGTCCGCCAAGCAGACTGAATCCCCATCTCAATCTATTATTGCTATGCAAACATAAGCGGACGCCGCTGTTCGGGCCGCTTTCGCGGCCCTGCGGCGGTTCCGGTCCGCTTATAGGGCGGACCGGGAACGGCACCCTCACCACCAAACCCGCAACGCTGGCGCCTGCGGCCAACGTCGCATGGGCTTTCGAGAGGGAGGCGGGGGCGAGGCTGGTGCTCTCTTGTGCAGGTGTGCACAATTGCAATTTCCGTCAATTGTTTGTTTTCGATTGACCGGAAGCGAGGCGATATGACATTGTTCGCTCCTGCAATTGTGCACAAGGGAGCGTTTGCAAAAATGCGGTATTGCACATGAAAACCGTAGCTATCGCCATGCAGAAGGGCGGCGTCGGAAAATCGACGCTCGCAAAAGCCCTTGGCGTTGCAGGCGTGAAAGCCGGCCTCAATGTCCTCGTGCTGGATATGGACTCGCAGCAATCAACGACGCAATGGGCCGAGCGCCGCAATGACGCCCTGCCCGTCGTTCGGTTCGCGACCGAGATCGACTTGCCGAAGCGTTTGAAGCAGGCGGAGGAAGCTGGATGCCACCTTGTCGTCATCGACACACCACCCGCCAGAAGCACCGAGGCCCCCGCCGCCGTCGAATATTGCGATTTGGTGCTGGTGCCGTGCGCGCCCGACATTGAGGCATACGAGCAGCTTCCCAGGACCGCGCGCCTTGCGCGCGCCAGCGACAAGCCGGCAGCCGCCGTGTTGACGATGGCGCAGCCGAACAGCCGCGCCGAGGAAGAGATTGCCCGCCAGGTGTTCGAGACGGTCAAGCTGCCGATGGTTCCAGCCGTGATCCATCGATTCAAGGTACACCGGGATGCGAGCCGGGAAGGCGTGACCGCGTGCGAGTTGGAGCCGGAAGGGAAGGCGGCTGCCGAGCTTCAGGCTCTTTGGGATTGGGTTTGTGCAGAACTGCAATTGAACACAAATGCAGTCGTGCACAAGAGAGCGTGAGGAACGATATGGCGAAGACGAAGGCAACCGCACAGGATTTCCTGTCGAAGATGAAGCTTCCGGAGCAAGAGGACGGCGAATCCGCCGCGAGCGCCGTCGAGGCGGCGAAGATCGAGCAGCGCCGCACGGTCGGCAGGACTGGCCTCAAACATATCGGCGGCTATTTCGACCGTGACACCGTTGAGAAGGTGGCGCTTCTGCGGGCGCGTCTCGACCTCGACAATTCGCAGCTCATCAAGCGCGCCATTGACGAGCTTTACAGCAGGGAAGGGGCTGCTCGAAAATTTGGGGATCGGTAGTGCATTTGTGCACAAGTGCACTATTGCATATATAAATGATCGTTGTTTCTGGTCGTCTTGTTTGGTGGTAGTGTTTAATCCTATTGAGTGCGATCAATGACGGGAGATTCCCATGCGCAGCACACAACAGTTGAGCGTTACGTTGCCGAACGAAATGGCTCAGATGGTCAAGAATAAGGTGTCGTCCGGTGAGTATGCCAGCGACAGCGAGGTTATCCGCGACGGGCTGCGCGCCTTGGTGGCGCGCGATAAAGCAGTTGAGGGCTGGCTACGTACGGAAGTTGCGGCCTCCTATGACGAAATGAAGGCGGACCCGTCGAAGGGGCGAACGCCCGAACAGGTGTTGGCGTCGCTGAAGGCCGAAACCAAGCGTCAGGAGAGGGCACGGTAAGGGCATGACGCATCGCGTGATCTTCTCGCCCAGGACAGAAGCGCAGCTCGTGAAGCTGCACAAGGACATTGGCGACAAATCAGCGCCGGTGATCGGCGAGCGATACACGACGGCTATATACCAATATTGCCTTGGCTTCTCGACGTTCCCACATCGGGGCGCACGGCGTGACGACATTCGGCCTGGTCTGCGGACAGTCGGATACCGTCGCCGCGTGACGATCGCGTTCGAGGTTGAGACCGACACCGTAGTCATTCACGGCGTCTATTATGGCGGCCAGGATTACGAGGCGGATTTGCGGGAAGGGGATTTGACGGAGATCGAGGATGACGACGACGAATCCTAGCCGCCTTATGGAAAAACGGATCGTTGAGGGTGTCGAGGTTCATCGCGGCTCCGGCAACGTCTATGCCGATCTTGGCTTGCCTGATGCCGATAAGCTCCTGGTGAAATCCGGCCTGACAATCGAGATTAGAAAGGCGATGCGTATTCTTGGGTTGAGCCAGCAGGAGGCCGCGATACGCATGGGCATCCCAGAGCCGAAGGTGTCGGGGATGATGCGTGGCGATTTCACCAGCCTGTCCGAGTGCAAGCTCATGGACTGCTTGAATCGCCTTGGCTACGACATCGAAATCACCGTGAGGCCGGCCGCCGATCCGGTCGGCCATTTGACGCTGGCGGTTGCGTGACCACGGCGGCGCATGACGATTGGTTCGGGAGCAGATCGAGGCTGCTATAAAGGAGGCCGACAACCCTGCTACCGAATGGACACCCCACGCGGTTATCAAGCAGGATATTGCACGGCAGCGGGCCGAGCTGTTGGCCCGTATCGAGAGTGAGAGGGATCGGGCATGACGACAAAGACCAGTCGCCTTGCCCGCGAGATCGCGAAAATGGCAGACGCACAGCGCCGCCTCGGGATCATGGATGAGGCGACGTCGTAGCGTCTTGGAGCGGAGGCATTGGAAGCCGCCTTGATTGCGGGCGAAGAATCCGGGGAACCGGAGCCGTTTGATAACGAAGCGTTCAAAGCCGAAATGCGCGCTGAATGTGGACGCTGAAATGTCAGAGCATGACGAGGCCCTTGAAACTTGGCTGCGCACTGAGGGCGTTGCCGCCTATGACGAGCTGAAGGCCGATCCGAGCCGGGGCCTAAGTGTCGAACAGGTTCGACGACGCCTTGCCGATGAGCGCAAGCGTATGGAATCGAGCCGGAAAGCCGATGGCCGGGAAGGATAGCTTGAGAGGCAGACATGGCCCGTTCGAAGCGGAAAAATCCCGGCTGCGGATATTCGATGGCGGAAAGCGATAAGCCGTTCAAGCAGCGGGAACACCGGCGCGAGCGCGCGGCCGTGCGCAATACCGACCTAACGATAGACGACGCACCGTCCAGCCGTGCTTTCGGGAATCCGTGTCACGGTGAAAAAGACGGCAAACAGTGGTTTGACCCACTCCGCAATCCCAAAGAAATGCGGAAATAGGATAGCCGAATATGCCGGCCACAAAGACTCGCCGCCTTGGGATCATGGACGAGGCGAGCAGCAAGAAGATCACGATGCGGCACTTTCGGGGAAAGTCCTTTCCGAACGAAACGCCGATGACGGGTGCGGAGGTGCGAGCTGTGCGCGAACAGGAGCAGCTTAGTCAGGTCGCGTTCGGTCGCTATCTCAATATGACGCCCGACTATGTGTCGCGCCTTGAATGCGGCGAGGTGCAGGCCAAAGGTCCGGCGCTGGCTTTGCTGCACGTCATTCGTCGGCACGGCATTGAGGTGTTGCATTAGAAATCATGATTTCCTGCAATCATGTAAGCGTGCAAACAGCCGGCCCCGGCCGTCCCTTATGGCTCGGCTTCCCACGGATTGATGGTGTTCAGCTCCGCCGCTTGGAAAGGGCTGGTGTCGCGCGTTGCGACCACCAAGCTATGAACGGCGGCGGTGGCGGCGATATAGCCATCTGCCTTGCCGATAGCTTTTCCTCTTGCCCTCGCTCTCGCCATCAAGTCGGAATAGGCTTGAGAGGCTTCCAGATCGAAAGGCAGCACGCGGCCTGCGAAGGCCGGCAAAACCTCATGTTCTAACCGTTCCTGGTAGATCGAGCGGCGCTTGCCTTCAGGCATCGTCGCAAGGCCATAACGCAGCTCGGCCACCGTGATGGTGGACAGATAGAGCGTTTCAACGGCCTGTGCGTCGATCCACGTCAGCACGTTGGGATTCGGCTCGATCTTCCACAGCTCGGAAATGACGTTGGTGTCGAGGATAATCACTCGAACCTCATCGGCTCGGCCGGCGTCTTGTCGCGGAGCTGGTTGAAATGCTCGGCCTCGGCATCTGTCAGGCCCCCGGCCTCGCGTGCGATGGACGCTAGCAACGAACCGAGCTTGATCCGCTCGGGCGGCCGGGCGGCGGATTCCAGAATCTCGCGGATTTCTGCCTCGGTACTACGGCCATGGTGGGCGGCACGCACGCGAAGCGCGCGATGTACCGCATCAGGCAAATTTCTTACGGTTACAGTCGCCATGCTATCCTTCCTTATTTCTAGCAGTCAATGACTGCATTTTATATAGGATGATATCATCTCGCAAGCATCCAGGCCATAAACCCGCCCCCGGCCGTCCCTACGGCCCTAGATGATGAGAGCGGGCCGGCCGGGGGCTGGCGTCAGCGCCGGGGCCGCTTTTCCCATATGGCGGGTTCGGGCAGGGGTTCTTTTCGCTTCTCGCGCAACCGCTTCAACATTTCCTCGCCCGAAATCCCCGGCCGTGGATCGTCGGCGGCGGCCTGGATTCTGTGCTTGAACAGTTCCCGGCGCAGATCGGCATGGGGTTCCAGCTCCTCATGCTCGCCCAGGATCACGAACACGGCTTCGGACGGGTCGAGGAATTTTCCCTGTTCAATCCTGTCGAGCAGCCACAGGGCCAGCTCGGGCGGCAAATAGGCTTCAAACCGCAAGCCGCCCTTGGCGGCCTGGTCGCGGAGCCGTTTGGCTTGCTCGACGGCATGGGCTTCGTCGGCGGGATCGGGCCATATGGGCGCGTCGTCATCGTTCATCGCATCATCCTTCATGCCGGATCGAACAGCCCTTTGAACTCAGGATCAGCGTAATAGGCGAGCTTGCCGGCGACGATCGGCCGT
>NZ_JAHBRW010000005.1 GCF_018398315.1 Chelatococcus sp. YT9
CCCGGCTGGTGAGCTGCGAGAGCGGCAAGTTTCGGGATTGCCTTGTTCGCCATATCGAAGAAATGCTTGTCGAGCTCGACGCCGATACTCTCGTAGCCTACGGCATTCGCGGCGGCGAGGGTGGACCCGCCACCCATGAACGGATCAAGCACCACGCCTTTACCGAGCGGCAAGACCGCCCGCACCACTTGGCGCATGAATGCCTGCGGCTTCAATGACGGATGAGCGGCGATCTTGCGCTCTGACGAGGGCGTCGGATGCGACCGGATCAGATCGCCGAAGGGCTGGGCTTTCGAGGGTCGGCGGAAACCGCCCGTGCCCCACTTCCGCAGGTTATCTTGCACCCGCCCTTCCAATGGCATCCGCAAGATAACCCATGGTTCCCACTGTGATCGGGGCATCACCGAGACTTCGTCAAATTCTGTGTGAGCATTCTTCGGCCGATCACCGCCGCGCATTGTCATAACCTGCCGAGAAATATACCCGCGCAGTTCTAACCCTGCCTCCGCCATAGCGCTCGCCACGATGTGCGCCAGCAGGGGATTCGATGCGACTACGATGTTTGCTCCCGGTACGGTCGCACGCGACATCAGGATGCCGAAACGCTTGAAGAAGTCGTGCAACTCGCGACGGTCATTATCGCTCAATACGGTGAAGCGGGGCAGGGGTGCCCGCTGGTGGCCGTCAAAGGCAGGGGGGACACGCCATATCCCGCCTTTGTTGCCGGCGCGCAGCTTCGCCGTTTCCTTTGCGGTGTATTCGACCAAGCCGTAGGGCGGGTCAGTCACGACCGCATGAATCGAATGAGCAGGCTGTTGCGCCAGCCATTTGAAGCAGTCGGCATGATAGAGCTTGGCCTTGTCGATCGACACGGCGGTAAACTCCGCAGCCGGCTTGTTGTTCTCCAATACATGCAGATGACCGTTCACGTTGAGCCGGTAGCGGCCCCAGCCCGTCCGCTCGAAGGTTTGCGGTGTATTGAGATTCAAATACGACCTTACCGAAGAGGGCGCTACATCGCCAAGGCGGGTTTTCACCGCGCTCAGGATTTCGCCTGTCGAGGCGTCAGAGCCAACAACGCTCAAGAAATCGATTATGGAATCGCGTATGGTGCCGGGAGCCAGCGACATGAATCAGTCCACCCTCTTACGGGGGCACCATCAGCGATTGACGTCTAGACGTCAACTAACAATTCATATTTCATTACATTTTCATCATCGCGCCCTTTGTTCGACGCGCCGCAGGCGTGGAGAACCCGGAGCGGAGCGAAGGGCGGGACGCCCTTCGTCCCGACAGGTTCAGGATTCCATAGGAGCGCAGGCGGCGTCAAAAGCGGCCCTTGGGCCGGGATCGGAGCCACGCGCAGCGGGCATCATCACCAGATGGGGCCCGCGAGCATGGCGAGAACCCACCTTTTGACGCTGCCGAGCGCTATGGTTGCCCTTGTGCCTATGCCGGGTCGAACAGCCCTTTGAACTCGGGATCGGCATAATAGGCGAGCTTGCCGGCGACGATCGGGCGTTGCCCGGCGAGGAACAGCAGTTCGGCGTTTTGCGGCAGGTTGCGGACCTCATCGGGTGTGAGCAGCGGCCGGCCGGAATGATGCTCGCCGTAGGAGATCCCTGACTTTTCGGAATCGAGCGCCTGGCCCATCGTCTTGAACACGGCGGTTTCCTGGCCGAGCAGATCGGAGACGAGGCGGGCGCTGTCGTGATCGTTGACGCCGAAGACCTGCAGGGCGCCGGCGTTGGACAGGAAGGTGCCGGCGCGGGTGCCGTATGTGGCGCGGAGCTGGTGAACGTCCTGCAGGATCGGCCAGAGCTGGACGCCGTAGCCGGCCATGAGGCCCATAGCGCGCTCGACGGGCGCGAGATGGCCGAGGGCGGCGAACTCATCGAGCAGGTAGAGGACCGGGGCAGGGGACGCGCTGGCGGCCGTCTTTGCGGGATAGCGGGCCATGTCGGTGAGGCTTTGGGTGACGAGCAGGCGCAGCCATCGGGAATAGGTGGCGAGGCGATCGGGCGGCAGGACGAGGAAGACGGTGGCGGTCCTGGCCTTGAGAGCGGCAAAGCGGAAATCCGAGCGGCCGAGCACGGCGGTCATGCGGGGCGAGTCGAGGAAATGGGTATGGCGCTGCGCGGCCGACAGCACGCCGGCCGCCTCGCGATCGGACTTGCCGAGGTGGCGGTTGGCGGCGCGGGCGACCAGGCCGCCGGCGGCGGATGACGCCTGCATGTTCTTGAGCAGGGCGGTGAAGGTTTCCGGCGACAGGGTGAGGTTTTCGCGGAGGGTGGCGAGGGTGCGCCGGTCGCGCGGTTCGTTGGCGACGATATGGAGGATGATGCCGCCGATCAGCGCCTTGGCTTCTTCGTTCCAATGCGCCTCGCCGGCCGCGCCCGGATCGTCATAGACCAGGGCGTCGGCCAGGGTAGAGGCATCTTCGGCGACATCGAGGCCGTCAGGGTCGAGCGCATCGAGGGGATTGAAGGCGGCCGAGCGCTGGCCGGTGACGCCGAAGGGGTCGAGGATATGGACCGGGCCGAATGATTGGCGGGCGCGGCCGGCGATCCTGGCATTCTCGCCCTTGGGGTCGATGCAGATCACGGAGCGGTTTGCGGTCAGCAGATTCGGGATGATGGTTCCCACGCCCTTGCCGGTGCGTGTCGGTGCCATCGTCAGCAGATGGGCCGGGCCGTCATAGCGCAGCAGCTTTTTGGATTTCGGATGGCGGCCGATCAGCAGGCCGGAACCGGCGCGGGTGAGGGGAGCCACTTCCTTGTCGGTGGCGAAGCGGGCCGAGCCGTGGGTGTCGGCGTCCACGTCCCCGAAATGGTCGATCATCGGCCGGGAGAGGAAGCGGAACAGGAACAGCAGGATGAAAGCGGCGTAGGCGAGGTTGACGACATTCCAGAGCGCCCCGCCGCGCTCGACGCCGGCCCATTGCACGAGCCCCATGAGTCCGAAGCCGACGACGAACACGACGAAGACGAAGAACAGGCCGTAATGATAGAAATAGGCGATGGCGCGAAACGGGCCGCTGATAATGCTGGTGAAGGCCCATAGCGGATCGCCGGCGGCAACGCGCAGCATGTTCCTGAAGGCGGCCCAGGCGAGGCGGAAATCGGTCACGAGGCCGGTCCCCGATCCGATGGGGTCGCCAGCAGATCGGCAAACAGTTCCTTGTCCATGTCGCGGGTGAGAAAGCCGGGCAGCTCGCGGCGCAGCCAATCGGGGAGCTGCCTGGAGATTTCATCGGGGCCGTGTTCGAGGCGATGGAGGACGAGCGCGCCGAGCAGCACCTTGCGTCGTGTGTCCCTGGCGCGTTCCTGTTTCGACAGCCTGGCCTTGAGCGTGGCGCGCTGCGCATCCAGTTCGGCCAATCGCTGTTCGATCGTCTTGCGCGCCATCGCATCGTCTCCCTCTTTTCGGCCGTCTGATTTTATCAGCGCCATGTCGTTTTTCCACCCATCGCCGCCATATTCACCTTCTTCCGGTTGAAATATTGCGCTGACAGACGCACAATCGCGACCTCAATTGTTTCGCACAGAGCTTGCCGCAGCGCCACACCGGAGGCATGAAAGAGCGGAGCGATTGAATTACGAAGGGCGCACTTACGAGTTGCTTCGCAACTCAGCGCGCCGCTGACGCAGAGAGAGCGGCGGAGCCGGTCGGCAGGAGAGGGAAGCGGCGCTTGGCGATCTACCATTTCAGCATGAAGCCGGTTTCGCGGAAGGCAGGGCGCAGCGCGGTTGCTGCGATGGCCTATCGCGCCGGCGAAAAGTTGACCAACGAGCGCGACGGGATCACGCACGACTACACGGCCAAGCAGGGCGTCGAACATGCCGAGATCGTCTTGCCCGAACCGGGTGCCGGCCCCATAGGCGTCAACGCCGATTGGGCACGGGACCGCTCGGCCTTGTGGAACGCCGCCGAGTTTGCCGAGAAGCGGAAAGACGCCCGCGTTGCCCGCGAGTTCGAGGTTGCCTTGCCGCATGAGCTGTCGGCCGAGCAGCGGCTAGAGGCCACGCGGGAAATGGCGCAGGAGCTTGCCGACCGCTACGGGGCGGCCGTGGATTTCGCCATCCATGCGCCGCACGAGGCGAGCGACGTTCGCAACCACCATGCCCACATTCTCATGACCACGCGCCAGGTGACGGAGGAAGGGCTGGGCGAGAAGACCTATCTTGAGCGCGAAAACAAATGGCTGTTGGCGCACGATCTTCCGACGACCGACATGCAGCTTCGCGACCTTCGCCAGAAATGGGAGGGGATCGCCAATGAGCGGCTGGCAATGGCCGGCCTGGATATTCGCATCGACCATCGCTCGCACATGGAGCGCGGGCTTGAGATCGCGCCGACCGAGCATATGGGGGTGCACGCCACGCAGATGGACAGGCGCGGCCTCGACGTGTCGCGGGCGCGGCTGGACAGGCAAGCGGCAGCGCGCAACGCGGACCTCATCAGGGAGAAGCCGGAGCAGGTTCTTACGATCATCACCGGCGAAAAGAGCGTGTTCGATCGGCGCGACGTGGCGCGGGCGCTGCATCGCTATATCAACGACGACCCGCAGGAGTTCCGGAACGCCTTTGCGACGGTGATGGCCTCGCCGGCGCTGGTCGAGCTTCAGCCGGAGCGCACGAACGCCGAGACAGGCGAGGTCGAGCTTGCGCGCTATTCGACCCGCGAAATGGTCGAGATCGAATCCGGCATGGTGGCGTCGGCCGAGCGGCTGCACCAGGCGCGCAATCATGGCGTCGATCGCCGGCATGTCGATCGCGCCATAGAGCGCCAGGACGCCGCCCTTCAGCGGAGCGCGGGCGATGCTTCCGCGCGGCTTTCGGACGAGCAGCGGGCGGCGATCGAGCATGTCACCGGCCGGGAACGCATCGCGGCCGTTGTCGGTTTCGCCGGCGCTGGCAAGTCCACCATGCTCGCCGCCGCGCGCGAGGCGTGGGAGGCCGAGGGCTATACGGTTCACGGTGCGGCCTTGTCGGGCAAGGCGGCCGAGGGGTTGGAGGAATCGTCCGGCATTCAGAGCCGCACGCTGGCGGGATGGGATTACGGCTGGCAGGCCGGCCGCAACCAGCTCGGCCGCGGCGACGTGTTCGTGATCGACGAGGCGGGCATGATCGGGAGCCGCCAGCTTTCCCGGTTCGTCAACGAGGCCGAAGCGCGCGGGGCGAAGATCGTGCTTGTCGGCGACCATGAACAGCTACAGGCGATCGGGGCGGGTGCTGCGTTCCGCGCCATTGCCGAGCAGATCGGCCATGCCGAGCTTTCCGAAATACGCCGGCAGCGCGTGGACTGGCAGCGGGAGGCGTCGGTTGCCTTCGCCACGCACCGGACGGCCGAGGGCCTGGCCGCCTATCGGGAGCATGGCGATATTCGATTCAGCGAGAGCGGCGAGGATGCGCGGGGCGAGATCGTGCGCGATTATCTAGCCGATCGCGATCAGCGTCCGGACGGCACCCGCGTTGCGATGGCGCATCGCCGTGCCGATGTTCGCGCCATCAACGAGGCGATCCGGAGCGAGCTACAGGAGCGGGGCAAGCTGGCACGGGCCAACGTGGCCGAGGACGGGCCAGGATCGGGCGACGTCGCCCAGGAGGCCACCCAAGAGCGGAAAGGGCCGGCCGGCGGGCTGACCTTCCAGACCAATGACGGCAAGCGTGATTTTGCGACGGGCGACCGCATCGTGTTCCTCGAAAACAATCGCGACCTTCGCGTCAAGAACGGGATGCTCGCGACGGTCGATCATGTCGAGCCAGGGCGGATCATCGCCACGCTCGACGGGCCGAAGGGCGCGG
Organism: Chelatococcus sp. YT9; assembly: GCF_018398315.1. Taxonomy (NCBI): domain Bacteria; kingdom Pseudomonadati; phylum Pseudomonadota; class Alphaproteobacteria; order Hyphomicrobiales; family Chelatococcaceae; genus Chelatococcus; species Chelatococcus sp. YT9. The sequence continues at coordinate 5,808 of NZ_JAHBRW010000005.1, forward strand.
AGGGGCGCAGCGTTGCCGTGCCGATGAACGACTATCAGGCAATCGACCACGGCTATGCGACGACGATTCACAAGAACCAGGGCGCGACCGTCGATCGCAGTTTTGTGCTGGCATCGGGGACGATGGACCGGCATCTAACTTATGTCGCCATGACCCGGCATCGCGACGGCGCGCAGCTCTACGCGGCCCATGACGAGTTTGCCGACCGTCATGCCGGCCAAACGTTGGCTTCGGGCCGCTTAGTCGAGCATGGGGTCGCCCCCTATGAGCACCAGCAAGGAAATAGCCAAAGCTATTTCGTCACGCTGGAAAACGACAAGGGCCAGCGCCATACCGTTTGGGGCGTCGATCTTGAACGCGCCATGAAGGAATCCGGTGCGGAGGTCGGAGACAAGATCGGCCTTGAGCATCGCGGATCGGAGCCGGTTCGCCTTCCGGACGGGACCACGGCCGAGCGCAATTCGTGGAAGGTGCGGGACGCTGGCGAGCTGGCCTATAGCCAGCTTGAAAGCCGCCTGTCGCGGTCGGGCGTGAAGGAAACCACGCTCGATTATGCCCAGGACTTTGCCGAGCGGCGGGGCATCGCGGAGCGCATGGGCGTCCGCAGCGAGATCGAGATTCCCGACGATCGTGCCGCCGAGCTGCGTCCGGACAGGGAGCCGGCGGCCGAAAGATCGGTCCCGGCCACTTTGGGCTTAGGGGGGATAGGGGAGGGCCGGGACCAGGCTCGCGAAACCGCGAGTGCCGGCAGATTGCGTCCTGGCATCGCGAAAAACAAGGGCGAGGATCTCGCGCGGGTTTCCCGCGCCGAGGATCTCGCCCAGGATCGCGGCGATCGACAGCAGCGCCGCAGCCGGTTCGAGGGCCTGAAACTGTCACGGAGCGCGCCGGCTAATCAGCCGACCGCGCAGGACCGCGACGAACGGCCCCAGGATCGGCCAGAGAAGGCCGAGACGCGCCGGCGCGGTATGTTCGACGGGTTGCGGCTCAATGTTGGCCCGGCCGGCCGTGAGGCTTCCCAGGAGCCGGGAGAACGGCCGGAAAGGGAAGGGAGCTTGCGGCAAGCGCCGGCGCAGGACCGGCTTGCCGAACGGTTACGGCCGCAGTCGGAGTTCGAGCAGGCCGTTGATCGCTATGCCCGCGCCTATGAATCCGCCCACAGGCAGCGGCGCGAGGGCCTTCCGATCCTCGACGCGCAGCGTCAGGATTTGCGCGAGGCCGGCCTTGAGCTCGATCAGGCGCGGCCGGGCGCGCGCGATCTGATGCGGTCGGCGCTGCGCTACGATCCGGACATGCAGCGCAGCATGACCGAGCTTTCCGGCCGGCCGCGCGTCGGCCAGGTCATCGAGCGGCTGGACCACGAGCGCGCCATGCAGGCCGATCCGAATGTCAGGGCCGATCGTTTCGTTGAACGCTGGCAGGCGTTGCAGGAGCAGCGCCAGCAGCTTCGCGGCTGGCAGCACGACGAGGCGCGCGGCAAGGTGGAAGGCCAGATGAACGGCTTGACCAAGAGCCTTGAACGCGACCCCCAGGTTGAATCCATCCTGCGCAATCGCCGTCAGGAACTCGGAATCGGCCAGCATACGCGCCAGAGCGAGAGGATTTCGTGGGAGCTGCAACAGAGCCTCACGCGCGGCCGATCGCTCGGGCTTGAACGGTAGGAGACGCCATGACCGACGATGACAGGGAAGGATTCGAGCCGCAGGACGCGCCCGACGACGCCGGCGACCCGGCCGCCGCGTTCGAGGCGTTACGGCGGTCGGTCGAGAAGCTGACCCGCGACCTTGGCGGCGAAATGACCGTCATCCGGCGCGGCGTGGAAACGGCGTTCGACCAGCTTGAGAAACTACAGCAGCCGACCGACTACGGCCCCGATCTTGGCCGCATCGTCCAGCAGCTCGCCCATGTCGGTATGCGTCTTGAGGCGGTCGAGCAATCGCCGGTCCTGCGCAATGGCCCGGAACATTACGCCCGCGCGCTCGAGCGCGGCGGCGAAAGCCTGGTCAACACCGCCGCGCGGCAGCTCGAGCGCCAGGCAACTGACCTCGAGCGCTCCGCCAATAGTCTGGCCCGCCGCCTCGCCGGCGCGCGCGAACGGTATGTTCAGGATCGTTGGTTGTGGAGCGCGGGAACTGCCGGCCTGGTCGCCGGTGTGCTGTTGACGCTGTTTTTGCCGCGCGCGCTGCCATTCTCGGCTGATACCCGTACTGCCGCCCTTATCATGGGGAGCGATCGCATCAGCGCTGGCTACGCCATGATTGGCGCGGCCGACCCACTCGAAACCGGCAAGATGGAGTGGGGGCGCAGGTTCTATGATTTCAATGGCGATCCGATATCCGCCTGTTTGAAGACGGCGAAACAGACAGGGAAGGACCAGAAATGCACCATTACCGTGCCGGCGATGGCGCAGCAGTAGAGGAACCAGGCATGGCGCGATTCAAGTGCGATCGGTGCAGTTTCGACGGCCACAGACATTGGACCGGCGAGCGGAAATGCCCATCTTGCGGGGAAACCTACAAGCTCCGGGTCGCGATCGGCGTGGAGGAAATGACCGGCGCGGAGGTTGCGGAGTTCGAGGAAGCCTTGGCCAGCTAGGCGCGAAATAGGTGTTGCGGGCTTCAGGAATTTCGCGACAATGCCGGCCAGCCATTGGTCCTATGATCAATCCACTTAACGGGACACGGTCATTAAAAGTTAAAAGCTTGGATTTGCTAGTTTGGGCCAAGGAGATAGACGCTCGAACGTGCGGGAAGCTCGTAAAACCAAGCCGTCATCGAGGCGCCTTCCGATAATCTGCATCCCGATTGGGAGGCCGTCATGAGAAAATCCACAAGGAACGGAGGCGGCAGGATTTCCTGTGAAGTTGAAGGGATAAGTCAGGAACCAGCCCAGAAGGCGATTGATCGACGCGCCGTTGATCGTAGCTGGTGGCCCATTCTCAATAGGGAAGGCGGAAACTGCTGTTGTTGGGCAGATCAACACATCATACTTGTCAAAAATAGAACACAGCCTACTCCAAACGACTTCGCGCATGAGATTTGCGCGGCCAAATTCGACGGCACTCAATCGCCGGCCTTGTTCGATCAGGCCCTGAACCACTGGCTCAAGCAACGAGAATTCGCTGTCCGTGATGTTGGAATAGACAGTCGCCAACTTTGCACACCAGAGGGTGAAGAAAGCCGCCTCCAATTCACGGTCGAAGTCCACCTCCACCTCGTCGACGACGCAACCTAGCGCCGCAAACGCCTCCGTGGCCCTTGTACAGGCTAGTTTCACCTCATCGGACACCTCAAAGTACCCCAAATTCACGCTGAATGCCACGCGCAGGCCGGCAACCCCGTGGTCAAGAGACATCAGCACATCCTGGTCAGTCGGAACGGAGAACGGATCAGCGCTGTCGGCTCCAACCATCGCCTGATATAGGAGCGTGGCATCGCCCACGCTTCGCGCCAGGGGACCATTGTGGAAGAACGGAGTGTGGCTGGAGAATGGGCCAGCGACATCGGGCACTCGCCCGTAGCTTGGTTTGAAGCCGAAGATTCCGCACATGCTCGCCGGGATTCGGATCGATCCCGCACCATCGCTACCCTCTGCAAACGGAACCAATCCCGCAGCTACGGCAGCGGCTGAGCCCCCACTCGATCCACCAGGAGTGCGATCGAGACGCCACGGGTTGCGCGTCGGGCCGAAAATGAGATTATCCGTCTCGCCTTTATGCCCAAACTCCGGTGTATTTGTTTTGCCGATGACAATGGCTCCGGCTTTCTTGAGCCTCCTGACGAGCTCAGCGTCCTCAGCTGGCACGGCGTTTTCGAAAAGACGCGAGCCGCGCGTGGTCCTAACTCCCTTAGTCGGGGTCAAATCCTTGAGCGCCACCGGCAGGCCGTGGAGCGGTCCGATCGGAGAACCGCTTGTGAAGGCTTGATCGGCTTGCGCCGCCGCAGCGAGCGCCGCTTCGTGTAGGACGGTACAAAATGCATTTATCTTTGGATTGATGTCATCGATCCTTTTCAAGAAAGCCGAGGTAACTTCCAGGCATGATAGCTCGCGCTCGCGAATCAGCCCGGCTAATACCTGTGCAGGCTTCCTCGTAATCTCGTCGATGGATGTCATCTTGCTATCCGTCATGTTGAATGTGATTGACTTTCAGGAATATCGGCCGGCGCTTCTACTCTGCCATAAAGCTGCAAGGTAACATCGCGGAACTCGCGCGCTGCAGGCGCCATGTCTCCGGGCCGCTGAACTAGAAGGGTTTTGAGCCAAATCGGGCAAGCTAATTCCGCTACCGTAGCGCCCGCTGCAGAAGCGAGTTCTCCGACAAATCTCGGCAGAATTGCCGCCCCAGCTCCGGAGACGACGAGTGGAACGTAAGCTTCCCGGTACTCAATTCGAACAGCAATTGCATTCTGTACCAGATCTGGATAATTCGCCCGAAGCTCCATATACGGAGGCGATGTTTCCCACCACGGTCCTACAATCAGGCCGCGTGCCACGATATCCTCAAGTGAAATCACGCCATCGTCTGCAATAACCGTCCCGGGTGGTAGGATTCCAACATAGTCTTGGGGCTCGAGCGGGTGGGCGATCAGGCCATGCGCAAGTTCGCTATCGTCAGTGAATCCTAGCTCGCACCGACCATCCCGGACCATTTCGGCGACTTCCGGTATCCGCGCCCATGTTGGGCCTTTAATGTGTATCGTTACGGCGGGATGTTCCTTCCGGAATGCCCCAACGACCGCGCCAACCGGCCATTCGGCAAGCGGAGGAAAGGTCGCTATGTCTAACCGCCCGCCTGCCAGACCCATCACATCTGCGACGATCGCACGAATTGTGCCGAGATCCCTTAACGCCTGCCGTGCCGGTGTTAAGGCTGCGTGACCCGCTGCAGTAAGGATGGCGTGACGACCGGTACGCAAGAACAGCTTAGTACGGAGTTCTCTCTCCAACTGTCCGATGGCTTGCGAAATAGCCGACTGGGTCACGTTCAGTGCTGCCGACGCACGCCCAAATCCGCCCTGCTCTGCGACTGCAACGAAGTATTCCAGTTGTCGGCGCTCCATGGAATCATTCCAGCGACTGTTTCAGGCCATCCATCAAATTTCTGAGAAAATTGGTATTATTACCAGCCTCGAATTGTGACAGCGATACCTGAAAGCAATGCGAACGCGAGCACAAGTGTTCGAACGAGGGGGCCGTCGATCTTGTGGTGGATAGCGCTACTTAGCAGCGCACCAAGACCTAGGACAGGAAGCAGAAACAGAGCCATTTGGATCTGCTCGGCATCAATTTGGCCTGAAGCCGAAAGCACAATGAGAGATATAATCTCCCCAAGTAGAAAACATGTCGCAATCGTTGAACGTAACACAGGTGCGGATCGGTGCTGATAGGCCAGAGCCAGTGGCGGCCCGCCAATTCCTGTGGCCGTCTCGGTGACTCCTGTTATGGCACCAACGGCGATTAACGCTCGGCTGCCCGGTTTGAATGGGGGAGCAATCAAAGAGACTGATGCAGCAAAGATCGTCGATATCCCAACAAGGAGATTGAGATTGTTAAGAGGGATGGCAAGAAGCAACCACAACCCACCTCCGGTGCCTGCCACACGTCCTGCCATGATCCATGCCGCGCCCATAACATCGACGGCACGGCGCTCCCTCCAAGCTACAAACAGGTTCAATGGAATCATCAAAACGAGAACAAGAACAGGTAGTAATTTCGGGTCAATCAACCCGATAATTGGCGCCGCGATCAACGCAAATCCAAGGCCTGTTGTGCCCTGCACGAACGCAGCAACAAATATTACCAGCGCTGATAAGGCAAAAATACCAACACTCACTACATTCACCCTTATTTTCGAGTACTCTCGATAGGAAGTTGCTCTTATCATGTCTTAGTAATATTCTGGTTTACACGTGATCCGTATGGATACACCAACACCTGTCACTAGCTCGATGCGTACGCAGCGCAGAGGCACTCCGCATTTCGTGACTGGACCTATCGGCGGAAATAGTGGGGCACGCAGTCGAGATTGAGCGTGCCCCACTGATTGCTCCCGTTGAGATGTCAAGATGTCACGGCAGTACCGGCGGAATATACTGCAGCGTCTTAGAGAAGAGCCATGTCATGAAAAGGACGAGCGGCGCATTGATCAAAAACTGCAGGAACGTAAACCCAACAACATCGCGAGGTCTAAGCGAAACGAGGCCAAGCACCGGGATCATCCAGAACGGATTGATGAGATTCGGTAGCGCCTCTGCGGCGTTGTAGATTTGAACGGTCCAGCCTAAGTGTGCCTTCACGTCGATTGCCGCCTGCATGACATATGGCGCTTCAACTAGCCATTTGCCTCCCCCAGACGGAATGAAGATTCCGAGCACGGCCGAATAGACCGCGACGGCCGGATCGAATAGGTCCCGACCGACGTTGGTAAAGGCACCTGCAATTGCTGAGGCCAATGTCGCGCCATCCGGAGCGGCTGCATGGGTAAGAATGGCTGCAACACCTGCATAAAACGGAAACTGAATCAGCACACCGCTAACGGAAGGCACCGCTTCCGAACACGGATTGGGTGAAGCTTCGCGGTGTCCCGTGCAACAGGAGGCCAAGCATCAGGAAGAGGAAGTTGTAAATGTTGAGGTTAGAGATGGCTTTAAGAAAACCCATCTCCGCGAACGTGAGTGCGAGAAACGCCGCTCCCAGGCAGACGATAATCAGGCTCAGGCCCCGGCTACATTCGAGCCATTCGCCAGGGCGCTCCGCTTTTTGCGTCGGCACCGGTTTAATGTTTAGATCGATACCGAGTGAGGTTGCGGTAACGGCATGTGATCCGCGCGGCGCAGAAAAGTACGCAACGGCGATAGTAACGGTGAGCAGAACTCCCGCCATCACCATTGATTGCCACAGGAAGATTGTCTGGCTGAAAGGGATCACGCCTGTGATTTGCAAAAGGGCAGGGGGTAGACTTGCGGCGTTTGCCATCAATTGTGCTGGCGCAGAACTCACGCCGAGTGCCCATACACTGCCGACGCCGAGGATCGCCGCAGCAGAAGCAGCCCTGTAATCAAGGTGTGGATGTCGCCGCGCTAGTTCCTTCACGAGCAGTGCGCCGAATATAAGGCTGAATGCCCAGTTGAGCAGAGAGCTGCCACAGCTTATCGCAGCCACAAAGGCTACAGCCGACGGCCCTGACCGAGGAATGCCTGCAAGCCACCGGATTGCTCTAGTAGCAATCGGGGAACTCGCAACAACATAGCCGCCAATCACGACCAGTGAGGCTTGGAGCGTGAATGTGATCAAGTTCCAAAAACCATCGCCAAACGCTTTGACGATCGAAGAGACTGGGGCACCGATCGCCAACGAGCCAGTGAAGCTGATAAGGACGGCTAAAAGGACGAAAACGAACGCATCGGGAAACCACTTCTCCATCCACGCGGCAAATCGTAGAGCAGTGCGAGATAAGATGTTCTCGTCATCGGACGGTCCCACGGGTTGTCTACTTGGCGAATCTAAATGCTTTGGTCCCGTAGCCTGGGGCATTTCGATATGCATGATCTCATCCTCCCTAGCGGTTTGCGTCTCCGAGGTGTGGCAGTGCCGCCCACAATTCTTCGCACGCCCACACGTTCGCTAGTTCGCTAGTCGCGAGCGTGAGCCTGTTCGACGCACAAATGATCCAGTTTTGTGGGCCGCTCTCTGCGCGGCTCTCTGCGGATTGACCGCTCACAAGTATCAGCCACATTATTGCATCATAAGTCAAATTAATTGATTTAATGAAAGGCATTACCGTAGCTAATCATAAGTGCTCCCATATCTGAGGGCAGCGCGTTGAAAGTAAGCGTTGGGGTATAAGCGGCGGTGCAAAAATCGGCCACGGTAGCGGCGGGATAGTCCCGCTTCGGGCGGCGTAAAAGCCGGCCACCTATTGTCCTTCTGCAACGAGCGCAGGAGGGTTAGGGATCTACACCGTGGAATTGTATCTGAAGGTCCGTCTGGCCTGCTCGGAAGGGATGAGCCGGCGTCAGGCGGCGAAGCATTTCAACATATCGCGCGACAGCGTAGCCAAGATGCTGTCGTATTCGACCCCTCCGGGCTACCGTCGGCGGTCACCGGTCCGGCGGCCGAAGCTCGACGCGTTCGTTTCGACCATCGATCGCTGGCTGGACGAGGACAGACAAGTGCCGCGCAAGCAACGCCATACGGCCAAGCGGGTGTTTGACCGGCTACGAGACGAATGCGGGTTCACCGGCGGCTACACGATCATCAAGGACTACATGCGTGAACGGGAACAGCGTCGCCAGGAGGTGTTCGTGCCGCTGGCGCATCCGCCAGGCCACGCGCAGGCCGACTTCGGCGAGGCGATGGTGGTGATCGGCGGCATAGAACGGAAGGCGCGCTTCTTCGTGCTCGACCTGCCACATAGCGACGCCTGCTATGTTCGTGCCTATCCGGCGGCGGTGTCGGAGGCCTGGGTCGATGGCCACATCCATGCGTTCGCCTTCTTCGGCGCGGTGCCGCAGTCGATCGTCTACGACAACGACCGCTGCCTGGTGGCGAAGATCCTGCCCGACGGCACGCGCAAGCGCGCGGTGCTGTTCAGCGGCTTCCTGTCTCATTACCTGATCCGGGACCGTTACGGCCGTCCCGGCAAGGGCAATGACAAGGGAAGCGTCGAGGGCCTCGTCGGCTATGCGCGGCGCAACTTCATGGTGCCGATCCCGCAGTTTGCGACATGGGATGAGTTCAACGTCTGGCTGGAAGAGCAATGCCGCAAGCGTCAGCATGACAGACTGCGCGGCGAGAACGAGACGATCGGGGAACGGCTGCAGCGCGATCTTGCTGCCATGCATTCATTGCCGGCTTCGCCCTTCGATGCCTGCGACCAGGCCAGCGCCAAAGTGACGGCGCAGTCGCTGGTGCGCTACAAGACCAACGACTATTCGGTGCCGGTCGCCTTCGGCCATCAGGACGTCTGGGTCCGGGGCTATGTCGACGAGGTGGTGATCGGCTGCCGCGGCGATATCATCGCTCGCCATTCCCGCAGCTGGGAGCGGGAAGACGTCGTCTTCGATCCGCTGCACTACCTGCCGCTGATCGAGCAGAAGATCAATTCACTGGATCAGGCAGCGCCCTTGCAGGGTTGGGACCTTCCCGGGGAGTTCGCCACGCTGCGCCGCCTGATGGAGGCGAGGATGAACAAGCACGGCCGGCGCGAGTATGTGCAGGTGCTGCGCCTGCTGGAAAGCTTCGAACTCGCCGATCTGCATGCGGCGGTGAAGCAGGCCCTGCATCTCGGTGCGGTCGGCTTCGACGCCGTCAAGCATCTTCTCCTGTGCCGGGTGGAGCGCCGGCCACCGAGACTGGATCTGTCCATCTACCCCTACCTGCCGAAGGCGAACGTCGAGACGACCTCGGCGAAGGCCTACATGCGTCTTCTGTCGACGAATGCGGGAGAAGCGGCATGAGCGCCGAAGCCCCCGAAATCCTGCTCTCCCATTACCTCAAGACCCTCAAGCTGCCGACCTTCCTGCGCGAGTATCAGAAGCTGGCCCGGCACTGCGCCACCGAGGGCGTGGATCATACCGGATATCTTGCTCGGCTCGCCGAAAGGGAGATGATCGAGCGGGATCGCCGCAAGGTCGAACGCCGCATCAAGGCGGCCAGATTCCCTGTCGTCAAAAGCCTCGACAGTTTCGACTTCGCCGCTATCCCGAAGCTCAACAGGATGCAGGTGCTGGAACTGGCACGCTGCGAATGGATCGAGCGGCGCGAGAACGTCATCGCGCTCGGTCCCAGCGGCACGGGCAAGACCCATGTCGCCCTCGGCCTCGGCCTGGCCGCCTGTCAGAAGGGCCTGTCCGTCGGCTTCACGACAGCAGCCGCGCTGGTCAGCGAGATGATGGAGGCACGCGACGAGCGGCGATTGTTACGCTTCCAGAAGCAGATGGCCGGCTACAAGCTCCTCGTCATCGACGAACTGGGCTTCGTGCCGCTCTCCAAGACCGGCGCGGAATTGCTGTTCGAGCTGATCTCGCAACGCTACGAGCGCGGCGCAACCCTGATCACCAGCAATCTTCCCTTTGACGAATGGACCGAAACGCTGGGATCAGAACGTCTGACGGGCGCGCTGCTCGATCGCGTCACCCACCACGTCAATATCCTCGAGATGAACGGCGAAAGCTATCGCCTCGCCCAAAGCCGTGCCCGAAAGGCCGGCTGAAACCCCTCTCAAAAATGGCCGACGCTGCAAGCGGGAAACTCTGGTCGGGCTACGCCCTCCCGACGTTCCCCGCTTGCACCGCTAAGTGGCCTACTTTTACGCCGCCCTGTGGCCTGATTTTGCTCCGCCGTTGACACAGCGCGTTGGCCGTTGGCGAGGAAGCCATAATGGCGGATGCGATGGAAGCCGTCGGGCAAGGTATGCAGGAGGAAGCGACGGATGAACTCGTCAGCATCGAGCGTCATGACCTTCGCCCTGCCGTGATGGCGATAATCCCGCCAGCGGAACGCGACACGGTCCTCGTCCATGCTGATCAGCCGGGAATTGGCGATGGCGACGCGATGGGTGTAGCGGCCGAGATAGGCCAGCACCTGCTCCGGCCCGCCGAAAGGCGGCTTGGCATAGACGACCCATTCGAGGCGACGGACTTCGGCGAGCACGCGAGCGAAAGCATCAGGCTTTGCCAGGTGGACACA
>NZ_JAHBRW010000006.1 GCF_018398315.1 Chelatococcus sp. YT9
CTGAGAATACGCGGCGGCGGAACGGCCCTGGACCTCGGGAAGGCTCTGCGCTCCAAGGCCTCGGTTCGGGTGTCATAGACTGCGAGATACTCGTAGAATCGGCGAAGCACTCCGTGACGAGTGGCGCGGCTGTTGGCGGCTCCTCCAAACGACAGCGCGAAGTCCAGCGCCATCGTTCGAGTGGCGGGCCCATCGAGCTGAGCGCGCTCAACGTAGCGGACGAAAGCCCGCAACGTCCCGGCTTGCTTGCTGAAGGCGTAGCCGAGGGAGTGGCGCAGTTCGATGTAACGCTCGGCCTTCTCGCCGAGGAATCGGGCAAAGGCGGTCATGCGACGCCTCCCGGAAAGGGGAGTGCGACCTCGGCGAGCTGCGAGACCGCAACCTTCACGTACAACGCTGTCGTGTTGATGCTGCGGTGGCCGAGAAGATCGGCGACCTCGTTAATCGGCCTTCGCTGCCCCACGAGCTGGGTGGCCAAGCTGTGGCGCAGGAGATGCGCACCTGCGACCCGCCCGAGTTTGATTCCGCCATGTTGCAACCGCTTCCGTACGATCCTCGAAACAGGCGACGCGCACTTGAAAGGTCCCACCGGCGGCGTGAAGGACAGGAACAGATACGGACTGTCCACCTTCGGTCGAGCGCGTAGGATGTAGTCGGCGAGTGCCGCGCCGGTCTCCTCGAGGAGCGGCACCACCCGATCACGCTTGCCCTTGGTACGCCGGACAAAGATCTCGCCGGTTCGCCAGTCGATATCCTGAAGTTGAAGGGCGCGCAGCTCGCCGTTGGGAATGCCCGTTGTGGCGAGTAGCAGCAAGACAGCTCGATCGCGGATGTCGACGGGTGTCGTTGCGCCGATTGCGTCGATGGCGTGCCGAACGGCATCCCATGCAAGGCGCGGCGGCAAATGCGCCAAACGCCAGTGGGGCGTTCCTGGGACGACGCGGGCAAGTTCCTGGTCGTGGTGGCCAGCCCAATGCAAAAACCGAAGAAATGTTCGGATGCGAGAAGTCGCTGCCGTACGGGTGCCGGAGGTCGCCGATAGCGACAGCTGATGCTCGACAGCAGCAAGGACGTGCTCAGCCGTCAGCGCAGCGAGGTCTTGGCCGGAATGATGATGGCGGAACCAATCCAGAAAGCGGCGGCCACCCAGGAGAACGCCTTCGCGGGACTTCGGCTCAAGCCCTCGCACCCTGCGCAAATAGTCCGAAAAGGAGGCCAGAAGCGGAGCATCCGGATCATCTTCTACACTGGGAACGGAAGCAATGAATCGCTCCGGAGCAACTCGCCGTGCGTGTCCCAGCGCCGACACTGCGCCAATGCGTGGAGAATCCGTAATAAACCTGCATAAATAGCTATCAACGACATCTTGATGGATCGGCATCGGACCACAGCGCGGCGCGGCAAATTGGCTAAAACGCGCAATCCGGCTCAGATAAATCTTGGCGGATGCTTGCTTGTAACCAAGCGTGAAAAAATGCTCCGCTAGACGATCCATCTCGTCACCGAGCGCACCGCTACGCAGGCGCTTGAGCACCCTACCATACGAAAAATAGAACTCGAGCATGTTGCACCCTCCGGGATACCGGCGCAGGGAAATCCCGCGCCCACCCGAAAGGTACGAAACGTTATGTGGCGGAGGATGCCAGATTTGGCGGTCCCCGGCTGGTGCCCGGACGGCTCCGCCACATAATCTTCCCCGATGCATAAGAACGGTTAGGTGGCGCGCCACCTAACCGTTCAGCGGTGCGGTCTACGTCTTCCGTGCCAAACGGACGGACCGGATAAAGCTGATCTTTTGGGACGGCACCGGCGTCTGCCTTTACGCCAAGCGCCTGGAGGATGGCGAGTTCCGCTGGCCGAAAGTGCAGGACGGCGTGATGCGGTTGACGGCAGCGCAGCTATCGGCGCTGCTTGAAGGGCTCGACTGGCGGCGGGTCCATGAAGCGCGGCGGACACGCGTTCCCGTCCAGGCCGGCTGATCCGCGACGAAGTGAATCAGACGGGATTCCGTTGTCGCCCGGCAGGGGCAAATATGGTCTGGTCCTGTCATGGCGATGACGGCGGACCAGCTTCCCGACGATCCGGATGCGCTGAAGGCGATGGTCCTGGCGCGGGATGTTGAGAACGCCCGTCTCTACCAGATCATCAAGGAATTGCAGCGCCACCGTTTTGGCCGTCGTGCCGAAACGCTGCCGGAAGACCAGCTTCTGCTGGGTCTGGAAGAAGCCGAGCAGATCGAGGCCGCCGGCGAGGAAGCGAAGGAACAGGTCGCCTCCGCGGAGCGCAATGCAAAGGCTGCGAAGCGCCGGGCGAACCGTGGCGCGCTGCCGCCCCATCTTCCGCGCATCGAAATGGTCGTCGACATCGATAACCACGCCTGCCCGTGTTGCCGCAACGGGCTTCACCGGATTGGCGAAGATGTGAGCGAGCGGCTCGATATCGTGCCGGCGCAGCTGCGCGTGATCGTGGTGCGCCGGCCCAAATACGCCTGCCGCGCCTGCGAGGACGTCGTTGTCCAAGCGCCGGCGCCGACGCGCCTCGTGGAGGGCGGGCTGCCAACCGAAGCGACGGTCGCCCAGGTTCTGGTCTCCAAATACGCCGATCATCTGCCGCTCTATCGCCAGGCGCAGATCTACGCCCGGCAGGGCATCCATCTTGACCGCTCCACGCTCGCCGACTGGGTCGGCCGTGCCGCCTGGCATCTGCGTCCGGTGCATGAGCGGCTGCTTGAGAAGCTGAAGACCTCACCGAAGCTCTTCGCCGACGAGACCACGGCGCCGGTGCTCGATCCCGGCCGCGGCAAAACCAAGACCGGGCAGCTCTGGGCCTATGCTCGCGACGACCGGCCATGGGACGGAGCCGATCCACCGGGCGTCGCCTATGTCTATGCGTCGGACCGCAAGGCGGAGCGGCCGATCGCCCATCTCGCCGGCTTCAGCGGAATCCTGCAGGTCGATGGCTATGGCGGTTATCGCACGTTGGCTGAAAAGAGCGGCGCAACGCTTGCCTTCTGTTGGGCACATGTCCGCCGGCGCTTCTATGAGTTGGCCGCATCCGGCCCGGCGCCGATCGCGAGCGAGGCGCTCCGGCGTGCGCATTCCGACGAAGCCGGCCAGTGATTCCGATCAATTACCGGCCACCCATTCCAATTTCATTCCGGCCGGGATTCCGATTTGAAGCCGGCCACCTTTGTGGATCACCTGGGTCGTTGTTGAGGTTTGGTTCGAGTTTCGTTTCTGGTCAAGTCTGAGCTGGTTCCGGGTTTTCTGGCGCGCGCCGTTTTCGCATGCTGTCGCCGGTCAGTTCGATGCGGTAGGCGTTATGCACGAGGCGGTCGAGGATGGCGTCGGCGATGGTGGGATTTCCGATGATCTCATACCAATGGTCGACGGGCACCTGGCTGGTGACGATGGTCGAGCGCCGCTCATAGCGGTCCTCGATGATCTCGAGGAGATCGCGGCGCTGTTCGTCGTTGAGCTTTTCAGGCCCCCAATCGTCGAGGATGAGCAGGTCGGTGCGGGCCAGCGCCTTCAGCATCCTGGCATAGCGACCGTCTCCCCTTGCGAGAGCGAGCGAGGCGAAGAGCCGTGGCGCGCGGTGATAGACGACGGAGAAGTCCTCGCGACAGGCCTTGTGGCCGAGAGCGCAGGCGAGCCAACTCTTGCCGACACCGGCCGGGCCTGTGATCAGGAGCCCGTGACGCTGGCGGATCCAATCGCAGCCTGCGAGCTTGAGGAAGAGGGAACGGTCGAGCCCGCGTTCGGCACGGAAGTCGGCGTCTTCGACCTGCGCATCATGGCGTAGCCTGGCGGCGCGGGCACGCGCCTCGAAGCGCTTCTGACGGCGCAGCGTCGCTTCGTTATCAAGCAGGATGGCGAGCCATTCGCCATGATCGAGGGCGCGCGCTTCCGGCTGCGCGTCGAGATCCTGGAAGCCTTTGGCCATGCCGTGCAGTCCGAGGTCGCGCAGCATGTCGAGGGTGGGATGGGTCAGCATGATCTTTATCTCCTCAATGGAAGTAACCAGGACCACGCAGATTGGCGTGGTCGATGATGGCGCCGGGATTGCCGGCGGGCCGGGCGGCTTTGTGGTTGGTGATGAGGGCGGCGATGCTCTTGCAGGTCAGTCCGCCGATCTCGACGGCGCGTGCCGAGACCGCCTCGGCGCGATCACGATGAAGATCGCGATAGAGACGCAAAACACCCAGGCAGGTGCGGAACCCCTGCTCGGGATGGGGCCGGCTGGCCAGAATGGCGATGATCAGCCCCTCGGTCTGTGGTCCGATCGACGCGGCCCAGCGCCGGAAGCGTGCCGGCGTCCACTCCGCATATCGACGGTGGGAACTGGGCATGTGCTCAGGGTTGGTGCCGTAACGGCGTCCGCCATAGCGGCGCTGATGAACGGCGACGCGCTTGCCGCGATGGAAGATCTCGATCGTCCTGCTGGTCGCGCGGATGTCGACCTGCTGGCGAATGAGGCTGTGCGGCACGGAATAGAAGAAGGTCTTGAACTCGACATGGTAGTCGGTGGCGACGCGGGCCAGGCGCCATTCGGCGAACTCGTAATCCTGCACCGGCAGGCTCGCCAGCGCCGGCCGTTCCACCGTCTCGAACAAATGGCGACGGCTGACGCCAAGGCGGCGCATGACATGGTCATTGATGCGGTCGAGCGCCCCGGCGATTGCGGTATTGGCCTCGGCTAACGAGAAGAATGTCTGCCGCCGCAGCCGGCCGAGGATGCAGGTCTGGGCAAAACGCACGCCGTTCTCGACCTTGGCCTTGTCCTTCGGGCGACGCGGCCGCGCCGGCAGCACGCCGACGCCATAGTGCGAGGCCATCATGCCGTAGCTGCGGTTGATCTCCGGATCATAGAAGGAGGCATGATTGACACCGGACTTCAGGTTGTCGGGCACGATCAGGCGCGGGACGCCGACGAAGAAGCTGAACATGCGTACATGCGCGCCGATCCAATCCGGCAATGTCTGCGTCCAGGTCGCTTCCGCATAGGTGTAGCCGGATGCGCCCAGGACGCCGACGAAAATCTCCGCCTCACGGATCTCGCCGGTCAGCGGATCGATGATGGCGATCTTCTTGCCGGAATAGTCCACGAACACCTTGTCGCCGACGACATGCTCTTGGCGCATCGTCGGCGACAGGCGCTTCTCGAAGCCGCGAAACAGGTCGCAGAAACGGCTGTAGCCATAGCCGCCGGCATGGACGGCGCGGTACTCCTCCCAAAGCAGCATCAGCGTGACGCCGGGCTTCTTCAACTCCAGAGCAAGATCTGCCCAGTTCGGTTCCGGCAGCCGGCGCGCACCCTGCTTCACCCCGGCGCGGGCGAACAGCCGGTTCTCCAGCGCGTCGTCGGTCAGTTCGCCTGGTAGCGGCCAACTCAGCCCTGAAGCTTCTGCCCGCTTCAGATTATCCTGCACGGTGCTGCGCGCGATGCCCAGCCTCTGTGCGATCTCGCGGGCGCTGGTTCCGTCGCCGGCAAGCCGCAGCATCTGTCGTAGTTGTCTCATGGTCAGCCTTCTCTTTGCCGGCATTACGCGTCCCTTGTTCAAAAGGACCGTCATGCCAAAGTTGCTGACCCAGGTGCTCCTGCTCAGGCCTTCAAAGTGGCCGGATATTGATCGGAATGGTGGCCGGCTTCACGTCGGAACGGGGGCCGGCTTCAGGTTGGAATGCCCGGCCGGATTACGTCGGAATCCGCACTCCGGCGCATCGCTGAACTCTATCGGATCGAGGACGATATCCGCGGCCAGCCGGCGGACGCACGCCGTGTGTTGCGCCAGGAAAAGAGCCTGCCGATCATTGCCGAACTCGAGCCTTGGCTGCGCGAGAAGCTCGTGTTGATCAGCCAGAAAACCAAGCTCGCCGAGGCGATCCGCTATGCACTCTCGCGGTGGCAAGGCCTCACCCGGTTCCTGGATGATGGCCGCATCGAGATCGACAGCAACGTGGTCGAGCGCTCCATCCGGCCGATCGCCCTCAACCGCAAGAACGCGCTCTTCGCAGGCTCTGACGGCGGCGCGGAGCATTGGGCCGTCGTCGCGTCGCTGATCGAAACCTGCAAACTCAACGCTGTCGAGCCGCTCGGCTATCTCGCCGACGTGCTCACCAGGGTCGTCAACGGCCACCCCAACAGCCAGATCGACGACCTCCTGCCCTGGGCCTACATCATCGAGCCCGAGATCAAGGCCGTGGCCTGAGAACACCGCTCTGATGTCCGCTGTCAAGGTTTGGAACGCGAGGGCGCAACCGATTGTGGGATCGGCTGCTCATTCTGATGATCGCGCATGGGTGGAGGCGGAACTGAAGGACGTCGGTGATCAAGCTCTGATGCGCGGGTTGGTTACCGCATTCCCGATTATGCGTCCGGGGCTGTTCCTATCTTACTGCGGGCGTCGGCCAGATTGCCGGCCACAAAGCGTCTGACGGGCATTCCCCTGCCGTGGTCCCGCCTCCGCCCATGCGCGAAGGATGTATGTCGCTGCGGCGGCTGGATCAGGCTGCTTGCGCCTCCCTTGCAACGGCCCACATGAAGCCGGCCAACTCACGGGCGATCGCTGTGCAGACCACCGTTGTCTTCTTGCCCCGGCCGCTCAACATCCGATATCGGGTCGTCAGTCGGGTCTGCGCCTTCCAGGCGATCTCTCGCACCCTTGGAGATGCTTGCTCCAGACGGTATAGCTTCTTCGCCCCGACCCTCGGCGCATGCCTATAGGTCCAGGCGCTCTCGACCAGCATATGGCGAACGCGGCCGTTTCCCGCCTTGGTGATGCCGCCCCGTCTGACTGTCTCGCCGGTCGATCGTTCTCCAGGAACGAGGCCGAGATATCCCATGAGCTGGCGCGGACTGTCGAACCGGGTCACGTCGCCAACCTCGGTGGCGAATGTCACGGCGACGATCAGGTCTACGCCGCGCAAAGTCTGCAGCGCTCGCACGATCGGCGCCAACGACCAGGCCGAAACGAACTCCTCGATCACACGCTCAAGTCGCTCGACCCGCTCTTTCGAGATTCGGACCGCTTCGACCAGTTCCTGGAGCGCAATCTGATGTGCGGGATGATCGAACGGTTGCTCTTGTAGCCAGCGCAGATAGCGCATCGTCCAGCCCTTTTTGCGAGGATAGATGCGTCCGTGCTTGAGCATGAAGGCGCTCACATGCTGCCGATGGACCCGAAGCGTCTCGACCGCGGCCGCCCGGGCACGGACGAGATCTCGCATGGCTTCGTGGCCTTCATCAGGAACCCATACCGCCGTCAGTTCGCCGGCGCGCAGCAGCCGGGCCAGAGAAAGAGCGTCCCGGCGGTTTGTCTTCACCCTGTCGCCTGGCTTTCTCGGAATCAGCGACGGGGCCACCACGATGCATTCGTGACCCAGCGAACGGATCAGCCGATAGAGGCCATAGCCGGTCGGGCCAGCCTCGTAGCAGAAATGAACTCGATCGAACCTGCCGGCGATCCGCTGGATAACACGGCGCATGCTCGCATCCGAGGCGTCGACCTCGCCGAAGAAGCGAACTTCTCCCTCCCGGCCGGAACCCGCAATCGCGATGGCGTTCCTCAGTTTTGCGACATCGATTCCGACAAATGCTTCCCTATAATCTGCCACGGCTCGTCCTCCTGTGATGAGGATCGGCTCGGCCGCCCGAGCAACCCTCGGACGCGCAGTGTAGGGCGAGCCACCTCACCAGCAGAGCCGGACATACGGTCTTACATTGATGACCGCCACTCGGCAGTTAAAGCGAGAAGGGCAATTTTATCACAAAACTCAGGATGTAGATGATTCCGACAACACTTGTCAGGCTGCCGAGCAGCCCGTTCAGCACGTGTTCTGGCACATAAAGCTGAGTTTTCGATGCGCACCATGAGCCGAACAGACCGCCGGCCGCGGTGAAAAAGCCCCACGACCACTCAGGACTGATAGCTTCGATGCCAATGGCAGGCAGAACAAGTACGAACGTCAGGATTCCGACAAAGGACAGAACAATGGAGTACGGAATTGTGGCAGCCACCATGACGTAAAGCGGAAGACGATAAGCAATTGCAAAGATCGGAACCAGCAGAAATCCACCGCCTACGCCCAATGCTGAGGAAAAGACACCGACGCCGGCTCCGATAGCAAACAGTTGCAGGTTTGGTAGTGTACGATGATGCCGGCCGAACTTGATTGAAATGGAGCGCCAGTTTTTTTCTGTCGTCGTGATTTCGAACCGCATCGTTGATGGACTACTGTCTTCGGCGAAATCACGCCCCATGGAACGGCCAAATCGCGAATAGTCGCGTGCTGCCTTCCAGCATAGTTGGAGGCCGAATGCCGCCAGGGCGATCCCGAGCGTTAGCCGAAACGGGTCAGCATGCATGAGTACGGTAGCACGGAAAAGCGGCCCGACAATTGCTCCGGCTACTCCACCGAGGCAGACAGCCAACGCTAGGTCAAGATTCCATTGGCCACTGCGCCGGTAGCCAAGAAGCGCACCGGCCGGGTTGACGAATGTGAGAACAAGCATGGTCGGACTGACGTGTGGATTGCTGAACTGAAGAACGGATGTGCTGTAGGGCAGCGCGAAGATGCCTGCCGCCTGCCCGACCAACGCCATTGTGTACCCCGTCCAGATTCCCATCCAGACCAGGTGCCAGATGGCGATAGATACGCCTGCTATCGCATATGGGCGATCGCCGTTAGGGATGAAGCCATACTGAAGCCACGCCGCGCCAAAGCCTAAGGCTGTAACCACTACGATCATCGGCAATTGCTCAATGAAAAATTCGCCAATAAGGGCACGGAATTTCAATGCGCGGCCCGCCGGCGCCAGTACGGCTGTCTCGGGGCGGCCTCGACGCCTTGCTTTAGCCATGACGGGTTACCAGAGCGGTGAGAAGTGATATCGTTACGATGGCAAAATCAGGCCGCGGGCAGTGAAGCTCAGCATACTCACTGTCAGCATACGTAACTCGCAATGTGGAACCGGAACAGTAGCTTCGCGGCCGCGGTCTGCCGCCGGCCCAAGGGACTGGCACAAACCTACTCCTGCCAGCTCTGAATTCACGATCACTCCGACAGGCATGAATATTTGAGCTCGCTTTTTGTGCTACGCTGCTAATGCTAGCTGGTATACAATAATTTAACATTTGAGCTTTCAGCCGCCGCCTGCGGCAAAGTCGCCGCTAGGTAAGCGAATTGTTGTTCGAAAGTGAGAAGCAATCATCACGCCTTCGATTGCACTAAGCCATTGGCAAAGCCGTTCTCTGGATCACATTTTCCAAAGCGGCGCCTATTCGAAATAAATCGACTTCGCAATATGGCTTTGCAACTGCCTGCAAGCCGACGGGAAGACCTGCCGACGTGAAACCTGCGGGGATCGATGCAGCGGGCTGCCCCGTGAGGTTGAAAGGATATGTGTAGGCCACCCATCCCGTGAGATTGTTGTCGCCGTACTCCGGCGGCACGTTCAGTCCTACGTCAAACGGCGGGACTGGCAACGTCGGGGTAAGCAGTACATCAATTGTCTTGAACAATTGGCGGATCTTATCGAAAAAGATGAATCGATCAAATACGTTTGCGTAGTAGGTTTTTAGATCTTGCTCTAGCCCGCGGATCAACACTTTGGCCACCGCAGAATCCAATTTGTCAACAGAGGTTCTGAGAGCATCTGCGAGGCGCGTGCCGACGCCAGCAAAAAACTCCGCTTCCCAAATTCCTATTGGATCATTGCCTAGCGGAGCATCCAGTAATACTAACTCGCATCCCATCCCCTCTAATCGTCGTACAGCATTTTCAACAATAGATAAGACGTCACTTGTGGGGTTTGCGTAACCAAGGGTAGGACTCCAGCCAAGCCGCAATTTAGAAACTGGGACGTCGCAAGCCGCGACAAAGTTCGGAACTTCGGCGGCCACGGAAAAAGGATCTCGATCGTCGTATCCACTAATCGCGGACAATAACAGCGCTGCATCTCGTACGCTGCGAGCTAATAGGCCAATATGGGCCAAGCTTGGCGTTGCGGTTGGTGGGTAAATCGGTACTCGGCCAAACTGCGGCTTGATCCCAAAGAGATTTGTGAATGAGCTAGGAACACGTATCGATCCACCACCATCTGTACCGATCGCGAATGGAGTAACGCCGCTCGCAACACTAGCTGCTGCTCCGCAACTCGATCCTCCTGGGGTTTTGTTCAAGTTCCAAGGATTCCGAGTGATCCCCGTTAGTGGCGAATCACCCACTGCTTTGCACCCGAATTCACTGGTTGTCGTTTTACCAATAAGACAAGCCCCCGCAGCTCGCAGTCGCTCGACAACGGGGGCATCGACGGTGGCAATGTTGTCCATCATCAGTTGGGAACCGAACATCTCCTTAACACCAGCGACTGGCAACAAATCTTTGACGGAAATGGGCAACCCGTGGAGTAGGCCCACTCTTTCTCCCGACATAACCGCTTGTTCTGCAAGCCGCGCTGAGCATCTAGCTCTCTCTGCGGTTACCGTCGCAAAGCAATTCAGTCGCGGCTCGACCAATTGCAGACGCTGAAGCGACGCCTCGACAACCTCCACCGGCGAGAGTTGCTTGATCTTAATTGCTTTGCTGACTTCAATCGCCGACGAAAATGCAAGATCAATCGTCATCGTAGCGAGCGGCCCACAAGACTCAGACCCTCCGTCAGCGAACGTTCAGAGCTCAACTTCAAACCCATCAAAGGTGAGTTTTACGTTGGCTTGCGCTAATTCCCTGGCTAGGCGAGCAAATTCTTCTTCCCACGTTGCCAGGATATGATGCACGAATACTTGTTCGAGCTTGTGTTCTTGAGCAAATCTGATGAGCTCCGAAGGCGAAAAGTGTGCGCCTTCGACGAAGATGGTATCGGCGCCATCTACAAGGTGATCGATCTCTTCGAAGCTGGCGAGATCGCTCGAATATAGGCATTTGCGACCCAGAGTCTCAATCATAATCGTATAACTTGAAAGCACTGCGTCGGTATTCTGAAGCTCAGGGTAGAATTCACGAATATGAGCGTTCGGATATGCTACAAGTTTAAAGTTTTCATCGCTGTGAAATTCACCCTCCCCATAAGGAAGTACACTTACACTGTACTTTGCGAAAACCTCTGGCCTCATATAAAGGGCCGAGAGATATTGCGTCATCGTTTCTTCCACCCCCGCGGGAACATAAATGTTCAGCCACGGATTTACATTGTTCAATTCATTCCGGTGTGGATGTCGGAGGTTATCTTTGATAAACCCATCGTTACGGTCTAAAAACACCCTCGGAGGTTTATTGTCGAATAAAACATGCTTTAGGTGAGCCAATTGCCCAACCCCCGTAACATGATCGGCGTGCATATGGGTGATGACGACCGTATCTACCGATACAATGTCTACACCGTGGTGGTAGAGTAGTTCGCTCGCGGGCTGAGCGCAATCGATTAGGAGAGTTCTCGCCCCTTCCAGGATTGCCAATGACGTGTTGAATCGACCCTTCGCTGGTAATGCCGCGCCTGAACCCAACATCAGAGCTTTCGCCATAATCAGAGACCTTTCTCTTGTCCAACAATAATGTGTCAACGTTGTTATTTTATGTAGAGATTTTCTACCGGCTTGATGTCGGAGAGGGACGGATGCTTTCCCTCACGAATCTCTCTCTGTGCCCTCAAGATAAAGCTGTCATCCACCATCGCAGCAACATCAACTTTTTCTGTGATAAGATTGCGCGTATACAAGTAGTCCATGACCCGTTGCATTTCCTTGATTTCACCTGGAAGTAGCTCGAAGGTCATGTCGTTGATATTTTTGTGAGGAGCTCGCAAATATCGATCCCCTTCAGGGCCAGCCTTGACGTATTCTACTGGGAATCCTGACGTCTCGGCAAACCATTCGTTCGCTTGTTCGATGTTATTGGAGGTCCACCAAACAGCCATGATCCATGCTTTTAGAAATCGAACTGCACCTTCTTCGCCATACTTCGCAAGCCAAGGCCCCGAGAGGCCTTGAATCCCGAGCCCGTCGCCTTGCTTGGCTGCCCACAGTACTCTCGCTGCACCAGTGTCAACCAATTTTTTGAACATTGGGTGCCAAGTTGTAACGGCGTCGACTTGCCCACTAGCTAGAGCTAGCGGCTGATCAGAAAGATCTTGATTGATCAGCTTAAGGTCTTTGAAAGGGTCTTTGATCCCCGCGTCAATGAGCTTGAGCATCGAGCTCATAAACGTTCCCGTCACGAATGGCCCGGAAAGCCTTGCGCCGCGCAAACTAGCTAGATCCTTTCCTGGAAAATCGGGGCGCACTAGTATCCCAAAGACCCAGTCCGTAGTACGATGCAGAATCTTCGTTCCCGGTACGCGCGCCGCCATGCGAATAACGGGAGAATCCGCCCCGAACGCATTATCGATTAGACCACCCAATAGTGCCTCTCCAAGCGGCGGCGCATAGCTAAATCCGCGGCATTTTGCATCAAACCCGTTAAGCTCAAAGATGTTCGTCCGGCAAAGAACATCATAGATCTCACCTCCCGGTGTCCACGTCGTTATGCTTCCGACAGTAATAGGAGTCTTCTGCTGCGCTCGCGCTCCACTGAACGAAGTCGACACGAGAACACCGACACTTAGAGCCAAGGTGATGCCAGTGACGGTGAGGCGCGACCTATTACAAGGAGCCTCAAAAGGCTTATTCATACGTTTCTTAAGTGCCCGCCGTATTATAGTCATCGTCTCCTCCCTGTATTTTTCTTTACTTCACGACTTGGCGATTTGCGTAAGTCTATTTTGCATGCCATGGGGTAAGCCGCTGCTCGAGATAGAGCATGGACTGGTTCATTGCGAACCCAACCAATCCAATAATGACCATGCCTCCTATGATTCGGTCGGTCTCCATTAGATTTCGAGCGAGTTGGATCATGTAACCGAGGCCAGACGTTGCTGCGATCATCTCGGCCGCGATCACGCACATCCATCCAAATCCGAGACCTATTCGCATTCCTGTCAGAATGTGCGGAAGCGCCGACGGAAGAAGAACGGCGCGAAAAAAGAGCCACCGTTTCGCGCCAAAACACTCAGCTGCCTGAACGTGGACGCGATCTACCGAGCAAAATCCTGCATATGCATTCGTAAAAATTGGAAAGACCGAGCCGAGAAAGATAATGAACCACGCAGGTTTATTGCCGAGGCCGAACCACAAGATAGCCATCGGAATCCAGGCAATCACGGAAATCGGCCGGATGACTTCAACAATCGGCATAACATAGTAAGATAGCCCTTCAAGTCTCGCTAACAGCGCCGCAAGCGTGATGCCAACTACTGTCGCTATCACGAATCCAATCAATACGCGCAAAATGCTTGCGCTAATGTCGCCCCACAGCGATCCAAATTCTGCTAGCTGCTTGATTCCAGCAAGCACTTTGGTTGGCGGAGGGAAAAATTGAGGGTTTATCAAATTCATGCGTGCTGCAAATTCCCAAAGCACCAACAGAAACAGCAGGAGCGCAAACCGACGAATGCTTAAAAAGCCGGCGCCGACACGTCGGATGATACGGTCGCTAACCGAGGGGTTAGACGAGAGACTCGCGGAGTGCCTATTGTCCAAGAATGCTGCCAATTTCTTTCCTCAACGAATGGGTTAGGTGTTCTTTGTAGGCAAGGAACTTTTGGCTAGTAGATCTCATTTCCGGATCGCGTGGGCGCGGAAGCTCTATGTCCACTACTTCCTTAATAGTTCCTGGCCTCGCGGTCATGACGAAAACACGGTCCGCTAAGAAAATCGCTTCATCGATACTGTGAGTGATGAGCACGACCGTTTTTCTCCTTTGCTCCCAAATCCGCAGTATTTCTTCTTGCATTTGGTCTCTGGTTAGTGAGTCAAGCGCACCGAATGGCTCGTCCATCAGCACGACGTCCGGATCGGCAGCCAGCGCACGTGCAATTCCTACACGCTGCTTCATTCCGCCTGAGA
>NZ_JAHBRW010000007.1 GCF_018398315.1 Chelatococcus sp. YT9
ACAAGCTGCTTGCCCTGCCGCGACGGTGCATAATAGCGGCCTGTCGGCTTCTCCTGCGCCGCCTCCGCGACCGGTGCCGAAGCGGGAGCGGGAGCATTCCCCGCCGAGATGCTGTTAAGCGCGCCGAGAAACTGTTTGCTTTGCTTTGCCATTTTTCTGCACTCCGAATAAATGCCTACATGTGAACATGTAGAGTTTCTGAATCTCTGCGGCGGCTTTGCCTTCCGGCTCGAACTCCTGCGCTGTAAGGCCTGCGGCCATTGCACGCGAATAGGCTTTGCGTTGATGAACCCGCACCGGCACAAGCTCCGCGCCCATGCTGGCGGTAATCCAGTTTTCTGTCTCCTCAATCTCCGGCCCGGAAATGGGGCAGGCTGACAAGACCACGTGTGCCGCCTTGCCCTGCTGTTGCACCGTGCGGATTGTCTCGGCGGTCGCGTGTAGGTCGATCACCTCGGGCCGCGTCGGTATCAGCACCATATCCGCAAAGCGAATGGCCTCGGCGGCAATGTCGCGTTGCTGCGGCGGACAGTCGATCACGATTAGGCCGGATGGCTTGCCCGCGCCGCCGATCTGCTCAAGGGCAAATCGTAAGCGATTCCAATTCACGTCCCTAACCGGGGGCGCTTCAACCCCACCATTATTGGTCTTGCGCCGGTCGCCCCAAAAACAAGCGCTTGCCTGTGGGTCCAGATCGAGCAGGGCGACTTCGCGGCCGTCATGCTGCGCGGCTACGGCAAGTGCCGTTGCGAGGGTGGTTTTACCAGCCCCGCCTTTTTGGGATATGACAGCCAAAATTTTCATGGTGTTAACATGTAGGAATGTTAGGGTTAACGAATCGTTACGCACGCCAACATGTTAACATGCCGGCTTGCAAACAGCGTGAGGGGATTCGCCGTTCTGGTCAAGTAATCGCCTGTGCTGCACCGCAGCAGGGCAGGGGTCGAATATTTGCCCCCGGAAATAAAAAATCGCCAGCCTTGTGGGGGCGCGATTTTTGATTTCCTCATCACTGCGCGATTACTTCAAAATCGGTTCCATAATGGCGATTATCAGATTTGGAGGAAGCAACCGACGATGAATATTATGTCGAGGATTGACGCGATCAACGCAGAAATTGACGCCCTGTCGCGCGACATGGCCGGCCTTTCAGCGGCCGATCTGGAAGAACGATCCGCCCGGCTCAACAGCCTGCGCGCCGAACTCTACAGCTTACTGGCCGAACTGAAAGCCGCGCAGCGACCCCATTGAACCCGTCATCGAAAGGCCATGGCCATGCACGGCGAACGCGATATTCAGCGGTGGATAACTAAACTCATAGACGACGCCCGCCTGTTGGCGAAGGCGGACCCGAGCGCCGACAAGCGCCACGCCGACCGCGCCGGCTACTGGCGATATAGCGAAGTGGAAAAAATACTCTCGCTCATCATCAATCACGCCGAAGCCGCCATGCAGACGATCAAGGTGGTCGATTTCAGCCCCTGCGATGTTGTCTTCATACGGCGCAGCGTCGAAGCCCAGATATGGGGCGGTGACGCCATCATGACCGACAATCTGCATATCTGGGAAATCCGGCCCGAAGATCGGCCGATTTCGCAATCATGGGCCTCGGGCGCAAAGCTGCTCGTCCACCCGAACTACAAGGGCGGCGCATACAGCTATTTCATGGTCGATGATGCCGGGCGGCGCGTCGAAGCCAATAGGCGCGCTACGCCTTAGCCTCGCGGCTGGATCGGCGGGCGACAATCTGATAAAATGTCCCTATGACCATGCTCAAAGAAAAAAAGCCTGCGACCGATTATCTGGCCCCCGTTGCGGATGCTGAAATCAGCCCCGCGCATCGCGCATGGATGAACGGCCAGATTCAAGAGGCCTTGGACCATAAGCGCAGCGGCAAGGCCACGTACAAAACCCTCGAAGAAACCCGCCGCAAGTTCGGATTCTGATGCACGTCCGCTTTCAGGACACCGCCGAAGCTGATTTAGACGCCATAAAGCAGCACATCGAACCGGAAAGCCCCAAAGGGCTTGAACGTGTCCTGACGGCCATTTTCACGGTCGCCGAACAACTCGAATCCTTTCCGCTGCTCGGCCGTGAGGGCGACGTAGCCGGCACCCGCGAAATAACTGTCCCCCGCACGCCGTTTCGGCTGGTCTACACGCTCGATGATCCGCATTTCATCGACATTATCCGCGTCCTGCACGGCGCGCGGCGATACCCGCCAGAATAGCAATCTACCGCTCCGGCCCGTCATCCCGGCTGCGGTCACGCGCGGGCAGGGGCTTGATCTCGCCCCGGCCCTTTTCAAAGGCGCGCTCCGACCAGTCCTTGCGCATTTCCGGCTGCGCCGGGGCCGGCTTTTCCTGCCCCCAATCCTTCGGCGGCGGCGCGGCTTCCTGCTGCTGCGGCTTCGCCGCCGCGTCCCAATCCTTCGCCATGACAGGCCGGGAAGAGGCGGGCGGTTGCTGCTGCCGTTCGACCTGCGGCACCTCCTGCAAAGACCGCTTGGGCGGTTGCGGCGCCTCTCCGGTAGGCGAGGGCGCCGGGGCAGGCCGCGCGACATATTCCGGCGCGCTCGCAACCTTGCGCGGCTCGGGCGTCGGCGCGCGCGCCCGATCAAATTCCTTCTTCGGCAAGGGATTCTCCCTCGATGCCGGCGCGGGCTTCTCCTGCGCCTTCCAGTACGGTTTGCGACCGCGACCGGCGGGGCGGCGTTCATAATGCTGCCGCCACGCCTCGCGCATTTTCATCTTCTCGCCGTCCTGACGCGCGATCAAGGCCGTCCGCGTGGCCGCAAAATCCGCGCGCTGTTTCGACAATGCCGCCGCGCGCTGCGCGCGCAGGTCCGTCATGTCCCGGTCGAGGATCGTTTTAAGCTGCCGCTGCAAGGTGCCGCGGCTGGTCACTTCCGCCGCCGCGAACGCCGCCGCGCGGGCCTGTGAGGAAAGCGCGTTGCCGAACGTCGCGGACAACACGCCGCGATTGCCGAGCTGCCCGCTAATCTTCTGCTGTGTCGTCGCCATCATGGCGTTGACGATCACGCCGGCAAGGTTGCGCTCGCGCCGCTCGAACGCCCGCCGGCTATCGCGCGCCTGCCGAAAATGCGCCGCCCAGATCGGCTTGCATTCGGCTTTGTGAAGCGCGGCGGCTTCTTTCATCCGCCCGCCGAACGCCGTGTAAATCTGATCGCGCGCCGCTTTGTCCGCGCGGCCAAGGTCTTTCCATTCCTGACGGTGCCGCGCCTTCTGCGCGTCGTGCAGCTCCTTGAGCATCGCGCCGGGCGACTTCTCCGATACAGGGCGCGCCTGCGCATCCTGCCGGCGTTGCCGGTCATGATCGCGCCGCTTCTGGCGGTCCTGATGCTGCGCGCGCTTGCGCTCGATCTCGTCATATTTTTCGGCGCGGTTCGGGCTGACGATCTTCCCGCGCTCTTTCTCGTAGCGGTCGGCCCATTTGTCGAGCGCCAGAACGGCGGGCTTGCGGATCGGCTCGGTCTTGCCGGTATTCGGATCGACGCGGTTGACGATCACATGC
The DNA here is from genome assembly GCF_018398315.1 of Chelatococcus sp. YT9. Taxonomy (NCBI): domain Bacteria; kingdom Pseudomonadati; phylum Pseudomonadota; class Alphaproteobacteria; order Hyphomicrobiales; family Chelatococcaceae; genus Chelatococcus; species Chelatococcus sp. YT9. The sequence continues at coordinate 3,535 of NZ_JAHBRW010000007.1, forward strand.
ACATGCGGGTGCGCCGTGTCACGGTGCGCAACCAATACCGCCTGCAAGTGATCGAGGCCTAAAACCTTCAACGCATGATCGGCCGCGCGGGTCATTTCCGCACGGTCGAGCGCGTCCGATTCCGAAGGATGCCATGCGAGCGAAAACGCGAACACCGGCCCGGCCGTCGCCTTGCGCCCGGTCGATTTGATCCCGGCCGCTGCTTTCAGCGCGTCGGCCTGCGAGGCCGTCGCGATCATGATGCGCATGGCCGTCTGCGGGCCGTCTGTCGGTAGATTGCGCGTCTCGGTCCACGCGACACGCTCGGCCGTCTGCGGGTGCTGCGCATCGCCTTCCTGCCGCTTGTCGTGCAGGTAATAGGCCATGCTGCCTTTGAAGCTATGGCCTATCGGGGCGAGCTGGAAATTCACTTTCCATCTTCCCCGGCGATCATGTTGGCGGCGGCTTTCACTTCCGCCAACGTCTCGGCCAGATCGGCGGGAATGCCCTGACGATAATTCAGGGCGCGCACGATCTGCGCGAGGTTCGCGCCGACGCGGGCAAGGGCGACAAGGGCCTTGTCGTCGGCGGCGGTGCGCCGGGCAACAATCCGCTGCCCCATGGCCGCGCGCCGCCGGTACTCCATCACCGGCAAGCCGGCGCGCGCCGCCTGCTGCTCTATGTGATGACGCTCGGCTGGCGTCACACGCATGGCCGGTAGCCATTCGGTGCGGGCCTCGTGGGGGTCTTTGCGGGGCCTGCCGCCTTTCCGGGTGGTCGCCGTCATGCGCTGTCCTCGGGGTCCGGGGCCTGCCCCGGCAAGCGTTTTTGTATCACAAAAACTATGCTTGTTATTCCTCACTACATAAACGATACCGCACCCACAGTTAAGAGGGCATTAACCCGAATTTGCGCGCGCCCATGCAACACGCTCTTGCCAGCCCGCCGCCGGCACATAGGATTGCGCCAAGGGGAAATGACGCGGGGGAATAATGGCGGGCGACGGCAAGGGCGTGAGCTTCTTCGCGAACGCAGGCGTGCACCTGTATACACCGGGCGAAGGCGCGATCTATCTCGGCCTCGATGAACGAAACCGCGAAATCGGCGTCACCCTCGAACGTCACGCACTGACCATCGCCGGGGCCGGCGCGGGCAAAGGTGTCGGCCTCGTCGTGCCGAACGGGCTACGATGGGCCGACAATCTGTTGATTGTGGAACCCAAGGGCGAAAGCATTGCCGCGCTGTGGGAAGCCCGCGAGGCGATGGGGCAAAAGGTCGTCGCGCTCGATCCTTTCAGGATTACCGCCATTCCCGAACGGCTGCGCGGCTCCTTCAACCCGCTTGCCGCCATCACCCCGGCCGATATCGACGGCCGCGAACATTTGCAGATGATCGCGGACGGTCTCGTTAAGCGATCCGATCCACGCCACGAAGAATGGTATGCCGGCGCAGCCACCATCCTTGCCGGCCTCCTTGCCTTCATCGTTGAAACCGCACCGCCCGAACACCGCAACCTGACGGCCCTGCGCGCGCTGCTGTTGCAGACGAAAGATGAACTCCACGCCGATGCACAGCGCATGCAGTCCTGCACGGCCTTTGGTCGCCTCGCCCGCGCGGCAGGCATCCAGATTCAAACCGCGCTTGAAACCGAAAAGGGCATGGAACGCGATTTCCTCGGCGCGGCGCGCCGCTATACGGAATGGCTCGATTCCGATCCCATCGCCGCCACGCTCAAGGAATCGTCCTTCGATCTCTCCGAACTGAAGGCCGGCAAAATCTCTCTGTTCGTCATCATCCCCCCGCAATATCTCGAAACCCACGCCGCTTATCTGCGCCTGTTCGTGCGCGCTTCCATCGAAGCCATGATGAAAAGCGGCGCGCGCGGACAAGGCCGCTGCCTGTTCATGCTCGATGAATTCTACAGCCTCGGCCGACTCGATATCGTCTCGAAATCGGCGGGGCTGATGCGCGATTACGGCCTGCACCTGTGGCCGATCATGCAGGACATTGACCAGCTTCGCAGCCTCTACAAGGATATCAGCGAAACCTATTTCGCCAACGCCGATGCCGTCACCTTCTTCGGCGTTACCGATCAGGCGACCCTTGAATATATCTCCCGCAAGGTCGGTATCGTCACACTCGACGATATCAAGGCGCGCCCGCCCGTGCGCGCGCAGCTCGTCAGCGACAAGCTCGCGCAGGAAGCGGGAAGCCCCGTCATCCCGCCCCGGCCTATCGGCGCGCCGCCCTCACGCAATCCCTCGACAAATACCGCCCTGTTTATCGGTACCGGGATTCTCAACTCCCTCAATCAGGTCGCCTATGAGCTTGAAGCGCACCAGCAGGCGGCGAAACAGGTCACGGTCGCCCGGCTGCGCGAACAGGAGCAGCGCATGGATGAGGAAGCCATGCGCGAATATCAGCACGAATTGCAAAGGCGGGGTGAACCGCGCCTGACGCCGGACGGCGTGGCTAAGCTGATCGGTAAGGGCAAGAACGACAAAATCGCGCGCGCCATGATCGCGTTCCTGCGCGGCGGTGACATGCTGTGCATCCGCCCGCACCCCTACTTCGCGCCGCCGCCGGCCGAGCTGCCGCATCCGTCGAAATTTCGCGCCGAATTGCTCAACGATGAAATCCGTCAGACCGGCCGCGAATTGCAAAACATCTACGCTGAAGCGCGCGCGTACGATGGCAAAAAGAACCGCCGCCGCCTGCGCGGCATAGCGTCAATTATCGCGGGAATTGCTGGGCTGATCTTCATACTGGAGAACAACATGCTGCCGAATTTCCGTTTTCTGCCCCACTACACCCAGACCTTCCAAGTTCTGGGTGTGCTTGCCCTGATGTTCTCGATCAGCGGCGGGCTTGGCTATGCCTGCCATCACATCGCCCACCGCATGAAGGTCGCGAATTTTTCCAAAAGAGCAGCCTCCACCGCATCCCGCCTCATGGGCCTTGCCGAGCGGCTTTTGACCGAAACAATCTACGACATAGACCCCGAAACATGGGACGCGATCCCGAACCAATTCAAAACTGTGTTGCAGCGGCAGCGCGAAAACATCCTCGGCGCGAAGGCCGACGCCGGCATAGAATTTATCGAAGGATAGATTATTTTTCGTCCAGCAGAAGAATTTCCACCGGCAAGACCCGCGCGGCGGGGGAAAAGCCGGGCGGGGTAGGATTCCACCGCTCGAATGCCGCGCGGGCCTCGTCCTCGGTGCGCCGGAACGTCCCCCATACAAGGTGGCCGTCCGGTCGCTCGATGACTGCAAAGCCTCGAAATTTCCGGGGCTTATTCGTCGGTCGGGCCGTCATCTTCCGCCCTGTCCGTGCGCGGCAGGATCACAAAATCGCCGGTCAGGGCCAGACCCTCGGACACCTTGCAATTGAATCCGTCTTTCTTGTTCGGAAAGGCCACGCCAACGCGCGTCCATTCTGTTTTTACCTCGCCGTTGCTGTTCGTATATTCACGCGCAACAAGTATATTATGCGGTTTTGTCATTATTGATCCTCCGTTATAAAGTATATACCATGATTTCAGAAAAATAATATCAAGAGGATATGGAAATGCGGTCAGCGATACTTTTTACATTATCTCTACTGATACCCGCGACCGCTTGGGCGCAATGCCTCAACCCGCCCGGCGAAGCCGGGGAGCAGATATTCAACAGCACCCACAGCGTCATGCAGTATTGCGACGGAACCATATGGATTGGCATGGGCGGCGGGCTTGCAGTGGTTCCCGACCAAACATCCTCGGGTGCGTGCAGCGAGGCGAACGACCAGAAACTGCGCCGCAACACCGCCGCACCGCCCACCACGCTTGAAATCTGCGACTGGCGGGGCGGCGTGGGCGACTGGACGGCAATCGGCGGCGGGGGCGGCGGCGCAACGCCAAACCTCGATGCTGTTCTGACGCAGGGCAACGCAGCCGGTAACAAAAAGATCACCGGCCTCGGCCCGCCGACCGTGAACACGGACGCGGCGACGAAACAATATGCGGACGGAAAAGTCACCAAAGCCGGCGACACGATGACCGGCCCGCTTGCCATGAGCAACCAGAAGATCACCGGCCTTGCCGCGCCCACCGTTGGCACGGATGCCGCGCACAAGACCTATGTTGACGGGAAGTTCGGCGCGCTGACCACCAACAAATGGTGCCGTGGAAGCGGAACGCAGGTGATCTGCGATCAGGACGCGCCCGCCGGGGACGGCGACACGCTCGCCGGCCTCGGCTGCGACGAAGGACAGATCGCCGTCAAGACTGCGAGCGGATGGGGCTGCGCCGATATGCCGACGGGCGGCGGCGGGCTGCCAGAATACAACCATTACTTTGTTCTGACCAGCCAAGCATGGAACGGCAATCTCGGCGGCCTATCCGGCGCAAATTCCAAGTGCCTTGCCAATCTTACCGCTCAAGCATGGAAGGGAAAAGAGACCGCGAATCTCTCCGCCGCTACGGTAAAAGCTTTTCTTTGTAGTTCCAGTGAATGCAATGACCTGAAACCAAATACAAAGTACATTTTTGCCCGTGCGGGCAGTACTACCGCCGGTGCCGCAGAATTCACGACGAACCCCTCAGCGGAAGGCCCGAATAACGGCTCTCAATGGTCTGATACCGCGTTCTTCGGCGACAATGTTGATTACTGGACAAATCGCGACAGTCACTCTGGTGTCACAACAAGGTGGAAAAATTCCCCGGCGGGGAGTGGCAGCTCGTCGCACTGCAACACTTGGAGTTCTAGCTCCAACGCGCAGACAGCAATCATAGGCAGAAGCGGCAGCGCGAACGGCAACAGGTGGACGCGCGGTGCGGGGGATTGCGACGAAGCAAGACGCCTTATCTGCATCGTCGATGGTACGGCGGGTGGTGGCGGCGGGCCGCCGCCGGGATGCAACACGGGCGGCGTCGAGATCAACGGCGCCTGCTGGTACGCGGGAGCGAATGGGGATTCCTGCACAACCGTCTGCGCCACACGGGGTGGCTACAACATCGCGACCAGAAACTTTGCCGGCAGCGGCGGCAGCAACTCCAATTGTCAAACCGTGCTGAACGCGCTCGGCTTGGGCTCCGGGAGTGTGAGCGAGGCCGGGGCGCACGGCGCAGGTTGCGCGGCTGTTCAAATAATGGTGGGGATACAGCAACGTCGCCGCATGACGGGCGCCACAACTGCCGAGGCGACCGACGCGCAGATAGCCAGAGCCTGCGCGTGCAATAACTGATCCTGATTTCAGATACAGGCTGGGGGCGCTGCCCCCAACGCCGCGTCAAGGGGTGGGTTCTCGCGGTCCTCGCCATGCTCGGCCTTCGGCCTGTGCGTGGCTCCGGGCCGCTGCGCTTCCCGGCTTCGCCGCCCTTGCCGCTCTGCCCCCCGGACTTCGCCAGTCAGGCAGGGTTTCAGGGGCAAGCCCTAAAACCCTGCTCTAAACGAGGCGCGGCTGTTCCGGCGCGGGCGTCGCCGGCAATGGAATCCGCTTCAATCCTTTGCCGATCTCGCCGGCACGTTGGCGCACCTGCGCGGCGTCATACGATGCCTGCATACGCAGCCACGTTTCGGCCGTGCTGCCGATTACGATCTCAAGACGCAAGGCCAGCTCGGGCGATATATCGCTCTGCCCGGTCACAACGCGGTGGAGCTGGTTCCGGCTGATACCCAAGGCCTCGGCCGCCTGCGCGGTCGTCAGGCCCAGCTCGTCAAAATCGGCCTTTAAGCCCCGGCCGGGATGGGGTGGATTCTTCATCGGCATGGTGATGCCTCCTTTCAATGGTAGTCTGTAAAATCAACGTCGATAGCGTTCCCGCCAGCAAAGCCAAACACGATGCGCCAGTTTGCCCGCACCGTGACGGCCCATTGGCCTTTGCGGTCGCCCTTGAGCGGATGCAGGCGGAACGAAGGCCTGTTCATGCCCTCCGGACCTGTAGCGGCGTCGAGCACCTGTAAAATCTCCGCGATGCGGTCGATCAGCTCCGGGGGCAATTTGCTCCGGTCGTCGTCCTCGAAAAATCGCTTCAATCCCTTGTGTTTGAATGCCGCTATCATGAAATGATTGTATCGTGTAATATGACGAATTACAATAGACACATATTCCCATAGCGGCGGTCATAGACGGCCGCTGAGGGGCGTCTTTCGTCTGCGGTGTTCGGGTCGAAAAAACTTGCCGCGCCTCTGTGGAGCCATCCTTGGCGCAGGAATCGACGTTCTACACGCAGACAAAAATCCTGTTCCCTGTTCGATGCGGGCCGCAGGCCGCTTCGAACCCGCGCGAAGCGCGGCCTTTTGATGTTCCCCGTCCCGATACCTCCAACGCACCGCCACGCGCAGCGGCAGGCACCCGAAGGGGCGAAACGAAGTGGAGCACGGCGAAGCCGTTGCCATAGCGAGCATGGCGGTACGATGGCAGGTGAGGGTGGGAAATCTTGCGCGGCCGGTGAGCGAAGCGAACCATAAAGGCCGCGCTCCGCTGACTCATCGGCCGCAGGCCGATGCCGGTTCCCCTATGAAATAGAACTAGATCGGGATTCAGTCTGCTTGGCGGACTCGCGCTCTGCTCGATGCGCGCGGGCCTGCGCAAAGCGCAGCAAAGCCGCGCCGAGCGGGTCGTCGGGGTCAACATCCATCACTGTCCGTTCCAGCTCCGACAGGGCCGCGCGGTAGGCTTCATATTCGCCCGTGCGGATCTCCTGCGCATGGCTGTGGTCATCCGGCGCGGGCGGGATCTTGAAGAACCGGCCGAGCATCGCCGCCGCACGGCGGGGCAGGAAAAGCCGGTAAGCGTTGCTGACCTGCCGGACCTGCGGTCCACTGCCCTCGTTGCCGGTCGGTTCGAACCGGCGCAGCCAGTCCAGAAAACCATGGGTGCGCAGCGCCGCGAGCGCCCGCACGATGGCATCCCGCGAGCGTTTGAGCTTCGCCATCAGGAAATCTAGCGACGGGTCCAGCCGGCCGTTGCGGAAATTGACCAGATTGGCGAACAGCTCCAGCACCTCCAGAGCGACAAAACCAAGCGCGCCACTTCGCGCGCCTGGTTGTCGCGTCGCCAGCTCGTAGCGGCGGGCGGCAAGCACGATCTGCTGTACCTCGCGGCGGCTCGTAGAGCGCCAGAAAACGCCCTCGCAGTGGCCGGCCGGCCGGGAATGGCGGTGGATGGGCTGGTGCGTTCTGCGCCCCCTGCCCTGCTGTACGGCGGTAATGTCGCCTATGGATTGAAACATGATTCCCCCTTTCGGTTGCGATGAACCGCCAAAGGGTGGGCCGCTCACGGCCTGAACCCCCGGAAAAAGGGCGCAAAAAGCCGTGGCAAGATTTCTCTTGCAATGTGCCGGGAGATTTGGGAAAATCCGAATTGTTCAGAAGCGAATTTCCCCGGTTCTCCCGGTATCAGAAGCCCGCCCTTGGCGGGTTTTTGTGTGTCTGGGCCTAAGCCCTCCTTCGTAAGTCCCGCCAGAATCGACGGAATCTGATTTGCTATGGTGCCAGAGTCGGCCCCAATCGCCAAAGCCAAAAATCCCGGCATGTAGACATGCCAACAGTCCTACATGCAGGCTTTAGCGCAACTCGATCCGTTGCGCTGTGAAAAGCATGTCGAGCGCCTTCCGCAAAAGTACCTCCTGCGACTCGCCACATTCGGCAGACAGCATTTTCAGGGTACGCTTGTACTGCGGCGGCAGATGCCCGCCC